>JASJGO010000159.1:0-14396 GCA_033791505.1 Cycloclasticus sp.
CATAAAACACCCCTGAAAACGCCCCTCAGAAGATGAGAATCATTCTAACCCCGAGCAATCCCCCAACTATGGCAAATACATCAAAAAGACCTCGGGGATAGCTCAGGCATCTGAAATATTAGCAGACATAAAAAAGGCCTGCATCTCTGCAAGCCTTTGAAATTACTACTTAATGTAGTGGCGTCCCCAAGGGGGTTCGAACCCCTGTTACCGCCGTGAAAGGGCGGTGTCCTAGGCCTCTAGACGATGGGGACTAATTTCTTATCTAACAAAAGTGAATCGTCTAAATCACTTTATCACCAAAATTGGTGGAGCCAAGCGGGATCGAACCGCTGACCTCAACACTGCCAGTGTTGCGCTCTCCCAGCTGAGCTATGGCCCCTCTCGGCAGGACGCGAATTGTACTGAATGATACCTTGAGTGTCTAGCCCAGTTAGCGATGAATTTTAACTTTTGTGCTGATAAGGATGCGGCCCAAACGAATTTACAAACGTCTTTCTAGCTCAACTTTATGTAATCAATGGCTTTTTTAATATTTTTAAGGCAACGTTCTTTACCCATTAAAAATAACGTTGCGTCGATCGCAGGGGAAGCCGAGGCGCCAGATAATGCAACGCGTAATGGCTGAGCCACTTTACCTAATTTTAACTCTAGCGCTTCTGCGGTATCTAACACCACCTGATGCAAGGGCTCTTTCGACCAATCGATTAATTGTTCAAATTTCTCCAGCATTATTTGTAAGGGTTCTAGCGCCGCTTGTTTTAAATTCTTTTTTGCGGCCTTTTCTTCAAATTCGTCATAATCCTGATAAAAAAGCAGACTTTTTTCGGCCATTTCTTTTAGCGTTTTGGCACGTTCTTGTTGAGTTTTAACCAACTCAAGTAAATCGGGGCCATTTTCTACGTCACAGCCCAGCATTTTTAATTGTTCCGTTAAGGGTTCAACTAAGCGTTCAGGCTGGCTGCTCATAATATATTGCTGATTAATCCAAAGCAGTTTCTCGGTATTAAAAGCAGATGCCGTTCTATTGACGTCTTTAATATCAAACAGTGCAATCATTTCATCTCGGCTGAAAATTTCCTGATCGCCGTGCGACCAGCCGAGTCGAACCAAATAATTTAACAAGGCTTCGGGTAAAAAGCCCTCATCGCGATACTGCATCACGCTCACCGCGCCGTGCCGTTTCGACAAACGCGCACCGTCGTCACCCAAAATCATCGGTACGTGCGCAAACAGAGGAACCTCCCCTCCTATGGCTTTCATGATATTAATTTGCCTGGGGGTATTGTTGATATGGTCGTCACCACGAATGATATGCGTCATCTTCATATCTAAGTCATCGATCACCACCGTTAAATTGTACGTTGGCGTGCCATCAGAACGAGCAATAATGAGATCATCGAGTTCGTCATTACTGATCGTTATTTTTCCACGTACCAGGTCATCGAATACGACAACACCTTGCTCCGGGTTTTTAAAGCGTACAACGGGCTTCACGCCTTCAGGCGCATCTGTACGATGACGACAACGACCGTTGTAGCGTGGCTTTTGTTTATTCGCGCGTTGCTGCTCTCGGACGGTTTCTACTTCTTCTGCCGAGCAGTAACAGTGATAAGCGTCACCCTGTTCGACCAATTGTTGAATAACCTCTGCATAGCGCGAAAAGCTATCCGTTTGAAAAAACGGTCCTTCGTCGTGGCTTAGGCCTAACCATTGCATACCATCAAAAATAGCCTGGACGGATTCTTCCGTTGAGCGCTCGCGATCTGTATCTTCGATACGTAGAATAAATTTACCCTGCATTTTTTTTGCAAAAAGCCAGGAAAACAACGCGGTTCTCGCGCCGCCTACGTGTAAATAACCCGTGGGGCTAGGGGCAAAACGAGTTCGAACTGTCATGACTAATTACCGCGTTTAAAAAAAGGGCATTTTACCAAACATTTGGCTCAACCGTTTTGTTAAATCACCTTCTGGTGAGGAAATATGAGCGAGCTGCTAACGTTATTATTTTATTCGCACAGAAGGAATTTGTATGGCCTTATTATTGATCAACCAATATCCTTAAACCATCTACTTCATAGCTCCATGGGAGTTGACTATTTTTCCAGCCGTTAACGGTGCGATGCCCTTTATTTGGCCCTGTTTTTTCTTTATCCCCTTCAAAACCGTCTATTACCGTATAAGCCTGGGTATAACCTAATTTAGTGGCTAAGCTAGCTGCTCTTGAACTACGCGTACCCGCACGACAAATAAAGATGATTGGGCTGTTTTTATTTATTCCTTTTGCAGCTACAAGGTCTTCAAAAACGATAGGGAAGTCACCATTGATGACCTTCGTATAGCGACTATTCTTTTCGTCCCATTCGTCAAAGTCGTTGTCCATATAAGGAATGACCGCGTCAACCAGTGGCGTCCAACCGACAAATTCAATTTCTGATGGCGTTCTTACGTCAATAAACAATACCTCACTAGGATTTTTTATAACGACCTCGTACGCTTGCTTAGCCGTTAAGTACTTATTGGATTCTGACTGTTTTTTCTTATCAAGATCCTTATTTGTTAGCGTCGTTTTTATATCAACGGCAACGCTTATCGCTGGCATTGCCAGCGTCAAAAACAAAAGCACCAGCAATGTTTTATTTATATTAATGTTCATTCAATCCCTCTACCTTAGTTAGTTTGTTCAACTGTTTTATTGCTATTGCCCCAAACGCAGCGCCCACCCGCTACTTTTTTTATCGCTTCCAGGCGTTGATGGTGCTGCTCTATTTCTTCATTATTCGCCTTAATGACGGTTAATTTAGCTCTATTCACGTCGAACGTTTTTTGTTCAAACTCAACACTCGCCGCACTGTCTTCTACAAATAAAGAATTTTGCCCACCTGTCATCATTAAATAGACGTCGGCGAGTATTTCGGCGTCCAATAGGGCACCGTGTAATTGACGCTGACTATTGTCAATTTCAAATCGTTTACACAGCGCATCCAGACTATTGCGCTGGCCGGGGAACATTTTTCTGGCCATATAAAGTGAGTCAGTCACCTCACACCACGATGCCATATCTGTGTGCTCTGACCCCATCAAACGAAACTCGTGATTGATAAAGCCGACGTCAAAGGCCGCATTATGAATAACCACTTCTGCGTCTTTTAAATAACTAAACAGATCTTCGGCAATATTTTCGAAAAGGGGTTTATCTGAGAGAAATTCACTGGTTAAGCCGTGAACGGCAACGGCCCCTTCATCAATGTCGCGTTGTGGATTGAGATAAAAATGGAAGTTATTGCCGGTCAGACGGCGATTAATGAGTTCGACGCAACCCACCTCAATGATCCGATGTCCCTGCTTAGGTTCTAATCCGGTTGTTTCCGTATCCAATACGATTTGTCTCATAACGAATCTATACCCAGGTTAGCTAACTCATCGGCCCGATCGTTACCTGCGTTTCCACTATGACCCTTAACCCAAACCCATTTAATTTCGTGTGGTTGGGCTAATTGGTCTATCTGCTTCCATAAGTCTACATTTTTAACCGGTTGTTTAGCGGCCGTTTTCCAGTTTCTTTTTTTCCAGTTAGGCATCCAGTCATTGATACCTTGGAGCACGTATTTGGAATCACTGTTCAAGGTAACGATACAGGGCTTCTTTAATAAGTTGAGCGCCTGAATAACGGCCATCATTTCCATCCGGTTATTGGTTGTATCCAGCTCACCGCCATAAATCTCTTTAAACGTACCGTTGTAGCTTAATGTCGCCCCCCAACCACCAATGCCAGGGTTTCCTCGACACGCTCCGTCAGTGTATATTTGCACGTTTTTTTTCAACATAAATAGTTTTTACTGCGGGCTCCGCTAAAGGTGAAATGAATCGGTTTTTTAAGTCCTTGAAATGAAAAATGGCTGTGCCACCGGACACGCGTTTTACTCCCATTACAAAATAAACCGCAGGTATAAAAGGTAGCCTAGCGGCCATTTTCTGAATTATTTTTTGCTTCTGTTGTTTTTGGTTTTTAACTAAAGGGAATAAACAGCAACCTTGACTGACCTCGATATCAAAATTCAGCAATTTGAGCCAATCAATCACCCTGTATCGACTAATAAAACGGCCATTCCAGGGTGTTTTTTGCCAGGCTTTAGGTAAAAAGCGTGGTAAATGCCAAAGCGACCAGGGATTAAAACCCATCAATAATATGATGCCTTCAGGCTTTAAAATTCGATTTACTTCACGTAAAACCTGATGTGGATTGTCTTCAAATTCCAATGTATGCGGCATGATGACAATATCCACGCTATGCGTATCAATGGGCAAGCTATCCGCCTCGCCTACCACACGGGTATATTTTGTCTTACCACTGGTTTTCTTATCTACAATCGTATAATGCGCAAAACGCATCGCTTCATGAAACTCGTCTTCCCAGCCAACAAAATCTAACTGTAATACTTCAGCGCGAAAGTTTTCACTCAATTTTTGACTCAATAGCGTGGATTCTGCGCGTCGGTATATTTCGCCAATCGGCGTTTTAAACCAACGGCGAAGTCCAATCGGGGACTTTAAAGGTGAATTTTTCTTATTCGACATTGTTTAAACAAACTATAATCACCAGATCAATTAACTTCACTATAAATTCCTCTTAATGCAATATTTAATCACAAATAAAATAATTAAGTTTCTTTTATTTGTTAGCTTCTTTCTGTTGGTTTCTTGTACATTCGAACAACCTCGGCCCGACACTCAAACTGAATTTGCACCTGAGCTTGTTAGCGATTCAAGCCTTGCAATAATTGAAAATACTTCGGTCAGATCCAACTCGACTCAGTCTGCCGAGGGGTTGTGGCAACGGTTACTTGCCTTGTATCAATTTCCCGCTGTAGAAAACGAACGAATCCAGTCCGAAGTTGATTGGTACCTCAGGCACCCAGAATACCTGGCACGCGTACAAAAAAATGCGGCACCTTATCTCTACTTTATTGTTGATGAAATCGAAAAGCGTCAGTTACCAGGCGAACTCGCGCTGCTACCGGTTATTGAAAGTGCTTTTAGACCGTTTGCCTACTCTCACGGCAGAGCGTCTGGCCTTTGGCAATTCATCCCATCTACCGGGCGTTATTATGGTTTAAAACAAACCTGGTGGTATGACGGCAGGCGCGATGTGTACGCGTCTACTCACGCGGCATTAGATTATATGGGCAAATTATCCACGCGCTTTAATGGTGACTGGTTTCTAGCCTTAGCCGCCTACAATGCAGGTGGTGGCAACATATCCAAAGCCATTAAAAAAAACCAGCGCTCTGGAAAAGAATTAGATTTCTGGTCGTTAAAACTTCGTAAAGAAACGCTTCGATATGTGCCTAAACTCATCGCCATTACTCACATTTTATCGCACGCCGAACAATACAATATCGACTTATTAGAGATACCCAACGAGCCTTACTTTGAGAAGATTGACGTCGTTAAACAGATCGATTTGGCGAAAGCATCTGAGCTCGCTGAGATTGAAATTGATGAATTATATGAGCTAAACCCGGCCTTCAATCAGTGGGCAACCGATCCACAAGGGCCGCATTATTTATTAATACCCATCGAAAAGTCTGAGCGTTTTAAACAAAGCATTGCACAACTACCCGACGAGCAACGTCTAAAATGGCGGCGCCATAAAATAAAAAAGGGTGAAACACTCAGCCATATTGCCAAACAATACCGCACCTCTATTGCGCTGATCAAACAGACCAACCACGTTACAGATCACGCCATAAGGGCTGGTAAATATTTATTGATCCCTAGCTCGAGCATAGACAATTCGCTCTACACGCATAGCCAAACCATGCGTAAAAAAGCTATTGTTGGCTCGAATAGGCCTGGCAAACGCCTGCATTACCGCGTTAAAAAGGGCGATTCCTTTTGGACTATCGCTCGGCAGCATAAGGTTTCTGTTCGCCAACTCGCCAAATGGAATGCGATGGCACCTGGCGACACCATCAAACCCAGCCAAAAATTAACTATCTGGCAGACCGTAGGCTCTACAAATATAGCTTCACCAGTAACTCCCGCGCGTAAAAATCAGACCATCAGCTACACGGTAAAAAATGGTGATTCCTTATACCTTATTTCCAGGCGGTTTAAGGTGAGTATTAACGAGTTGAAAGAGTGGAATACGCTGAACAATAAGTATTTAAAACCCGGACAACGGCTTAAAATTATTGTCGACGTTACGCGTTCTTAAATAAAAGACAAGCGACACTATGCGTGCCACTTAAATCGACCTTATCTGGTATCTTTTGACCGCAATCTGCCATCACTTCTGGACACCGCGGGTGGAAGTGGCAGCCTTTCGGTGGGTTTGCAGGTGACGGCATATTATCCTGCAACTTAATCACTTTTTTCTCTAACGTCTTATCCCATTGTGGAACCGAGGCGATCAGAGCTTTGGTATAAGGGTGGGCCGGGTTATTCAATACCTCGTCTACCGCGCCATATTCAACGATACGTCCTAAATACATCACGGCGATGGTATCCGCTAAATAAGATACCACCGATAAATCGTGCGTGATAAATAAATAACTGAGGCCGTGCTCGTTTTGTAAACTTTTTAGTAAGTTTAATACCTGCGCTTGAACCGATACATCGAGTGCACTGGTCGGTTCATCGCAAACAATAACGGAGGGATTAACCGCCAACGCGCGCGCGATACAAAGGCGCTGGCGCTGGCCACCCGAAAATTCATGCGGGTAACGTAACCGTACATCTGCACCCAACCCGACTTTCTCCAGCAAGCCTTCGCATCGTTGCGCCACGTCCTGATCGCTGAGGCTCGAGTTTAACGCCCTTATGCCCTCTTCTATGATATCCCCCACTAGCATTCGTGGATTCATGGAAGAAAAAGGGTCCTGGAAAATAATTTGTAATTGCTCGCGGTACGGGCGAAATGCCTGTTCGGACAGTTCGACCAGGTTATGCCCCTTATAGTGTATTGTTCCGGAGGTGATCGGCAATAATTTTAATAAACCTTTCCCCAAAGTCGTCTTGCCGCAGCCAGATTCACCAACCAGCGCCGTAGTACCGCCCGCAACTAACTCGAAGCTGACGTCATCGACCGCCTTAACGCTGCCAACCGTTCGCTTTAATAAACCCTTTTTAATCGGGAAGTGAATCTTTAAATTCTTAACCTGCAGCGATTCATTAGCGCTTAGCTCAGGTTGATTAACCGCAGTCAAAAGAGTGGGCGATTTTGACTGTAGCATTTCACCAACGCGTAAACACCGCGCTTTATGCTTGTCGTCCAGCTGTTGCCAATCAATCTCTTTGCTCGTGTGGCAGCGATCCTGCTGATAATCACAACGTTCGGCAAAACGACAGCCAGTAAACGTTTGTGTTAGTTTTGGAACGGCGCCCGGCAAGGTGATTAATGCTTCGTTGCGTTTATCCATTTTAGGCAATGCATCGAATAAACGTTGGCTGTACGGGTGCGCTGGCTTATTAAAAAAATCGTCCCGCGTCGCCACTTCAACCAGCTGGCCTGCGTACATCACGGCCACTGTATCGGCGATATCCGAGACGATGCCTAAATCGTGGCTAATGATCCATAATGACATACCCGTTTCGCGTTGCAAGTCTCTCAATAATTCTAAAATTTGAGCCTGAATAGTCACATCTAATGCGGTTGTAGGCTCATCTGCGATCAATAAATCGGGTTCGTTTGCTAACGCCATCGCGATCATAACCCTTTGTCTCATACCACCGGACAATTGATGCGGGAACGTCGAGTAACGCTCTTCAGCGTCCGGTATACCCACCTGCTTGATCAATTTAATCACTGTTTCTTTAACGCTCGCGGATGACTGATTTTTATGCAATAAAACAGCTTCTGCAATTTGATCACCCATACTCATCACTGGGTTGAGCGAGGTCATCGGGTCTTGAAAAATCATCGAAATGCGAACGCCACGCACCCCGCGCATCTGCTTTTCAGGCATGCGTAATAAATCCGTACCACGGTAAATAACCTTACCGGCGGTAATCTCTGCGTTAGTTGCCAGCAAACGCAGCACGGAGAGCGCTAACACCGATTTGCCACAACCCGACTCGCCGACCAGGGCAAAGGTTTCGCCTTCAGCAATATCAAAACTCACTCCATCGACCGCGTGAACAGGCTCAGCGCTTTGATTGAATTGAGTTTTAAGTCCTTGTACAGATAGCAGGGGTTGGCGCATAGTCATCAGGCTTATTAGGCTTTCAATAAATCAATAACGGCGTCTAAGCCTGAGTGGCTAAACTGAATAGCCGTTTGCTTCTGTACCGTGGGCTTTGCGTGATAAGCCACGCTTAAACCAGCCTCGTCCAGCATCAATAAGTCATTCGCGCCATCACCCATCGCTATGACTTGATGTTTATCGAGTGACAGTTCATTCGATAGTTGAAGTAATAAATCAGCTTTAGCCTTCGCGCCAATAATATCGCCTTCTACCCTGCCCGTTAAAACGCCATTACGGATTTCCAGCGTATTGGCCAGGGTGTAATCCAGCCCCAGCCACTGTTTTAATTGCTCGGTAAAAAAGGTAAAACCACCGGACACCAAGGCCAGCTTAACCGAAGATTGTTTTAGGTAGGCAATCAATTTTTCCGCCCCCGGGTTCAGTCTTAAGCGTTCATCGTATACGCGTTGCAGGCTACTTTCCGGCAGGCCCTTTAAGAGCGCGACGCGTTGCGTTAGCGATGCTGCAAAATCCAATTCACCGCGCATCGCCGCTTCGGTAATCGCCGATACTTGCGCTTTTATTCCCTGCATATCGGCAATTTCGTCGATGCACTCAATTGAGATCAGAGTTGAATCCATATCTGTGACCAATAGTCGTACCTGATCACCTTTAAAGCCTGCATCTAAGACATTAACATCGACGCTTAATTGTTGTCGGATCGCTGATAATTCAACACTTTCTGCTGACTCTAAAAAGTAAAAACCATCTACTAGTTTCGGCGATTGATTAAAAACCGCCTGGATGAGTGTCAGCTGTTCATCTGACAGCGCGTTTGAGTGAAAAATATATTTATTCATTTTATCTATTAATTACAAAGCTTATTCATTAGGTTAATTGTTAGCCCTTGGGTCAAATGCATCGCGTACGACATCGGCGAACAAGTTAGCCGCCAACACCAGGGAGAACATAAAAATAAAGGCCGCCGTTAAAGACCACCAGACGATCGGTTCGCGCGCCATTTCAAGCCGCGAGGTATTAATCATATTGCCCCAGCTGTACGTCGACGGATCAACGCCTATATTAATATACGACAGCACGGCCTCAGCCAGCACTAGGCCGCTAAAGTCCAGCACCACCGTTATCATTACCAGGTGCATGACATTAGGCAGTACGTGGCGCTTTAAAATCTGTAATCGGCCGACACCTAGGGCACGAGCGGCCAACACGTAATCCATCTCACGTATCTTCAGTGTTTCAGCGCGTAATAAACGGCATAAACCGGTCCAGCTGGTCAGGCCTAAGATCGCGCATAGCAATAATAAGCGCATATCGGCGCGATCTTCTATCGTAGTAAATAGTTCTGGGTTGTTCGCCATCGTTACCTGAGCCATTAAAATAGCCGCGGCGATCAGCAATACACTTGGGATGGAACTGAGCGTTGTATAAAGGTACTGAATTAAGTCGTCAATCCAGCCCCTGAAAAAACCCGCCATTAAGCCTAAAATAATGGCAATCGGCAACATCACCATGGTGGTTAAAGAACCGATCACGAGACCTGTTCTAATGCTTTTTATCGCTTGATACAGAACGTCTTCGCCGACCTTATCGGTGCCCAGGATATGGTAATAAGGACCAAGTGTTGCCACCAAACCCACTAAAGAAAAAACGCCTAATAAGGTGAACAGACTGTTTCTCAATCCTTTAGATATCTTTAAAAAAGAATCATTTCGCGTCATAAATAGCACGCATAACCCTAACACTAGCCAACTGATTAAGGCATAGCCCAGGCCCTTTAGCGCTTTTAAGGCGACGTCTTTTACTTTTTCAGACTCAGGCTTGCTTAAATGCGCGCCACCGTACAATAAACGGGGGTAAAGCCATTGAGTATCGCCGCTTTCAGCTACTTTTATTTCTTTTGCGTACGCGACGTGTGCAAAGGGTTCGGAATACGTTTTTTCAATCTGTGTTCTGATCGGGGTCAGCAAAATATCGAGCACACTGAGAGTGACTGCGTTCGAGCGGGGTTCTCCATTATCGGCTAAGTCGTGATATTGCACTCGTGTAGAATCCAATAAACCGAGCAAAATAAAAGACAACAAAACGGTGAGTGAAATAACCCCAGCTTTGCTATCAAATACTCGTGACCAGGGTCGCCTTAGATGTTCTTTTTTGCTCGCTCTCCAAATGATTATAACGACGCCTAAAACGAGGGCAAAAATCAGGCTATCTGTCCAAAGTAAAGTCAACATCAATCCAACCTGACCCGCGGATCCACCAGCGTGTATGAAATATCCGTCAGCAACAGGCCAATTATGTAGAGAAATGAGCCGAGGAAAACCATAGAGCGAACGATAGCAAAATCCTGACTAGCGATCGCATCGATCGTATAGCTGCCCAAACCGGGTATACCAAAAAATGATTCGGTAATTAAACTACCCATAAATAACAACGGCAAAATGACCACAATCCCGGTCAAAATTGGAATCATTGCGTTTTTTAAAACGTGTTTAAACAGCACTTGCAAATCCGACAAACCCTTTGCTTTAGCCGTTCTTACGTAGTCTTTTGCGGCTTCTTCCAAAAACAGGGTTCTATACCAACGAATGCCTGAGCCAAGCCCGCCAACTACGCTAATAAGGACAGGAAGAATAATAAATTTAAAGCCGTCGATGCCGGGTGCGTAACCAGAAATAGGCGTTAATGCGAGGAGTTTTCCGATGAAAAATTGACCAGCGATAATGTAAAACAATCCAGAAATAGACATTAAGGTAATACATATAAACAAGCCGCCAAATTCCAGGTAACTGCCTCGATAAAAAATCAGTAACAGGGCAAACGTGATGTTTGCTAACACGCCAAAAACTAAAGATGGAATCGCTATCGCCAAGCTGGGCCACATCCGTTGCGAAATATCGCTAACAATATCTCGCCCGTTGTCTGACATACCTAAGTCGAATACAAAAAGGCCCACCGATTTTTTAAAAAATATCGTTTCTGTAACCGTTTGCAGGCCATTTGTTTGCTCATTCCATAACAGTGGTAAGTTATATCCGCGCTGTTGCTTCCAATTATCGACCGCCTGTTGTGACACGTGTTTATCGCCTAACTGCATGCGCGCCATATCATCTGGCGAATTAACAACGAAAAACAGCACAAAAGTTAGTATGTTAACGCCCATCAGTACGGGTAACACATACAGTAAACGCCGAATAATATAGTTAATCATAGCGCCGTAGAGCGTTCGATGCGCCGATAAATTAAATACGCGGGTAAGATTAGTACAGCACAGATCAACAGGATTAAAACTAACGGCCAATAGACCGGTTTATTCCATTTGGCTTGATACTGCTGGCGTAATGCAGGATCAATATTGATGTATTTCGTTGTATTATTCGCCATCAAGTTTGGGTAAGCATTTTTGTACCAGGCGTGATACAGGCTGAAGGCTTTTGGATGAAAACCCCAAACCCAGGGCGCATCCTGTCGAGCAATATTAATCATTTGATTAATAATAGCCTGCCGCTGTGTTGTATTGTCCATTTTACTCATTTTCTCAAACAACGCATCGTACTGGGCGTTTTGATAATTCGCCGCGTTTTCTCCGCCATGCAGCGCCTTAGAATTTTTTCCATACAGCAGGAATAGAAAGTTTTCCGGGTCGGGGTAATCGGCATTCCAGCCCCACATAAATAGTTGCGCATTACCATTTCGCATTTTTTCCTGAAAACGGTTGTAATCGGTTCCGCGAATAACCAGTTGAATGTTCAGTTTATTAAACTGTTTACGCAACCAGTTTAAGCGCGCCTTGCTATCTGGGCCGCTATCCATCGTATCAAAATACAACACCAACGGCTCTCCATTTTTAGGGTCAATTCCGTTATCGTAACCGGCTTCAGTGAGTAGCACTTTGGCCTCGTCAATAGAGCGTCTTCGTGGCCCATTTTTCCATTGATAAACGACCGGGTTGATGCCCTTTTCATCCGCCAGGTGACCAAAAATTTCTGGCGGAATAATACCCTGCGCTGGTACTCCTCTACCATTCTGGAAGATCGAAATATACTCTTCATAATCTATCGCGATGGAAATCGCCTGGCGAAGTTTTTTTGCTTTAACCGAATGGCTTCCGACAAGTTTATCCAGCATATTAAAACCCAGGTAAAAAATCGACGTCGTAACCGCCGTTTGTAACTCAATGCCACGTTGTGACATATTCTCGGTCAACGCTACATCGCCAGCTGACGAAAAACTCACCGCCTGATCAAAACTGTCGGAGCTGATACCCGACACGTCGTAATACCCTTGAATAAATTTATTCCAATAAGGAATACTTTCTTTTTCCAGCGAAAAGATCACTTTATCGGTCAGCGGTAATTTTTTACCCGCATCGCTTAACAGGCCTTTACCCTGCGCTTCTTTACCGGCTTCGGCTGGGTATCGTTGTAAATGAAAATTCGGGTTTTTACTCAACACCATTCGTCTATTCGGGTTATTTTCTGCTAAAAAATACGGCCCTGTACCGACTGGAAACCAGTCCAGTGTGATGTTTTTTGATACTAATACTGGGTTTAAGTAAAACTCGTCTGCCTCCCAGGGCATTGGGGAGAAAAACGGCATCGCCAGCCAATTAATAAACTGTGGATATTTTCCTTTAATTCGAATACTAAATCGCTTGGAGTCTATTTTTTTGACTCCCGACATAGCTATAAATCGCAGACGTTGCGATTTAGTCAACCCCGGGCTTTTGTTTCGAAGCGACGACTGGTGCTCTGAAAAATCAGTAAAACCAACGATATAATTCGCCATTAAACCAGCAATAGGCGACTGCGTTGAAGGGTCTGCTAACCGTTTGATTTGGTAGATAAAATCATCCGAATTTAAGTCTCTGGTAGCCAGCGGCAAATCATACAACGACGCTCCATCCCAGTCATCAGGCAGTTTGCCGTGCAGATCAACATTAAAACAAGGGTGAGGCTGGAACTGTGTATTTTCGGCGATTGTAATGTGATACTCAGTGAAGGCAATATCTGCTGCAACCGCATCATCCGGAAGTCGCTCACCCTGTTTATTAAAATAGCTTAGCGATGGCATGGCGCTCGCTAATAAGGGTTCTAACTGGTAAGGTTTTTTTAAATAATGATACTGAAATAAGGACTCGTAAACCTGCGCAATAATAGCGTATTCGTTTGAACTGTATGCCCTGGCTGGATCCAGGTGTTTTGGTCGTTCCGAAAAAGATGAGTAAATAACCTTTCCAACCTCTTCATTTTGCACGTAGGGGTTGTTCAACACGCCATCTGAACAAGCCGATGCTAGAAGCAGTAATAGATATGAACTGGCTACCTTAACAACTTTAATCACTGTTCAAATCCCATGGTTTAATCTGAGCGTAAAACCTGATCCTCACCTTCACTACGGGCGATAATGACGGCGCCACAGGAGTCACTGAATACATTAACGCTCGTTCTGCACATATCTAACACTCTATCCACCGCGAGTATCAATCCAATGCCCTCAAGCGGTAGACCAATGGTCGTTAAAATAATGCTGATAGCCACCAGACTTGCAGCCGGTATACCCGCCACACCGATCGAAGTGACCAGAGCCGTGATAACGATAAGGAACTGCTCTGTAAGGCCTAGTTGCAAACCGTAAGCCTGCGCAATAAACATCGCCGCCACACACTCGTATAAGGCCGTACCATCCATATTAATGGTTGCTCCTAGTGGCAACACAAAACTACTCGTTCGGTTCGATACGCCTGCATTTTTTTCAACGCACTCCAGAGTAATCGGCAGCGTTGCCGACGAAGAACTGGTTGAGAAAGAGGTTAGCAAGGCCGGAAGCATCGCCTTAAAGTGGCGCGAAGGTTTCACCCTGCCTATATACTTTAATAAAAGTGGCATCACAACAAACATATGAACAGCCAGAGCGAACAAGGTCGTAAAGAAAAAATAAGCGAGTGGTAAAAAGGCCGCCAGGCCAGTAGACGAGACCACTTTTGCCACTAAGCCGAATACACCCAGTGGCGCAAACTTCATGACCCAGTCGGTCATTTTCATCATCACGTCGAGTACCGCATTCCAGAAGGTCAATATCACTGATTTTTTGGCAGCGGCGATTTGCGTCATAAAATAACCAAATAACAGGGCAAAAAAGATCAGCCCCAACATTTGACCATTGGCCGCGGCGGCGACAATATTAGTC
>JASJGO010000160.1:0-19928 GCA_033791505.1 Cycloclasticus sp.
AAGATCCGGGGTTAAATCTTGTACGCTAATGCCGAGTTGACCGCGGTTGGTTTTACCAAATTTAACGAGTTGGTCTTTTAGACTGATGGCCATATTGCTGGGAATCGCAAAGCCAATACCTACGTTGCCTCCATTTGGAGCAATGATGGCGGTATTGATGCCGATTAACTCGCCCCTTAAGTTAATGAGTGCACCACCTGAATTACCGGGGTTAATAGAGGCATCAGTTTGAATGAAATCCTCGTAGCCTTCTATTCCCAGGCCAGATCGCCCCAATGCACTGACGATGCCGGAGGTGACGGTTTGCCCAAGCCCAAATGGGTTGCCAATGGCGACGACAAAGTCGCCCACGCGTAAGTTATCAGAGTCAGCAATTTTAAGTTTAGTTAAACCTTCCGCTTTAATTTTTATCACAGCGACGTCAGATTCAGGATCACTACCCACAACAGTTGCGTTAAAAGAGCGGCCGTCGCGTAGGGTGACCGTAATTTCATCTGCCTTACCAATAACGTGGTGATTAGTAATGATCAGCCCCTTCTGAGCATCCACAATAACCCCAGATCCTAAACTTTGTGAAGAGCGCTTTGTTGGTGTGTTTGGAATTTGAAAAAAGCGTCTAAAAAAGGGGTCTTGTAGCAGAGGGTTTTCGCGTTGTTGTACGAAGTTTTTGGTGGCGATGTTAACGACCGCTGGGGTCACTTTGTCCAGAATAGGGGCCAGGCTAGGTAACGGGCCTTCAGCCATAAAACTTGGGAATGCTGCATGAGCCTGGAGGCTAAAAAAGACAAGTATTACACGAAGTAAAAAAAAGAGTCTGAAAGTCGACATGATTAACTCTCCGTAAAATTAATTATCTATGTCATCTATGTCATCTGTGTCAACCTGACCGCTAATCCGACGGCGCACGTGCGACCATGACGTACCAGTAGCGAGGATGAAACACAAAATAATTTGCGTGACATAAGTCATGGCTTTAGCGCTATCCGCAGGAATGACTCCCCAATCGATAATCATCCAAAATAACACGCCAAAAAGAGCAAAGGCCAGAGTGATGCCAATAATGCCCAATGAACGAATGGTCGCGCGGATAAAGACAGCCCAGCCGATTAATAAAACAAGACCAGTCAATGCCATAATGGGTGTAATATTAAGTATGTTTTTAAATGCCCAGTGATAATACGATAAGCCCGCGGGGTTATAGCTCGCAAACACTAAGACCGCCGCGAAGCAAAAACGATTGAAAAAACTGATCCATGTGAACTGATTTTCTTTCAAAGCACTACCTGTAGTTAAATTTTTTATATTTAGAGCTATTCTAACCGAAAAATATGAACTCTTAGTGAACGTTCATTTTGGTATTTAAAATACCAAAGAATGGAGCGTGACCAACTTGGCAAAAAGTTAAATTTTGCCGCTCAAACGTCACCATTTTTATAGCATGCACTACACTGTATAAATGAACGACGGTTGTCATTTACCCTAAATAGATCATATGAACGCACTAGCAAATCAAAAAACTAACGATATTTTAAGGCATTTTATTCCTTTGAATAGCTTGCCTAAAGCGCGATTTGATGAAATTTGCAGAAGCGTTGATATAGAAGAGTGCGGGAAAGGTACGGTTCTTTTTGAGCAGGGCGACGAAGCCAAAGAGTTTATCTATTTAATAAGCGGAATGATCAGTTTGTATGCGGGCGAAATGGAAATGGAAACCATCGTCACGGGATCCGAATCGGCCCGTTTTGCTATCGCGCATCATATTCCTCGAAAAGTTAAGGCGGTGACCAAATCTAGAACGCGTATTGTGCGTATTGCCACTCATAAACTTGATATGGCTAGTCCAAAGGATGATGGACAAACGTACTTAGTTGATGAGGTGGATGATCAAGGTGGCGACTGGATGACAACGATGTTGCAGTCCCCGGTATTTCAGCGATTGCCAGCGTCAAACTTACAAAAAGTGATGATGCAGATGGAAGAGGTCACATTTGAGGCAGGTGACGTGGTGGTGAAACAGGGCGATGAGGCCGACTTTTACTACATCATTAAATCCGGCGATTGTGAGTTGATCCGCCAGGCTTCCTCTACTGCAAGGCCGGTCAAATTAGCAGAGTTACACAACTGCGACGCCTTTGGTGAGGACGCGTTGCTCTCTGGTAACCCCAGGAACGTAACCGTTCGCATGAAAGGTAAAGGCCAGATGCTCAGGCTTTCAAAGAAAAACTTCATTAGCCTGGTAAAAGAACCCGTTCTGAAGTATGTGGATTTTGAAGAGGGTAAGAACAAAGTCGCCGAAGGTGCCAATTGGCTAGATGTTAGATGTACAGATGCCTTCGAAGAAAGTCATATCGAAGGCAGTGTCAACATTCCATTTTTCTCGCTTAGAATGAAAATTGCCGAATTACGGCATGATCAGCTGCAAGTGCTAGTGTGCGAAAACGGCAGAACTAGTGAGGCTGCTGCTTTTTTGCTGTTGAAGTTTGGTTTCAATGCGCTGATTTTAAAAGAAGGGATGCAAGGCCTGCACGATAGCATTGATATTCCTTTAGCCGAGGAAGTGCCTGAGCCTGTTGTTAAAGCTGAAACCGTTAAGGTAGTAAGTGAAATCAGCATCCTTTCAAAAACGGATTCATCAGAAGATAAAAAATTATTAAAAGAAGCTGAAAACAAAATTCTAGAACTAGAAAAACTCTGCTCGCAATCAAATGAAAAACTCAACGCGCTAGAGCTTGAACGCAATAAATTGCAACAACACGTTGAGCAACAAGCGACAGCAGTTGATGATTTGCGAGCCGCCACAAAAGTAGTTGAAGAGCAACTTGAAGCCAAACAAGCGATAGAGTCTAGTCGTGACGCTGAGCTAAATGAAGCGCTGTTGGGAGAGAGAGAACGAAGCGAGGAGCTAAGAGCCGAACTTGAACTCGCATTGCAGGAAGTAGAAAATTCGCGCCAATTGATGGTTGAAGATCAGCAAAAATTCGATGACCTTGTCGCTAAACTGTACGAAAAGGATGAGCTCGCGGCGGCTCAAGCTATGGAGTTGGGCCGATTAAAAGAAAACTTAGATAATACTCAAGAGCAAGGTGCCGAGAAGGTTCAAGAGTTAGATCAAAAACTATCGGATGCTGAACAACTGAACTCCGAGTTAACCGTTCGTAAAGCTGAGCTGGAAAAGCTGGCCGAAGAAGCTGAGTTCAGCGCCGGGGAACTATTGGAAGCAAGGGCGCAATTGGAGCGGCAAGTCGAGCAATTAAGCTTAGACTCTACGTCGGGTCTTGTAGCAAAAGATGAGCAAATTCAAGCATTGCATGAGCAATTAACCGATGTCAGTTTTAATCTTGCCGCGATGGAAGAGTCAAAGACTGAATCGGATGCTTTGTTAAAAGAGGCTTTGAACGAACTGGAGCAACTCAGGGTAAATGATTTAGAGGTTTTGCAGCAACACAAGGCCGATGCGGAATCTAAGTCGGCTGAATTTGAGGCCGAACTGAGTGCCTTAAGCAAACAATTAGGTGAAAAAGAGAGCGAGCTAGAAAAACGAAGCGCGCAGCTTGGCGATTTAAAGACGACGCTCAGCTCTTTTGACGAAGTAAATGCTAAAAATGATTCCATCCTTCAAGAGAAGCAGGCTGAAATCGAATTATTAATTGATCAATTAAGCGAAACTGAAACCCAGTTGACTGATGCCACTCAACGACAGGCCGACTTAGAGGCGACGCTCAGTTCTCTTGATGAAGTGAACACTAAAAATGATTCTGTGCTTCATGATAAACAGGCAGAAATTGAATTACTGACTCATCAATTAAACGAGGCAAAAACTCAGCTGACTGAAATAAACCAACGACAAGTTGAGTTAGAGCTAAGTTTATCGGAAAAAGAATCGTTGATAGGAGATTCGGCCCAGCAGCTGGCAGATGTCGTTGTGGAACGAGATGCATTACAAGAAAACTTACAGGGCCAGGAGGCCAGTTTAACGAATGCCCTGGATGCGCAAGAGCAATTAAAAGAACAGCTCAAACAAGCTTTGCAAGAAATAGATTCGCTTCGAGAAACTGAGAAGAGCGGCGAAACAGTGATGGATGAACTGAAAGAATCTGCAGCCCAGCTGCAAAAAGAATTCGAAGGCGCTCGGTCTGAATTAGAAATAGCTAAAACAAAGGCACTGAACTTAGAGGAAGAAACCGAAAAAATGCGTCAGCAACTGGATAGCGCTGAGGCATCTTTAAGCGCCGTTACAGACGGCAACAAGAGCCTGGAAAGTGAGCTAAGGCAACGCTTGTCTGATATGGAAGAAAGCCTGGATGAGAGCTCGCAAAGTAAAGTGGATATAGAGCGACAATTACAAACCACGGTGGCTGAAAAAGAACAGCTTGAGCAACAGTTATCAACTTTACAGGATGAACTATCTAGTGGTTTGGACGGCCAGCAACAATTAACAGAACGCTTGGAGCTTCTCAGTCAGGAGCTGGAAGAGGTGGCACAAACTGGGGAGTCTGAGCGCTTTAAGTCAGCTGAGTTATTGCAAGATGCTCAGTCGCGTTATGAAGCTGCAGAGTTTGCCTTGAATGATCAGGCGAAAAACTTTGAACAGACTGAGGATGCATTGTCCGAGAAATTTTCAACGATTGAGGCCGAGTTAAAACTTTCCCGAGATGAAGTGTCAAATCTTGATGCAAAATTAGCGTGTTTAAATGAAGAGAATGATACGCTGCAAAAAAAGCTGATCGACGCGGAAGCGGTGCTGTCTGATTCGACAGGCGGCCAGCAGGTTTTGTTAGAGCAATTAGAGAAGGCGCGAAGTGAAGTCAATGACTATAAGAACAAAGAGCGCTCATCGATTGATTCTTATGAGGCGTCTAGCGCCGAACTTAAGCAACAGATAGTGGCACTGAACGACGCGGTTGAGAAGTCTCAAAATGACCTTCAGCTTGAGCAGCAGCGTTATCAGGAAGTCTCTGAAGAGCTAACTAGTTTGTCAGCAGGCATCAAATTCGATGAAAGGGAGCTTAAGCAACAACTGATAGAGTTGACGAATAAATTTGAGGCATCCGAAAAAGAAAAGTCAGCATTAAAGTTAAGCCTTCAGAACATAGAAAGCGAGCGCTATTCAGAGTCTGAATCGGCAGCAAAAACTAAGGACGAACTGGAAACATTAAAGCAAGAACGAATAATAGAGCAAGAAGAGTCGAAGGAGCTAAAACAAAAAATCAAACAGTTAGAATCGTCTTTGCAGCGCTTTGAGCAAGAAAAAGAACAGATTTTAATTGGCGCTGTTAATGATGAAGATGATAAAACCACAGAGCTTGCAAAACAATTATTGGCGGTGCAAAAAGAAGCAGAGCTGTCATCGCTTAAAATAGATGAATTGATGCAGAAAAAGGATGCTGGCGAAAAAGACAAGGCGGCGTTTGAAGAGAAGTTGGCGGAATCTAATAAAGAAAAAGAAGATTTACAAAGATACATTGAAGAGCAGTTGGCAGAATCTAATAAAGAAAAGGAAGATGTACAACAACACATAGAAGAGGTGGTCAAAAAATCTTCCGCTGCTAGTGACAACGTAGGCGCTGAAAGTCGTATTAAAGAATTAGAAAAACAATTAGATGAGGCGGCGACTTACCTGCTTGATTTAGAGATTAAATTAGAAACATCGTCCACTATTGAGGGTGATGAGCCGGAAAATGAAGAAGAAAAAAATGCGCTGGAGATCGTTAAGTCCGAGCTTAATTTAGTCCGCGAGCAAACTGAGAAAGATATCAAGGCGATGCAGCTTAAGATAGAAAATAGTGAAAAAATGAACATGGCATTAAAGAAAAAAATCTTGTCGATGCAAACTATAGCGAACCAGGGTGTTATGTTAGAAGAGACTCCAGAAGAGAAAAAGAAGGGTTGGTGGAAAAAATAATAGAGCTTGATGGGTTTAGCTATATTGAAGCGTGCGAAGTAGCTTCGTTGATTTGCATGAGCTCAAAATCTTTTAGCATTGGGCTAGCTGATAAAGGCACTTGTGAAGGATTTTTCGTGCGAGAAGAAGATGGAGCCTTACGAGCGTATAAAAATAGCTGTCCGCATACTGGCGCGCCGTTAAATTGGACGCCCAACCAATTTTTAACGACCTCTGGTCGATATATTCAGTGTTCAATCCACGGTGCCATGTTTAAAGCGGATACGGGCGAGTGTTTTGCAGGGCCGTGTGCGGGTAAGTTTTTAAAAGCGTTAAGGCTTATTGAGAGGAATGGAATGGCTTATATCTCCATACCGGAGATACAAAAAAGCCCGCTAAAATAGCGGGCTTTTTTAAGTATGCTTGACTGGAAACTATTTGATTTTAGCTTCTTTGTACATAACGTGCTGCCTGATGGTTGGATCAAACTTTTTGATTTCCATTTTTTCCGGCATATTGCGCTTGTTTTTAGTCGTAGTATAAAAATGACCAGTATTGGCGCTTGAAACTAATTTAATTTTATCTCTCATTTTTTAATCCTTAAACTTTTTCGCCGCGTGAACGAATATCAACCAAAATAGCGTCGATGCCTTTTTTGTCAATGGTACGGATGCCGTTCGCAGATACGCGAAGACGAACCCAGCGATTTTCACTTTCAACCCAAAAACGATGTTGGTGAAGGTTAGGCTCAAAACGACGACGCGTTCTGTTTTTCGCGTGAGAAACGTTGTTTCCCGTTATTGGACTCTTGCCAGTAACTTGGCATACTTTAGACATGATAAAACCTCTATTAAAATTGATTGATTAGTAGTTTGCAGCGAAACGGTGCGAATTTATACCAGAACGCGCTACTTTAGTAAAGTAAAACCTGGTTTTTGGCGATAAATCGACGCATTGAAATGGCCTAAATGTGACCTAGTTCGCTAAGAGACGTTGCATCGCCACTTCCTATAATGAGGTGGTCTAGAACTCTAACATCAATGAGTTGTAGCGCCTTTATTAGCTGGTGTGTGATATCAATATCAGATTGACTAGGCTGCGGGTTTCCAGACGGATGATTGTGGGCAAAAATAACGGCAGCAGCGTTGTGCTTCAAGGTGTTTTTGACGACCTCCCTAGGGTGCACGTTGGCTCCATCAATAGTGCCAAAAAACAATTCTTCAAAGGCAATAATTTGATGCTTATTATCTAAGTACAGGCAGGCGAATACTTCTCGTTGATGGTGAGCGAGTTGGCTTTTTAAAAACTGCCTGGTGTCATCGGGGTTATTAATAACACTCTTACTTTCCAGCGATTCGCGCAAATAACGACGAGCCATTTCCAGCACCGCCTGTAATTGGACGTACTTCGCGCTACCCAGGCCGTGTCCTTTGCAAAATTCAACCTGGTTCGCGTGCATTAGCGCATGTAACGAACCGAATTGGTTTAATAATAAACGGGATAAATCAACCGCGGTAACACCTTTGGTGCCGGTACGTAAGAAAATAGCCAGTAGTTCAGCATCAGACAGTGCAGAGGCTCCTTTACTGAGCAGTTTTTCGCGCGGCCTGTCCTGTTTTGGCCAGTCGGTAATAGACATAATCATTCCTTGATATTGTTAATTCCGTTACCGCATAGTTTATATAATGTTGTGTGGCATAATAGAACTTTAGTTGATTAATTATTAAATAAACCTCGTGAATAAACTTCAGCATAGACGTGTATTGCTCGGTGTGACCGGCGGTATAGCGGCGTACAAAGCAGCGGAGGTATTGCGCCAATGCCAAACCTTAGGCGCTGAGGTCCGTGTAGTCATGACGCCAGCGGCAACGGAGTTTATTACGCCGTTAACTTTCCAGGCCTTATCGGGATTGCCCGTGCATACCCAGCTGCTGGATGCTGAGGAAGAGGCGGGAATGGGGCATATCAACCTTGCTCGCTGGCCTGATGTGATTTTAGTGGCGCCCGCCAGTGCGGACTTTATTGCTCGTTTCGCATCTGGCATGGCGAACGATTTGCTAACAACAATTTTATTAGCGACAGAAAAAACGGTCATGCTCGCGCCGTCGATGAATCGTGCCATGTATGACGATCAGGCGACACAAAAAAATCTAAAAAAATTGGAAAGCCGAGGCGTTATTATTCTTGGTCCGGGCGAAGGCGTGCAAGCCTGCGGTGAGGTTGGTTTTGGCCGTATGTTAGAGCCGGAATCTTTGGTTCAATCGGTTACCGAGCATTTCCATACCGGAGCGCTGGCGGGGTTAAACGTATTATTAAACGCAGGGCCGACGAGAGAGGCCATAGACCCGGTTCGCTACATTAGTAACCATAGCTCTGGAAAAATGGGGTTTGCCCTGGCGCAGGCCTGTGTGGAAGCTGGTGCGCACGTTACCCTGGTGGCGGGGCCCGTTCAGCTGCAAACACCCTCGGGTGTTGCTCGGATTGATGTTATCAGCGCGAGCGAGATGGCAGAAGTGATACTGTCAAGATCAGGCGCTGCCGATATATTTATTGCGGCTGCCGCGGTGGTGGATTACGCGCCTGAGGAAAAAATTGAGAACAAGATCAAGAAAGACGCCCCCAAAATGCAGCTAAACTTAGTCAAAACAACGGATATTCTGGCTACTGTAGCCAGTCAAGATAGAGCTCCGTTTTGTGTAGGCTTTGCGGCAGAAACCGATGACTTAGAAGCGTATGCAAAAGCTAAATTGAAGCATAAGTCTTTAGATATGATTGCGGCTAACTGGGTAGGTCGAAAAGACAGCGGTTTTAATAGCGAGCTCAATGCATTATCGGTGTACTGGGATCAGGGTGGGGAACAATTAGGTAGCATGCCAAAACCCGAGTTGGCCCGTGAATTAGTCACATTAATAGCAAAAAGGTACCATGAAAAAAATACAGCTGAAATTACTGGATGACCGTTTAGGCCAATCTATTCCCTTACCAGAATATGCCACCACTGGATCCGCCGGCCTGGATCTGCGCGCCTGTTTAGATGAGTCATTATTGCTAAAACCGGGGGAGACGAAACTTATCCCAACGGGAATGGCTATTCATATCAGTGATGTAAATTTGGCAGCGGTTATTTTGCCGAGGTCAGGCCTCGGGCATAAACATGGCATCGTATTGGGTAATTTAGTGGGTCTGATAGATTCTGATTACCAGGGGCAGTTATTTGTATCGTGTTGGAATCGTGGAAACACGGAATTTACCATCGACATAGGCGACCGCATCGCCCAACTGGTTTTTGTGCCGGTAGAGCAAGTTGAGTTCGAGCAGGTTGATGTTTTTGATGATAGTCCCCGCGGGGAAGGTGGCTTTGGGCATACTGGGAAAGGGTAGTTCAACGATGAAAAAAATCATTCTTGCACTTTTGTTGCTGGTAGCTGTCGCTGGAATTGCGGCTTATGTGTACCTTGGGCAGATTGAACAGCAGGAAACTGAGGATACTGAGCAATTAAACCAACGAGCAAATAAAGCGGCTAGCGTTCTATCATCTCAGGTGAAAAGGTGGCATGAAGGACTTGGTGTGTTGGCGCAAGACCAGTCTTTAATAACGGCTTTGAACGCAGGCGACGTGGCTGTCGGTGACTGGATTGCCGAGCACCGTGCGTCACTAGACGATATGACGAAATTACGAGTGAGTCACCCCGGTATCATGCAGACGGATATGACTGACTCCCCTCCTCTTGACTACGCGGGTTTGGATCTGCTTAGAAAAGCAAGCGCCTCGAAAAAAATACAAATGCCAGAAGTCCACATGATGGGCAGTGATGCGCGCCACATTGCCATGGCTGTGCCCGTGATAAAGGACGATCAGGTCCTGGCAGTGATTTTAAGCAGTTTAGAAGTAGGCGCAATGCAAAAGAGCTTCGAGTCTGCATTAGCGGTTGAATCCGCTTGGTTTACCTTAAAGCAAGGTGGTCTGGCATTAGCTACTAGTGGTGATCACTCGGAGCAAAAAGGCGCACTATTAGGTACTATTTTAGTGCCTGGTACGCGTTGGAGCATCACCATTAACAAACAGCAGCCTGAAGTGACTTTTGGACAAAATGAAGTGCTGGGATATGTCGCTGTTTTGATGATGCTTATCGTGCTAGTCGGTTTGCTCGGGAATATTTTATCTGATAAAGATAAACGGCAAAAAGTAAGTGCGTCTATAAAGAAGGCGGGTATCGCCAGAAAGGGCCGTGGGAAATTAGCAGCTAGTCGAAAAAAAGGGATGTCTGAAGACCCAGATATAGCCGAAAACCTTCAATCTGAAGAGACCGGAAGTGAACCAATCGTAAAACAAGTTGAGCAATCGGCTAACCTAATTTTTATGGGAAAAGATGGTATTGAGGTGACTGGCGACGAGGATGTGTCTCGATCCATCTTCAGAGCTTATGATATTCGAGGCATCGTAGACGAAACCTTAACCGAACAAGGCGTTTATTTAATTGGCCAGGCGATCGCGAGCGAAGCATTAAATACGGGTCAGAAAGCAATCGTTATCGCGCGTGATGGGCGCTTGCATAGCCCAAGGCTAAGCGAAGCCCTTGCGAAAGGCATACAATCGACAGCTTGTAATGTGATTGATATTGGGCAAGTGCCCACGCCGGTATTGTATTTTGCGACACACCAACTGGACACCCAGTCTGGGGTGATGATTACTGGGAGTCATAACCCGGCAAATTACAATGGCCTGAAAATTGTCATTGCAGGTAATACCCTGTCTGGTGAAGCCATTCAGCGCTTGTATCAGCGCATTGAAAGAGGCGAATTTGAAAGCGGCGAAGGGTCTTATCAAAAGCAAATGATTTTGCCAGAATATATCGGAACCATCACTAGCGATGTCCGTTTGGGCAGAATGATAAAGGTCGTTGTCGATTGCGGTAATGGCGTCGCGGGCGAGGCTGCGCCGATGCTACTATCAACCTTGGGTTGTGAAGTGGTGCCATTGTACTGTGAAGTTGATGGTAATTTCCCCAATCACCACCCTGACCCCAGTAAACCAGAAAACCTAAAAGAGTTAATATAAAAAGTGCGCGAAGAAGAGGCTGAATTAGGGCTAGCTTTTGACGGCGACGGTGATCGTTTAGGGGTTGTGGACTCAGGCGGTAATATCATCTGGCCTGATCGTCAGATGATGTTGTACGCGATAGACGTGTTATCGAGACAAGCAGGAGCGGATATCATTTATGATGTGAAGTGCACGCGAAATTTGGCTAAAGTAATTGCAAAACATGGTGGGAAGCCCATTATGTCTAAAACTGGACACTCTCTGATTAAGGCAAAAATGAAAGAAACGAATGCAGAACTGGCGGGTGAAATGAGCGGGCATATTTTCTTTAAAGAACGGTGGTATGGCTTTGATGATGCGTTATATACCGCATCACGTTTATTAGAAATTGTAACGGCTGAATTTAGATCAACGGCTGAAATTTTTGCTGATTTACCCGATAGTATTAGTACGCCAGAGCTCAATATCAGCTTGAGTGAAGGTGAGAACTTTTCTTTTATAGATCAGTTGCAGGCGCGGGCACAATTTGAAGACGCCAACGTTATCACCATTGATGGGCTGAGAGTGGAGTTTAGGGATGGCTGGGGTTTGGTCAGGGCTTCAAACACCACACCGTCACTCGTACTGCGGTTTGAAGCGGATGATGAGCCCGCGTTAGAGCGAATTAAACAAGTTTTTAGAGAACAAATGTTGAACATTAATAGCGGCTTGAAGTTGCCTTTTTAGTAGCTATCTTGTGGTTTAATCAGCGTGTATAAGCAGATAAAAAAATGATGAAAAATAAAAAAATTGATCCCATACAAACCG
This sequence comes from Cycloclasticus sp., assembly GCA_033791505.1. GTDB lineage: Bacteria > Pseudomonadota > Gammaproteobacteria > Methylococcales > Cycloclasticaceae > Cycloclasticus. The sequence continues at coordinate 11,730 of JASJGO010000160.1, forward strand.
CGCTCGTATTAAGCGAGGCGTTACCCTATATACAGAAGTTTTCCGGTAAAACCATAGTCATTAAATACGGCGGTAACGCGATGGTTGATAATGAACTAAAAAGCGGTTTTGCCCGTGATATTGTGCTCTTGAAACAAGTGGGTTTAAACCCAGTGGTGGTACACGGCGGTGGGCCGCAAATCGGCAAGCACCTGGAAAAACTGGGTATGAAAAGCCAGTTTGTTGATGGAATTCGCGTAACCGATAGTGAAACGATGGACGTTGTCGAAATGGTGTTAGGTGGTCTGGTTAATAAAGAGATCGTCAATCTGATAAATCGACACGGCGGTTCTGCCGTTGGCTTGACGGGTAAAGATGGTGACTTGATTCGGGCTAAAAAGATTTCTTCGCAACAAGCGTCTTCTGAGCAGGCTTCTGAGTTAATCGATATGGGCCACGTGGGCCACGTCGAAAGCATTGACCCATCGGTTGTCAACATGTTGGTGCAAGGTGATTTTATTCCCGTGATAGCACCAATTGGCGTGGGAAGTGATGGCGCTTCTTATAATATAAACGCTGATTTGGTCGCGGGTAAAATGGCTGAGGTGTTGTGTGCAGAAAAGCTTTTATTGTTGACCAATACGACAGGCCTGCTGAGCAAAGAGGGTGAGTTATTAACGGGCTTATCAATCGCTGAAGTCAATCGGTTAATCGAAAACGGAACCATTTATGGCGGCATGCTTCCAAAAATAAAGTGTGCGATGGACGCTTTAAATGCCGGCGTTAACAGCGCGCATATTATAGATGGGCGGGTGCCACACGTTGTGTTGCTGGAATTGTTAACCGATAAGGGTATGGGTACTTTACTGGTCAGAAGTTAATCGTCTAAACGGTTAAATTCCTCTATTAGCCTCGTCGTTTTTTCGCTCTGGCAGGTTTCTTTGCCACCCTTTGAATTGGCACAGCGAACATCAAACAGAATTTTTGTGTGCTTACCGTCATTAATTTTAGTTAAAGATAAGCCCCTGGCGCTACTAAACGTCGGTGTAGTTGTTAAGAGTAAATTGTCTGAAATGAAGGCGATATTGGTATTTTTTTGCTGAGCCACGAAATCACACGCTTTTTGCCATAAATCCTGACAATTAATATCTTTGCAAACGAGCTCTCCGAGGACTAAATTCGGTATTGTTTCCGAGTTAATTTTGGGCGTTTCTTTAGATAATGTTGTAAGAGTTTTAAAGCGTAATGTATCCTTCGATAGTTGTTCTTCTAATATTTTTTTTTGTAATTTAAAGCTCACTATTTCGTTTTGGTTTTTATCGAATTGACCTTGCGCAGACTGGATGTTAGAGACAGTTTTTCCTGGTATTTTTTTTCCGAGGCGCTCAAAATTTGCCGCGGCTTGCTGATGAGAAATAAGCTGGTTTTTAAGCGTTTCAGACTGTCCCTTCGCAATAGTGATATGCGAGTCAAGCATGGCGAATTTGCTTTTCGCCAAAGCCTCTATATCGGCTTCGCTTTGGAAGGTATTTAATAGAGCAGAGTCTTGCGCCAACTGTTCCTGCAAGAGCTTTTCTTTAACGACCTGTAAATCATTAATTTTTTTTAATTGCTGGATTTGTTCTGGAGTTTTTGCCGCGTCTTTGGTAGCAATGACGCGCCCTTTTTCGTCCAATAGATCGCGTTCACGTTTCGATTCTTTAGGGGGTACCTTATCAGAGAAGGAGACCTTGCCATTTTCATCAACCCAGCGATAAAGTTTGCCGGCATAGGAAGCGTTTGAAAAAGTTAGTACGGTTATGATTAGTATTAAGAAAGTGTTTTTTGTCATATGGGTAAGGGATATGCTTTTTCATTAAAAGAGTAAAGTGCTAATATCAATTTATAGCAAATGCTGAAAGTCTGGTTATCGTCACGGGGTGAAGTACTCCTCCGTGTTAGTCATATAGCATTTGGCATATGAATTGCTGTTAAGTATAGTCGAGAAAAATGTTTTGGGTGAAAAGCAGAATAAATTCAAAGCAGCAACTTGACTACCGAGAGATAGTGTTTAATAAAAATTAGAGTTTTGGAGTGAGTTTCATGAGTAACAAATCCCCATCAGTTTATAGTGCCGATGACGTTGATCCACAAGAAACCCAGGAGTGGCTTGATGCCCTTGAATCAGTGATTCAGCACGAAGGTGGGGAGCGGGCGCATTATTTGCTCGAAACATTGATTGAAAAAGCGCGGATGGCAGGCGCGGAAATTCCGTTTAGTGCAGAAACGGCCTACATCAACACTATCTCGATTCCGCAACAGGCGCAATATATAGGCGATACGTCGTTGGAACATAAGATCCGATCTTATGTTCGTTGGAATGCGATGGTGATGGTACTTCGAGCAAATAAAAATACCAATGTCGGTGGGCATATTGCAAGCTTTGCTTCTTCTGCCACCTTATATGACGTGGGTTATAACCATTTTTGGCACGCTGCGAGTGAAACGCACGGTGGTGACCTGGTGTACGTGCAAGGTCACGTTGCTACTGGAATTTATGCAAGAGCGTTTATGCTGGGGCGTTTAAGCGAGCAACAAATGGATGGTTTCCGTCAGGAAGTTGATGGTGGTGGTTTATCCTCTTATCCTCACCCTTGGTTGATGCCAGACTTTTGGCAGTTTCCGACCGTTTCGATGGGCCTGGGGCCGATTATGGCTATCTATCAGGCGCGCTTTATGAAATATATCGAAGACCGCGGATTTGCCAAAACAGAAGGTAGAAACGTTTGGGCCTTTTTGGGTGATGGTGAAACGGACGAGCCAGAGTCGTTAGGAGCCATTGGTATGGCTGGCCGCGAAAAACTCGGCAATTTAGTCTTCGTCGTTAATTGTAATTTGCAGCGACTTGATGGGCCTGTTCGGGGTAACGGCAAAATTATTCAAGAACTTGAGTCCGAATTCAGAGGCGCAGGCTGGAACGTTATAAAAGTTATTTGGGGGCGTCACTGGGACGTACTGTTGGCGAGAGATACCGAAGGGCACCTACGTAGGCGCATGATGGCGTGTGTCGACGGTGATTATCAAACCATGAAAGCGAAAGACGGTGCCTACGTTCGCAAGCACTTTTTCAACACCCCCGAACTAAAGGCGATGGTTGCAGACTGGTCCGATAAAGATATTTGGGATTTAAATAGGGGCGGGCACGATCCGGCCAAGATTTTTGCCGCTTACGACGCTGCGTGTAAAGAAACTGAAAAACCAACCGTCATTCTAGCCAAAACAATTAAAGGCTATGGCATGGGGGTGTCGGGTGAGGCGCAAAACACGACACACCAACAAAAGAAAATGAGCCATGACGCCTTGCTTCACTTTAGAGATAAGTTTGAATTACCGATCTCGAATGAAGACGTAGATAACCTGGCGTATTTAACCTTTGAAGAAGGCTCGCCTGAACAGAAGTATATGAAAAAGAAACGCGATGACCTGGGTGGCTATCTGCCCGCTCGTCGTGAAAAATCAGACGCTCTGAAAATTCCTGAGTTATCAGTGTTTGAACCGATGATGAAAGGAACGTCTGAAGGGCGTGAAATTTCAACCACGATGGCGTTTGTTCGGTTGTTAAATATCCTGTTAAAAGATAAAGAAATCGGCAAACGTATTGTGCCCATTGTTCCCGACGAATCGCGAACCTTTGGCATGGAAGGCTTATTTCGTCAGCTCGGTATTTGGTCGCAAGTGGGGCAGCTTTATACGCCGCAGGATTCAGAACAACTGATGTTTTATAAAGAAGATAAGAACGGCCAGGTACTGCAGGAAGGCATTAATGAAGCCGGTGGTTTGTGTGACTGGATCGCGGCAGGCACCTCCTACTCGACGCATAACGTGCCGATGATTCCGTTCTATATTTTCTATTCGATGTTTGGTTTTCAGCGCGTCGGCGACTTAATTTGGGCCGCGGCAGATCAACGAACACGTGGTTTCTTATTAGGCGGGACTGCGGGGCGAACCACACTAAATGGCGAAGGGCTTCAGCACGAAGATGGGCACAGTCTATTGTGGGCCTCTTCGGTGCCCAATTGTATTTCTTATGATCCGACCTTTAATTATGAACTGGCGGTGATTATGCACGATGGCCTGAAGCGGATGTTCGCGAACCAGGAAGACGTTTTTTATTACCTGACGGTAATGAACGAAAACTACGCGCACCCAGCCATGCCAGAGGGTGCAGAAGAAGGCATCATTAAGGGCATGTACTTATTCAAACAGAGCGCTGAAAAAGGCGCTTTGCGCGTGCAATTACTGGGTTCTGGCACCATCTTTAATGAAGTGATAGCTGCGTCTAAACTGCTGGCAGACGACTGGGGGGTTGAGTCAGATTTATGGAGTTGTACGAGCTTTACCGAACTTGCCAGAGAAGGCCAGGCCTGTGAAAGAGAAAACCGTTTGCAGCCAACGCAGGAAAAGAAAATCCCTTATGTGTCGCAGTGCTTAAACGATCACCCCGGCCCTGTTGTTGTTTCAACAGATTACGTGCGTTTATTGGCAGATTCAATTCGTCCATTTATTCGTAAGCATTGCACCGTGCTCGGCACCGACGGATTCGGCCGTTCCGATACGCGTGAAAATCTTCGTCGATTCTTCGAAGTGGATCGGTATTACGTAACGGTCGCTGCGTTAAACGCGTTGGCGGATACGGGACAAATTGAGGCGACGATTGTGCAACAAGCGTTAGAAAAGTACGACCTGGCTGCTTCAAAGCCTGCGCCATGGTTGGTGTAAGTTGGCATGTCGAGTAGAGGAGAATTTTAATGGGTAGTTTGGTAGACGTAGCGGTCCCCGATATTGGCGACTTTGATGCAGTAGAAGTCATAGAGGTATTGGTAGCCGTAGGCGACGTTGTTGAGTTAGAACAGGCTTTATTAACGCTCGAAAGCGATAAGGCCAGCATGGAAATTCCCTCGTCAGTAGCCGGCAGCGTGGAAGAAATTCTGGTTAAAGTCGGCGACTCAGTGTCTGAAGGTTCCGTTGTTATGCGAATAAAGCAAAGCGATGGTGCAACGAACGATCAGGAGAACAAAGAAGATATTTCCCCAGACGTAGTTTCAGTGACCGAGAAAAGCGCGGCTGTAACGACCCAGGACGTAGAAATTTATGTGCCCGATATCGGTGATTTTGAATCGGTCGAGGTGATTGAAGTGAACGTCGCCGTGGGTGACGCGGTTGAAAAAGAACAGTCGTTAGTGACGCTGGAAAGCGATAAGGCCAGTATGGAAATACCATCCCCTGCATCAGGTACCGTTAGAGCAATTAACGTGAAGGTGGGTGATAAAGTTGCAGAAGGCGGATTGATTGTGGTGCTGTCTGGGCAAACGAGTGAGCCAGCACAGGTCCAGCAGGCGAAACCAGATGCTAAAACCACTACAGCCAAAGGCGCGTCTGAAGCTAAAAAAACCGTTGCCCCGGCGACAGCTGAAAAGAGTTTGCCGCCTAGTCCAGCGGGTCATATTCACGCGAGTCCTTCGATAAGAAAGTTTGCCCGAGAACTCGGTGTGGATTTATCCATGGTGACCACGGCTTCTGGGCCTAAAGGCCGACTTTTAAAAGAAGATATTCAAAACCATGTAAAGAAAATTTTAAGTGGTACAACCGTGCCACCTAATGTCACTGGGGTCGGTATACCACCGATTCCTACGATTGATTTTTCAAAATATGGCGAAATTGAAGAAAAGCCACTCAGCAAAATCAAACGTCTCACGGGTACTAATCTAACTAGAGCCTGGTTGAATGTGCCGATGGTCACACACCATGAGATAGCCGATATCACCGAAATGGAAGCGTTTCGACAATCACTAAAAGCGGAGGCGGAAAAACGCGGCGTTAAAGTGACTTTCCTGGCGTTTATCATGAAAGCTCTGGTGGCAGCGTTAAAAGAGTTCCCACAATTTAATACGTCTTTATCGCCCGACGGGCAAAGCCTCATTTATAAAAAGTACTACAACATCGGCATAGCGGTTGCAACGCCTAATGGATTGGTGGTTCCTGTGTTCAAAGACGTCGATAAAACGCATATTTTTGATTTAGCAGAACAAATGGGCGAGGTCAGTAAAAAAGCGCGAGACGGTAAATTATCGCCGAAAGAAATGCAGGGCGCCTGCATGACCATATCGAGCCTGGGCGGCATCGGTGGAACCGCGTTTACGCCGATCGTTAATGCACCTGAGGTAGCGATACTAGGCGCAACGCGTGCGGATATGCAGCCAGTGTGGAATGGCAAAGAATTTGTTCCGCGCTTAATGCTGCCGTTGGATCTGACTTACGATCACCGAGTTATCGATGGCGCAGATGCGGCGGCCTTTATGGTCGCGATGTCTGGTTATCTGAATGATATTCGACGTGTTTTGTTGTAGGAAACATAATGGCTAATTTAATAGATATAAAAGTTCCTGATATTGGCGAGTCTGACGACGGCGTTGAAGTGATTGATATCAGTGTAGCAGTGGGTGATAGCATTGCGCTTGAAGACAGTATTGTAACGTTGGAAAGTGACAAAGCGTCGATGGATATTCCAAGTTCAGCGGTGGGTGTTGTTAAAGAAATTTTGGTGGCTCTGGGCGATAAGGTCAGCGAGGGTGATTTATTAATAAGGCTGGAAAGCGCAAAGTCTGCGCCAACGCAAAGCAAGCCGGAGAAAGAAGATATTCCTGTGGCCGTTGCTGTTATCAAGGGTGCTGATTTGCACGCAGAAGTGTTGGTGATGGGTGCTGGCCCGGGTGGTTATACGGCGGCTTTTCGCGCAGCAGATTTGGGTAAAAAAGTCGTATTGATTGAACGTTACCCAGCTTTGGGCGGGGTTTGTTTGAATGTGGGCTGTATCCCGTCGAAAGCCTTGCTACATCAAGCTCAGGTGATTCATGAAGCGGCAGAGATGTCGGCCCATGGCGTGACATTCAAAGCACCAAAGTTAGATATTGATGGCATTCGGGCTAATAAAGGAAACATTATTCAACGACTAACCAGCGGTCTGGCGGGCCTAGCTAAACAACGAAATGTAACGATTATAACGGGCTATGCGAATTTTGCCTCGAGTCATTCAGTGGTCGTTGAAAACGAGGGCCACAGTCAAACGATATCGTTTGATAATGCGGTTATTGCTGCGGGCTCGCAAGCTGTAAAAATTCCTGGCTTCCCGTACGAAGATCAGCGCCTGATGGACTCAACAGGAGCGCTGGCGCTGGCCGATATTCCAGGCACCATGCTGGTAATTGGCGGCGGCATTATAGGGCTTGAAATGGCCACGGTGTATCACGCATTAGGTTCAAAAATAAGCGTTATCGAACTAATGGATCAATTGGTAGCTGGTTGCGATAAAGACCTCGTTAAACCGTTGCATAAGCGCTTATCTAAACAGCTCGAGAATATTTATCTGAAAGCAAAAGTAACGGCTATTGAATCAACAGATTCGGGTCTTAAAGTTAGTTTTGAAGGCGAAGGGGTTCCAGATTCAGCGGTTTACGATCGCGTTTTATTATCAGTAGGCCGCCGTTCAAATGGCACCTTGATTGGCGCAGATAAAGCAGGCGTTATAGTCGATGAACGCGGCTTTATATCGGTGGATAAACAAATGCGTACTAATGTGGCGCATATTTTTGCCATTGGCGACGTCGTCGGCAACCCGATGCTAGCGCACAAAGCTGTGCATGAGGGTAAGGTGGCCGCTGAAGTAATTGCGGGAGAGAAAGTAGCCTTTGAGCCGATGACGATTCCATCGGTCGCGTATACCGATCCAGAAATATCCTGGATGGGATTAACCGAAACGGCAGCTAAAGCCGACGGCATTAAATACGAAAAATCGGTATTCCCGTGGGCGGCCAGTGGCCGTGCGTTAAGTATTGGTCGTGATGAAGGGATGACCAAAATTTTGTGGCACCCTGAAACAAAGCGTATTTTAGGCGCTGGTATCGTTGGAACAAACGCAGGCGAATTAATTGCAGAGGCGGTGTTGGCGCTAGAAATGGGCGCCGATGTTGAGGATATGAGCTTAACAATTCACCCGCATCCTACGCTATCGGAAACCTTAGGTTTTGCGGCAGAAATACAAGCCGGTAGTATCACAGATTTATACATTAAGAAAAAATAACCAGAACGTCCAGATTTAGAATTAGAAGTGAATTTTAAAAGGAGAAATTTATGCGTCAGTTATTAATAATGGGGTGTATTTTGCTGCTGTCATTACCGTCTTAT
>JASJGO010000161.1:0-5842 GCA_033791505.1 Cycloclasticus sp.
GGGTACAAACTAAAATGCAATACCTCGGCAAGCAGGTTTCATTAAGTTATGAAATGCCGATGAATGAGGTCGTGTTGGACTTCTTTGATCGTTTAAAGTCAGTCAGCAGAGGATACGCCTCTTTTGAATATGAGTTCAAACGTTTCCAGGAAGCGCCGTTGATTAAATTAGACGTTTTAATCAACGGTGAAAGGGTCGATGCTTTATCACTCATTGTGCACCGTGATATCAGCCAAACGCGCGGTCGAGATCTGGTTGAAAAAATGAAAGAACTAATCCCTAGGCAAATGTTTGAAATTGCTATACAAGCAGCGATCGGCTCAAAAATTGTTGCTCGATCTTCGGTAAAAGCATTACGTAAAAATGTTATCGCGAAATGTTATGGTGGCGATATTTCTCGTAAACGTAAATTATTGGAAAAACAGAAAGCAGGTAAAAAACGTATGAAACAAGTAGGTAATGTTGATATCCCGCAAGACGCATTTTTAGCCGTTTTAAAGCTAGGCAATGATTAAAGGAGCTCCTGATGCATTTTGATTTCTCAGCGGCATTAACGCTAGCCACCTTTATTACCGGACTTATTGCAGGTATTTACTACTTAGTGCTGCGTTTGAAAAGAAAACCAAACCAGGGTAAAGAGCCGGTACTAGTCGAATACGCGAAGTCATTTTTCCCGGTTTTATTATTCGTTCTTGTACTACGCTCATTTATTGTTGAACCCTTTAGAATTCCTTCAAGTTCCATGATGCCAACGCTGTTAATCGGTGACTTTATCCTGGTCAATAAATTTGCTTACGGCATCAGGTTGCCCGTTGTTGACACAAAGGTTATTGAAATAGGTAAGCCGGAACGAGGCGATATTATGGTGTTTCGCTATCCAAAAGACCTTTCATTAGACTATATCAAGCGAGTGATCGGTTTGCCGGGTGATAAAGTAGGCTATTACGATAAGCACGTCTATATTAATGGTGAGCGAATTAGCCAGCAACCGTTAGGAGATTATCAGGGTATTGGTCAGGGCGAAAATATGACGGGTGCGGCATTAAATCAGGAGCTATTACCCATGCAGGAACATGACATACTCCTTATGAGTGAACGGCCGTCTATTGAAGGTGAGATAACGGTACCGCCAGGGCATTACTTTATGATGGGTGATAATCGTGATAACAGTAATGACAGCCGGTATTGGGGTACGGTTCCAGAAGAAAATATTGTAGGCAAAGCATTTATGATCTGGATGAACTGGGACTCGAGTAATAACGGTATTGATTTCAAAAGATTAGGGTCTACAATCAATTAATAATATTTATTAAAAAGGGATATTTTATGTATAAGCCAAAGCAAAAAGGGTTCACGTTCATCGGTTTAGTTATTGTTTTAGCCATCATCGGTTTCGTTACGCTCAGTGTGCTAAGTATCTTTCCTGTTTATATGGAGCACTTAGCTGTTAAGACCTCAATGGACGCAATAAAGACGGACCCCGGCATTAAAAACATGAGTGCTAGCCAGATAAGGACTTTATTTGGAAAAAAACTAGACGTAAACCAGGTGACGAGTGTCAGTGCCAAAGACGCCAAAATCGGCAGAAATCTTGGGGAAGTCACCTTCAAACTGGAATATGAAGTACGCAAGGATTACATTGGCAATATCGACCTCATCTTATCGTTTAAAGATGAATTTGAAGTGCCGATCTAATATCTAAACAAACAAAAAAGAGATATCTATTGAACTTTGATGTAAACAGGCTGCAAAAAAAGATTAATGCCAACTTTAAAAATCAGGAATTATTAGAGTTAGCCTTAACGCATCGAAGCATTGGCCAAAACAATAACGAACGCCTGGAGTTCCTTGGCGATTCGATTTTAGGTTTTATCATCGCTGATGAAATATTTATGATGTTTCCTACAGCGGAAGAAGGCGTTATGAGCCGCATGAGAGCACATCTGGTCAATGGACGCGTGCTCGCTGAAATTAGTAAGGATATGGGCCTGAGCGATGAGCTAATCCTCGGTCAGGGCGAGAAAAAAAGTGGCGGTAAAAACCGCGCATCAATTTTATCGGACGCGCTCGAGGCCATTATTGGAGCGATGTATAAAGATGCAGGGCTTGGCGAAACAAAAAAATGGATTCTTAGCGTATTCAAAGATCGTTTAGACGCTTTGTCGCTGGACGCGGCGGAAAAAGACCCAAAAACACGCTTACAGGAATACTTACAATCACGCGGTCGCAATGTTCCAGAGTATACGGTTACGTCAACCAGTGGGGCGGACCATAATCAGCTGTTTACAGTGGCCTGTCAGGTAGATAGCTTGAATGAGGTTATTAAGGCCAGTTCCAGCACAAGAAAAAAAGCCGAACAAAAGGCGGCTTCTAAAGCACTAACGCTATTATCAATATGATGAATAAAAACTTCAAAACAGGTTTTGTCGCCTTAATTGGCGCGCCAAACGCGGGTAAATCGACGCTTTTAAATCACCTGCTTGGGCAGAAAGTAAGTATTACTTCAAGAAAGCCGCAAACCACTCGGCATCGTATTTTAGGTATTAAAACCAGCGAAGAATCGCAAATTATTTATGTCGACACGCCAGGTATGCACCTGGGTGGAAAAAAGGCGCTAAATAAATACTTAAACAAAACCGCCGATGCAAGTATGCTTGGTGTGGACGTTATCGTTTGGGTTAAGGACGATTTAAAATGGGATGAGAATGATATTTCGATTCTCGAAAAGCTTAAACAGGCGGGATCACCCGTGGTGTTGGCGATCAATAAAATTGACAAAATAAACGATAAAGGCAGTTTATTACCCTTTATTCAAAAAATAAGCCTCGAACACGACTTCGACTCAATTATTCCTATTTCTGCCCTAACGGGTAAGCAGCTTGATGAGTTAGAAACATTACTACTGAGTCTGCTACCTGACGGTGAGTTGATGTATCCAGAAGACCAGATAACCGATAGCTCAGAACGCTTTATGACGACCGAAATCATCCGTGAAAAGTTGATTCGCCGTTTAGGCCAGGAATTACCGCACTCCATCAGTATTAGCATTGACCAATTTAACGTCGAAGAAAAAATAACCCGAATTTATGCGGTGATATGGATCGAACGAGAGGGTCAGAAAAACATAGTGATCGGTGACAAAGGCGCGGGGCTTAAGGAAATTGGCATGCAGGCGCGCTTGGACTTAGAGCGCATGCTGGACACCAAGGTATATCTCAATTTATGGGTAAAAGTTAAAAAGAACTGGTCCGATAGCGAACGTGACCTGAGTAGCCTAGGCTATCGAAACACTGAGTAGTTTCATCAGCCGTTTAAACTAATTCAGATGTAAATGAAGTTATAAAAAGAAACCAATGTGAACCGAGTTGAGCAACAAAATTGTTTTATATTAAAAAGCCAGGCTTATAAAGAAACGAGCTCTATCCACCAGGTATTTACTCGAGACTACGGTGTTATTTCTGTTATTTCAAAAGGTTCTAGAGCAAAAAACTCAAAAAATGGCAGCCTGTTACAAAGCTTTAGACCGTTGCTGTTCTCGTGGGTCGGTAAAGGAGAATTAAAAACGCTGACCGCCGTTGAAGAAAGTTTTAGCATTGGTCAGCTGAAAGCGATACCACTGTACTGCGGTTTTTACGTCAATGAACTGATGATGAGTTTGCTGCATAAACACGATGCACACCCGGTATTATTCAAATCGTTTGAGACGGTCATTGTGCAACTATCCGAGGCCAATAACATAGAAGCGAATCTTCGACAGTTTGAAAAAGCATTGCTAGATGAAACCGGTTATGGATTAGCTCTTGATAACGAGGCGCTAACAGGCTTGGCTATTAGCACAGATCAGCACTATGTGTACCGGCCTGGAGAGGGGGCGTTATTAGAAAACAACGCGGCTCATCCGGACGCCATTTCAGGTAGTGCACTGATTAATCTAAGGCTAAATCAGTTGACCGATAAAAACGAACTCGCACAGGTAAAACGCCTGATGAGAAAGTTAATAGACGTGCAATTGGATGGTAAAATGCTGAAAAGTCGGGAATTTTTCAAATAATTTTAAACGAGTTCTATGTCAAAAAATATTATCTTGCTAGGCGTTAATGTTGACCACGTTGCTACCTTAAGAAATGCACGAGGTACCGACTACCCCTCACCACTGGATGCCGCATTCATTGCCGAGCGAGCAGGTGCCGACGGTATCACCATCCATTTGCGCGAAGATCGTCGGCATATCAGGGATCAGGACGTCCTTGATATCGCCGCAAATATTCATACGCGGTTAAATTTTGAACACGCCATAACCGATGAAATGATCGATCTCGCGTGTAAGGTCAAACCCTTTTCGTGCTGTTTAGTACCGGAAAAACGAGAAGAGCTAACCACCGAGGGCGGTTTGGATGTGGTAGCTAACTTCAAGAGGCTACAGCAAGCCTGTTCGACCTTGTCATCGGCGGGTATTTTAATTTCCCCCTTTATTGATCCGGATAAAGAACAAATTGATGCGGTTAAAGAGGCCGGAGCGACGATGCTGGAATTGCACACCGGCTGTTACGCCGATGCATCGAACGAGCATGATAAATTGCGTGAGCTGGAGAGAATTAAAGAAGCCGCGAGCTATGCCGATGCAAAAGGTTTACAGGTGAATGCCGGCCATGGTCTGCACTATCACAACGTAGAGGCCATCGCCAGGATTGCTGAAATTATCGAGCTGAATATTGGTCACGCCATTATCGCTAGGGCGCTGGTGAGTGGTTTAGATAAAGCCGTCAGTGATATGAAAGCGCTTATGCGCCATGCCCGCGCAGGTTAAAGGCGGCGAGGTGAAAATAGCGTTAGGCGTCGAATACGATGGCACCCAATACCACGGCTGGCAACGGCAAAGCAATACTAGCTTAACGGTCCAGCAAAAGGTTGAAGACGCTCTCAGCGTATTAGCCACCCATCCAGTTGCGGTTGTATGCGCCGGTCGCACGGACGCAGGCGTACACGCGTTTGAGCAGGTGGTGCATTTTGAAACGGATAAACAGCGCAGCGACCATGAGTGGGTAATGGGCACCAATGCTAATTTACCGAAGGATATTCGTATCGTATGGATGCAAGCGGTCAATGATGATTTTCACGCTAGATATTCAGCCGCAGCCCGCTATTACCGCTATGAAATTTTAAATCGCGGGGTCACGTCGGCCTTGCATAGACATCACGTGACGACAATTTTTCACCCGCTAGATGAAAGTTTAATGCAGCGTGGGGCAAATTTTTTACTCGGCGAACACGACTTCACGTCATTCAGAGCGAGTGGCTGTCAGGCTAAAAACCCAATTAAACAGATTCATTCGATATTAATTACGCGTACTGGTGATAAAATTACCCTCGATATTATTGCCAGTGCTTTTTTACACCATATGGTCAGGAATATTGTGGGTACCTTGTTGCCGGTTGGGCGCGGCGAAAAGCCAGCAGAATGGGTAGCCAGCGTTTTAAAGGCGAAAGATCGAAAAGTTGCCGGTGTAACGGCCATGCCCAATGGGCTGTACTTTAAAGGTGTGTACTATCCAAAGAGATTTGGCTTGCCAACGCTGGATGCGTTTGCAGCGCATTGTGATGCAATAGAAACTAAACCAACGTTTAAATAAACATGTCATCGAGAACACGCGTAAAAATTTGTGGTATTACCCGAGCTGAAGACGCCTTAGCGGCTGTTGAGGCGGGTGCGGATGCGCTGGGTTTCGTGTTTTACGAAGCCAGTTCGCGTTGTGTTAACGCGACTACGTCGGCACAAATATGCAAAAAAATTCCACCCTTTATTACTAAAGTAGCTTTATTCGTTAACGCCGAGAAGGGTTTT
>JASJGO010000162.1:0-18735 GCA_033791505.1 Cycloclasticus sp.
ATACGCGCAAAACGGAAGATATGCGTCGTCGGGACAATCAATGAGCTGGAAAAATCAGCTTACTGGTATCAAAGCCAAGTGCGGATGCTTGTGCGACAAATTTTTCGATTAAGCCTTGTAAATAATGACGATGTGCCGCCATTGACTCGGTATGTACGCGATGTATTTCAATCAGCTCGTGATTATAGCGATCAACAAAGCTGCGCGATTCATCTAATACAAAAGCAAAACCACCGGTCATTCCGGCGCCGAAGTTGATGCCCGTTTCACCTAATACCGTGACCACACCTCCTGTCATATACTCACAACCATGGTCGCCGATGCCTTCCACTATCGCCAGCGCACCAGAGTTACGCACTGCAAATCGTTCGCCCGCCAAGCCCGCGGCGTATAATTCGCCACTCGTCGCGCCATATAAACAGGTATTACCCATAATGGTCGTTTCATGACTGTTGAACAGACTTTCTGCAGGCGCTTTGAGCACCAACTTGCCGCCCGCCATGCCTTTGCCTACGTAATCATTCGCATCGCCTTCCAGTGTCATCTGCAAACCACCCGCATTCCACACGCCAAAGCTTTGCCCGGCAGAACCTTTGAAGTTAATTTGAATCGGCGAATCATCCATGCCTTTGTTGCCGTAACGCTTGGCGATTTCTCCTGACAAACGAGCGCCGATTGAGCGATTAATATTGCTGATTTGGTAATCAAACGAACCACCCGTTTTTGCTTCAATGGCGGGCAAAATATCTTTTACCATCTGCTCGGCAAATTCTGCGTTGTCGAATGGGTCATTTTGTGGCGACACGCAGTGCTGAACCTTACTGTCATTACCAGGAATATAATCCAGGATCGCCTGTAAATCTAAGCCGTGCTGTTTATCAGTTGAGCCTTCTATCTGCTCTAATAAATCGGTGCGGCCGATAATATCTTCGAGCTTAGTGAAACCTAGCTGAGCTAGCCATTCGCGCACTTCTTGCGCCAGGAAGCGGAAGTAGTTCATAACGTATTCAACTTCGCCGTGGTAGTGCTTCATGCGCAGCACATTATCCTGAGTAGCAATACCGGTTGCGCAGTTATTGAGGTGACAAATTCGTAAGTATCGGCAACCCATTGCGATCATTGGTCCGGTTCCAAAGCCAAAGCTTTCTGCACCTAAAATAGCTGCTTTAATGACGTCCAGACCAGTTTTCAAACCGCCGTCTGTTTGCAAACGAACTTTACCCCTTAGGTCATTCGCCAATAATGTTTGGTGCGTTTCGGCCAGCCCTAGTTCCCAGGGTGAGCCCGCATAACGGACGGACGTTATTGGGCTTGCGCCCGTGCCGCCATCGTAACCGGCGATGGTAATCAAATCTGCATAGCATTTTGCAACGCCTGCGGCAATTGTTCCTACGCCGGCAGCAGATACCAGCTTCACCGATACTAGCGCATCGGGATTGACCTGTTTTAAATCAAAAATTAATTGCGCCAGATCTTCTATCGAATAAATATCGTGATGCGGTGGTGGCGATATCAATGCAACACCTGGCTTTGAGTAGCGCAACGTCGCGATCATTTGATTCACTTTATCACCCGGCAGCTGGCCACCTTCACCGGGTTTTGCACCCTGTGCTACTTTAATTTGTAGCACATCGGCATTAACCAGATAATGTGGTGTCACGCCAAATCGACCTGATGCAATTTGTTTGATTTTCGATATTTTATCTGTGCCAAAACGCTTTGGATCTTCACCGCCCTCGCCAGAATTAGAACGCCCACCTAATCGATTCATTGCCATAGCGAGCGTTTCGTGAGCCTCTGGAGATAAGGCGCCGAGCGACATCGCTGCCGTATCAAATCGTTTGTACAAACCTTCAGCAGGTTCCACTTCATCTATCGATATTGCGCTGGCTTTATCTAACTTTAAGCTCAACATATCGCGCATACTGGCTGCTGGCCTTTTATTAACCTCATCGGCATAAATGCGGTATTTATTAATATCACCTGAACGAACCGCATCTTGTAAGGAGTTCACAACATCGGGGTTATACGCGTGATATTCCGCCCCATGAACATATTTTAGCAAGCCGCCCTGTTCTGTTTGTTTACGTGGATTCCACGCCAGTTTGGCCAACTGCTTTTGTTCGTCTTCTAATTGTTTAAAGCCCGCGCCTTGAACTCGGCTGGTCGTTCCCTTAAAACAGGCCTTTACGACGTCTTCTTGTAGTCCAACTATTTCGAACAACTGCGAGCCGCGATAGCTGGCAATGGTTGAAATACCCATTTTAGACATGATCTTATACAGGCCCTTATTGATACCTTTACGATAGTTTAGCGCTAACGCTGACTCTTCCATATTGCCTATATCGCCCGTCGATAGCATATTGTTCAAGGCTTCATACGCTAGATAAGGGCATACCGCCGTTGCGCCATAGGCGATGAGTGTCGCAAAGTGGTGCGGGTCTCTTACCGTCGCCGATTCGATAACAATATTCGCCTGACAACGTAGGCCGACACTGACCAGGTGGTGGTGCACAGCACCGGTTGCTAATAAAGCGTGTACCGGTAGCGCGCCTTCTTGCAAGCCTCGATCACTCAGCACAATAACGACGTGATTATCACGTACTTTTTGTTCTACTTGCTGGCAAATTAGGCTTACGGTGCTTTCCAGGCTTTGTGCTGCCGGATCATACAGAAGACTGATAACCGCGCTTTTATACGCCGTATCTTCAATATTCAACAGGGCTTCAAGTTTTGAGGCCGACAAGACTGGCGAGTCCACTTCTAAACGATGTGCGTTGTCGGCTGATTCAGCGAATAAATTTTTCTCTTTGCCGAAACTCGTCATCAACGACATGACGACTTGTTCGCGTAATGGATCAATCGGGGGGTTCGTTACCTGAGCAAATTGTTGCCTGAAATAATCGTAAAGGCTGCGAACTTTTCTTGAGAGCACGGCCATAGGAATATCGTCGCCCATCGAGCCGACGGCTTCTTGACCCGCTTTGGCGAGCACCTTCAGTACCTGATCGCGCTCTTCAAACGTTAGCTGGAACTGTTTTTCATAGACCTTAAGCGTCTCTTTATCGAATGGCAAAAGCGTTAAAGGATCGGCATTTGTCGCCGTTCTTAATTTTTGAGTATGCTTTGCCAGCCATTCTTTATATGGATGACGCGACTTCAGGCGATCATCAATATCCTTCGGCTCAATAATCTCTCCCTTTAGCGTATCTACTGCCAGCATTTCGCCAGGTTTTAAGCGACCCTTACGTACAACGTCTTCGGGCTTATAATCATAGACGCCCACTTCGGAGGCTAGGGTGATATGACGATCTTTGGTAATAACGTAACGAGCGGGACGCAAGCCGTTTCTGTCCAGGCAGCAGGCAACGTGCCGACCGTCGGTCAGAACGATTGCTGCTGGACCATCCCATGGTTCCATGTGCATCGACGAATATTCATAGAAGGCGCGCAAATCCGGATCCATGGTATGTACATTTTGCCACGCGGGCGGAATTAATAAGCGCATTACGCGGAAAATATCCATACCGCCGGCGATCAAACCGTCGACCATATTATCCAGACTATTTGAGTCCGAGCCTGCGCTTGAAACCCAGGGACGAATATCGTCCATATTAGGGATTAACGGCGTTTCAAACGTATAACTGCGCGCCTGCGCCCAATTCCTGTTGCCTCTAATGGTATTGATTTCCCCATTATGCGCAAGGAACCTAAACGGCTGCGCTAAGCGCCATTGCGGAAAGGTGTTGGTTGCGAATCGCTGGTGAAATACGCACTGTGAACTTTCTAACGTAGGTTCGCTTAAATCAGGATAAAAAACGGGCAGGTTTTCTGGCATAACCAGGCCTTTGTATGAAATAACATTTGAGGCCAGACTTGCGACGTAAAACACGTCATCGCCCGGCTCAATACGTTTTTCTGCGCGGCGCCTAGCGATGTATAAATGACGATCTAGTGCCGCATTATCCATACCCTTCTTGGCGTTAACGAACACTTGCTCAATAACGGGTAGTGTCGCAAATGACTGTTCACCGCATGCCTCGGGGTTTACAGGGACCTTGCGCCATACGAGCACCTGCAATCCTTCTTTTTCGATTTCTTCTTGTAAAACCGTTTTTCCTTGAAGGGCTTTGGCGCTATCCTGATTAAGAAATACCATGCCAACGGCAAATATTTCAGCTGGTGTTACGTTCAACTCCTGCGCTTTTGCGCGCATGAATTTTTCAGGGGTTTTTAACAGCAAACCACAGCCATCGCCCGACTTACCGTCAGCTGCTATCGCTCCTCGATGGGTCAATCGTGCTAAAGAATCAATGGATGTTTGGACCAACCAATGGCTCGGCTTATCATCAATATGAGCGATGAGTCCAAATCCGCAGCTGTCTTTCTCAAACGCTGGATCATATAACCCAGCTTGTGGGATAGAGGTTTGTTTCACTAGGCCAACCTACTGTGCTTAATTATTAATAAAGGGGACTTGCTTTACGCAAGTCGGCCAGAGATTATAGCCATTTTGACGACTTTTTTCAATTTGAAAATTTGTTTCCCCCAAACGTTGCTATAGACAGCAGCGGCAATTAAAGCAAGGCGCGGGCAACCCTCTTTTTTCCAGCCCTCTTAAATGACTGTCGGTCTCAATTTTCTGTGAACAATTCGAGACGAATATCTTTAAAATTACGCAACCAGGGTTTCAACTTGCCGAGCGACGCGGGCACGGACTTTGACGCTTTACTCGCTTCTGTTTTATTTACAAAATCGCCATAAAGAACGCTGAACCACTGGCCTTTATTTCTTTTGTTTTTGAAGTAAATAAGGTTGTTAAGATCTTTATGTCGTGTGACGAATTCTTTTGCGGCCTGTTCAGTAGAGACGCCCAGCAATTGCAGTGTGTAATGACCTGCCTCCCTTTCTTTAATCCATTTATGATTAATTTCGAGTGCAGCTGGTGTTTTTTCTGGGTCCGCTATTAGTGCTTCTTTCTTTTCCTCTATAGCTAGCACTTGTGTCTTTAGCGTTAGCTCCGGTTTCTTTGCAACAACTTTAGCCGTTGCTTTGCCCTCAAGCTGCTTTTTATTACTCACCGTTTTCGGGTCTACTTCTATAGTATCTACGTTCGGCGCGAGATCACTGTCACTCAAAGGAGGCGCCGCAAGAGTGATAACCTCCTCTTGCTTATTTTTTACTTTATCGAGCAATGGCTGATCTTTATTCACGCCCGGTGCGTCCAAAGTTGTAACACTAACGGGATCATTTTCCGACGTAATGATCGTCGCCTGTTTGTTCATTTCAGCGGCTTGATTTTTATTAACAAGCTCTTCATCACCCCGTGGAAATAAACTAAAGATTATCAGCGTAGCGATAATGAGTAGCGCCACCACGGTCCACTTTGCCGATAGCCCTTTGACGGGGCTTTTCTTTTCTACATCGCCAACCGTTACCTGTGCCAACTGATCTAGCGCATCATTAATTCGACCCGGCAAACCGCCCGTTTCAATAAATAACACAACGCTGTCGATGCCGGCTATGTTTACAAAGTCCAGGCCTTTTGTATGCACCCTAGATTTGGCGTAGTCGAATGTTTCTTTTTGCGATAAAGGCTCTATATCTATTAATTGGCAACGCGCATCAACGTCCTCAGCCAAATTATCAGATGAAGTCAGCAACAAGTGCAGGCAGTCGTGACTTTGCGCTAATTGAAATAAAAATTCGAGTCGATTTGAATCTAATTGATGAACGTCTTCAACGCATATAATGACCGTCTTAGCTGCCTTTGACCAGGACGTAAACCTAACCATTAGCGGCTTCTCGCTCTCAACTAATTCATCGAAGGCTTTTGCAATAACTGCGAGCGGCTCATCGCTACCCATCATTTGTTTTGCATCTACTGAACAGACGTTCCAGTCTGAGTTAGCCTGTGCTTTAAACTGCCGTATGAAAAATGATTTGCCGGACTTTTCGGGCCCCCGCACCAGAATCACTTGCCTGGTGTTGGGTATCAGGTGGTGTATCAAGTCCAGTCTTTGCTGCCTTTGCACCGAAATGAACGCACCATCCTCCAGGCTATCTTCTTTTGACATTATTTCTCCACCGAATTAAGCGCCTCTGAATAATCGCTAATTACTTCTCTTATTAATGCTTCATTGGCTTCATCAGAAACGACCGCTTCACCTAATCCTTTCAATAAAATCAACCTAATTGAATCTGTTATATTTTTTTTATCCACCTTCATATATTTAATGAAGTCATTCGCTTGCATGTCGGCTGGCCTGTCCACAGGCAAGTTCGCTTTTTCGCAAAGATAGCGTATTTGCGAGGTTTCTTCAGCTGTTATCATACCCAACTTAGTCGATAATTCGGCGGCCATACACATCCCAACCGCCACCGCCTCGCCGTGTAACCATTTTCCATAACCCATATGCGCTTCTATAGCGTGGCCAAACGTGTGGCCAAAGTTAAGTATTGCACGAACTCCCGATTCTTTTTCATCTTTGGCGACGACCTGCGCCTTCTTCTCGCAAGATATTTTGATCGCGTAGGTTAAAGCGTCTATATTCCTAACCAGCAAACTATTCATGTTTTGCTCGAGCCACTTAAAAAACTCACCGTCGCAAATTGCACCATACTTAATTATTTCAGCTAATCCTGCGCTTAACTCTCTATCAGGTAATGTCGATAGCGCTGAGGTATCAATTAAAACGCACTTTGGCTGGTAAAAAGCACCTATCATATTTTTACCTAACCTATGATTTACGCCTGTTTTTCCACCTACTGAAGAGTCCACTTGCGATAGTAGTGTTGTTGGAATTTGAATAAAATTCACACCCCGTTGATAACTCGCTGCCGCGAAGCCACTCATATCACCAACCACACCCCCGCCAAGAGCAATAAGCGTTACCTGTCGGTTACACCTGTTTTCTAACAACGCGTCATAAATTTTATTTAAGTATTCTAATGTTTTGAACGACTCGCCATCCGGCAATACGACCGTTTTAACATCGATCGCTGGGGCTAGCTGACTGATCAATTTATCTAAGTAGAGAGGCGCAATGGTCTCATTTGTAACAATCATTACCTGCTGTGACTGTATGTGTTTTTCGAGCAAGCCAGAGCAACCCAAAAGACCGCTCCCTATATAAATGGGATAGCTTCGACTACCGAGGTCTAGCGTTAAGGTGTCTTTTAAACTCATGATTTGATATTTAATTTATCGATGATGGTTTTAATAACGCGTTTGCTATTGGCCTTATCCGTGCTAATAGTTATATCTGCGATGCTTTCATACAAGGGGGCGCGGTGGCGCATCAACTCTTCAAGCTTAGCTCTTGGGTTATCGGTTTGTAGCAAAGGCCTTTTTGTGTCGAATTTAGTTCGGTTCAGCTGTTGGTTTACCGAACATTGCAGATAAATAATACGTCCCGTTTCATGCAATATGCGCCTGTTCTCCTCTTTCATTACTATACCGCCACCGGTCGCGATAACCGCGCCATTTAAGTCGGCCAATTTTTTTAGCTTCTCGGTTTCTCGCTTCCTAAATCCTTCTTCACCTTCAAGTTCAAATATTAAAGAAATTTCAACGCCCGTACACTTAATTAACTCGGCATCGGTATCGTAAAAGGATTTGCTTGTTCTCTGGGCTAGTATTTTCCCGACGGTCGATTTACCCGCAGCCATGGGGCCAATAAGGTATATATTATTTTTTTCTAACATGAATTAATCTTGGCCGATAATTTAAGTAAAACTATATCACGAGCGGTAATTAACAATTAATAACTATTTTTTCTTAATCACCGTTATTGCTATGTCGCGTCCTACTTTCATTCACCTGTATTCATATAAAAAAACGGGGCGTATAGCCCCGTTTTTCTTAAACTTATACTTGAATTTAATTTACCCTGAGATTTTCTTTTAAAATTTTAGGCGTAATAAAGAATAACAGCTCGCGGTTATTATCTGTCTTTGTCGTATTCCGGAACAAAACCCCAACGCCTGGCAAATCACCAAAGAAAGGCACTTTTTTAACGCCATTGCTTTTGGTGCGCTCATAGATACCACCGAGGATAACCGTATTTCCGTTATCCACTAGTACCGTCGTTTTAACTTCCTGTACGTTTATAGCAGGTGGAATGGTCGACCGATCTGCTTCATCTTTAGAAATAGATAATTCCATATTGATTCTGTCATCGGGTGTTATACGGGGCGTTACTTTTAGCTCAAGAAAAGCGTCCTGAAAGCTTGTAGACGTCGCGCCTGATGATGAAGCCTCCTGGTAGGGTATTTGCACACCCTGGCTTATAGACGCTTCAATTTGATCGGATGTAATCACGCGCGGGCTTGAAATGACCTCGCCCTTGGCCTCTGTTTGTAAAGCAGATAACTCTAATTGTAATAACGAGCTGCCAATTTTGCCGACCAGAAAATGAACAGCTCCCGCTGGATTGGCCGCAGGCAAATCAACTACCATGCCTCCAAAATCTTCAATGCCCACGGTGGCATCAGTAAAGCCTTCGTCTATACCACCCGTTACCGCAGAAATTGAATCATTACTTTGGTCTATACCAGCTATTCCAAATCTTACACCCAGATCACGAGTAAAATCATCATTGGCGATCACGATACGGGACTCAATCATCACCTGGCGAATGGGCCTGTCAAGCTGCTCAATAATTCGGCGTATTTCTACTAATTTATCAGCCGTCTCCTGAACTAATAATGTGTTGGTTCGAACGTCAACTGACACACCACCTCTACTAGAGATGAGCCTTTCGTTCTTATCGCCTCTGTTGTTTGCCCCACCACCGGCTGATTTCAACACCGTCGCTAATTCTGAAGCTTTGGCGTAACTGATGCTGAAAAATTCGGTCTCCAGCGGTGAAAGCTCTGTCACTTGTTTTTTCGCTTCTAACTCAAGCTTTTCTTGCGCGGCCACTTCTGCTTGTGGACCCACCATCATCACATTACCGGTGATGCGCTTAGCCAGGCCTTTGCTTTTTAAAATAATATCTAAGGCCTGATCCCAGGGAACATTATTTAATCGTAAGGTAACATTACCGCTGACTGAATCACTAGCGACCAGATTCATATCTGTGAAATCAGCCAATAGTTGCAATACAGATCGAACTTCTATGCTTTGGAAGTTAAGTGATAATTTTTCACCCGTAAATGGAAATTTTACTGCTGCCAAATCCTCTTGTTCCTGTTTTGTAAGCGGTTTAAATTCAACCGTTAACAGCTCATCCATTTGATACGACAAGAATTCATAAGCCCCAATGGGCGTTATAGATAAACGAGTGTTTTTACCCGATGGCTTTACGTCTATCGTTTTTACTGGTGTAGCAAAATCTAATACGTCTAATCTGTTTGCTAATGCAGGCGTTACAGACGTATCTTTAATCTCGATAATGACTTTGCCACCCTCTTCTTTAACATCAACCACAGCCGATGCGTTATTAAGGCTCACAAGGACACGACCCTCTCCCTCTTCGCCCCGTCTAAAATCTATACCGTCAATCGCATTTGACGCCATTCCTGATTGAGATGCCTCGGCAACGGCAACAGAACGAGTCGGCACATTGCCTAATGTCAAAAAAACGCTATTGCCAACTACTTTTGTTGCATAAGGCGCCGCGTTACTTAAGTTCAAAACAACCCTCGTCTTGCCTCCTGCTTCTAGTGCTCTAACACTGATCGCGCTGCCAATATTGATAGGAATCGTTGCTTTGCCAGCTGCATTACTCACGCCTTCCATATCAATAGCAATACGCGCAGGATTATCTGTGCTAAAACTTTTCAACTGTCCCGGCGCGGAGTCTAACGCTAATTCAATTTGCACTTTATTGCCCGGAAGCCCAGAAAACTGAATATCCTTCAATACAGCCGCATTAACAGTGACAAGCGACATTGAGACCCAACAGGTCATAACAAATAACGCTTTAATAAGATGCTCTTTTTGCAGCTTTTTTACGCCCCATCCACTTATCATTAACTTATGCATGAACTTTCCCTTGTTTACTTGTTTCATAATCAATTCTCGCTTTTATTCGGCCAGAGCCAATGACGCGTCTCTTTCGCGCCACTTTCCAGTCGTACTGATGACCCACTCGGCAAGATCAATCTGTTGATTTTCTACTCGGATGACTTTCCCAAAATTTTGTCCCAAATAATTACCGCTCTGAACGCGATGTATCACGCCATCATTTGCCCTAACAAGCCCCCAAAGTTGACCATTTTTTGATAAGGTGCCGACCATACGTAACGTATCTAATGGATAAGATTCCAGCTCTTCTTTTTCTCTGTCTAAATCGGGGCCAGGCCCATCAATTGCCATAACATCACTCAAAGGCTGCGGCTCGTCAACTTTTACAAAAGGGTCTCTTAACGACTCTGAGTCATACGTGTAAGACTCATAAGACTCTATAACCGGCATTGGTTCTATAGGTTTTGCTGGCCTTGCTTTAATTTGCGCTATAAATGTTTTTAAGTCGTCAAATTCTTCGCCAACACAGGCTGGCAAGGTAAAGGCTAATGCTATTAAAGCACAAGCCTTGATAGTTTTACTTAGGCGAAAAAGCATCATTATTTGCCATCCTCATCTAAATAACGATAGGTTTTCGCAGTGGCGTTCATCGTCAGACTCCCATTACCCTTATTAGGTGTTAACGAAACATTATGAAGCGTCACAATTCGCGGTAGCGCGGCCAGGTTGCTGACAAACTCGCCAATTTCGTGATACGTTCCCTGAACCGTCAACTTGATGGGTTTTTCAGCATAAAAATCTTTTCTTGACTCGCCCAAGGGCTGGAACAAACTAAACTCTAAACCACTCGCAAGCCCAGCCTGGGAGACATCAACCAGTAAATCAGCTATCTGCGTTTTATTTGGGAGCTGTTGCAACATTGCACCAAATTGTTTTTGCATATCACTTAGCTGCTGCTTATAAGGGGCGAGGTTTACCGCTTTTTCATGCTTCTTCTCAAACGTTTTCTTTAAAACAAGCTCTTCTTTTTCTACTTTAGCCAGGGCGTCTAGCTGATCCAATGTATCAGAGTAAACCCACACCCCCATCAAAATTAAACTGGCTAATATAATGGCCAATAACTTGATTAACGGCGGCCAGTTTCCTGCCTCATTAAAATCCCAATTAATGTCTTGTAAATTCATTTCATCTCTCCTCGGTGGGCTCCCCAACCTTAGATTGGGTAACTTTTAAGGTGAAACTATTTGCATCAACACCTTTAGAACGAATGACATTTAAGTCAGTACCTTTTAACCAGGGTGAACCCTCCAAACTTCGCATATAAGCAGAAACGCGAGTGTTGGACTGCGCGGAGCCATCAATCGACAGGTTGGTTCCGCTTTGGTTAAACTTAGTGAGATGAACGCCCTCAGGCACTGTTTTGGCTAACTGATCAAACATGTGAACAATCTCTGGACGGCTCCTTTGTAGTCGTTGAATGACCTCCATTCTGGCCAGTAATTTGCTTTTCGTTTTTTCTAGCTCTTTTATTTCTTTAATTTCTTTGTCCAAAACAGCTATTTGATTTTGCAAAAAGCGATTACGGCTACCTTGATTATCGATAAACCCTTCAATCGTAAAATGAATGCCTATCATAATCACAATCGAAACAATAATCCCGACCGCCAGGAATATTAAAAAATCAGTTTGTCGCTGCTGACGAAGCTCTTCACGCCAGGGAAGAAGGTTAATTCTAGCCATTAATCGAAACTCCTTAACGCAAGCCCAGTCGCAATCATCAATGCTGGTGCGTCGTTACTCAAGGCTTGCGCCTTAATTTTTGCCGCTAGCGACATTTGAGAGAACGGGTTGGCGATGGTTGCCGGCGTTCCCAATTTCTCTTCCAACAATGCATCAATACCCGGCAAAGAGGACGTCCCCCCTGAAAGAACTATCTGATCTACGCTATGCTGCGAACTTGAAGAGAAAAAGAATTGCAGGGAGCGACCTATTTGTTGGCACATAACCTCTTTAAACGGATCTAGTACCTCTGTTATATAGCTGTCTGGCAAACCACCGTGCTTCTTTGCCATTCCTGCTTCCTCATAGGACAGGCCGTATCGCCGCTGAATTTCTTCTGTTAACTGCTTACCACCAAAGCCCTGTTCCCTTGAATAAATAACCTTGTTTTTATGAATGATATTGAGCGTTGTAACATTAGCCCCGGTATCCGCTATCGCTATCGTTGCTTCCGGTCCGTAGTCGGGCAATGAGCCTTTCAACAAACCGTATGCATTTTCAAGCGCGTAGGCTTCAACATCCACAATTCTGGCTTTAAGACCAGCCAAATCCAATACCGCAACCCTGTCGTCTATATTTTCCCGTCTCGACGCCGCGAGTTGAACGTCGACCATCCCTTTGTTCTTTTCATTAGGCCCAATAACACTAAAGTCTAAATTAACTTCGTCAAGTGAATAAGGAATATATTGATCGGCTACTAACTCGACCTGAGACACGAGGTCATCATTATTTTCAGGGGTTGGGATGGTTACAATCTTGGTGATCACCGCAGAACCTGTAACAGACACCGCCGCCTGTTTTAATTTTGTTCCAGAACGCTCAACGACCGTTCGTATGGATTGACCAATCGCATCGATATCGGCAAAATTATTGTCAATCACGGCGTTTTCTGGAAGCGCTGCTACCGCATAACTCTCCACACGAAAACGCGCTCCATGCCTGCTCAGCTCAATCAGTTTTACAGCTGAGGTACTAATATCAATACCCAGCACATTGGGATTAATTCGTTTGAAAAAAGACATCCTTTTTTTTCCTTTTTCTATACATCTTTAAATAACAAGACAATATAAATATGAGTTCAGTTTAACTATAAAATCAATGACTAACAATACTTAGCTAGAGTATAGCTTTAATTCATAATTTTTCTGCTTTTTTTTAAAATCTATTATTTCAGCGTGTGTTAATGTGATTTTATTCACAATACTAATACAATACCCCGGCAATACCCAACCTTTAATAAACTTTTGAGCCCATATTGGCATGACCCAAACACACAGAGCTTTCCCATTTTTAAAGTTTATTTTCAAATGGCTCCTTATTTTTAGCCTACTCCTGGCGGGGATTATTGGAATTTATGTCAAGCTCGTCATTATCCCTGATTTACCTGACACCCGCGCACTCAATGACATTCAGCTTCAAACTCCCCTTAGCGTTTTCAGTAAAGACGGCTTACTAATCGCCAAATTCGGCGAAAAAAAACGCATTCCGATATTATATGCCGATATCCCACAACTTCAAGTCGACGCCTTTATAGCCGCCGAGGATAAGGATTTTTTCCAACACTCTGGTGTAGATTTTATGGGCCTTGCTCGTGCGGCAACTCAACTGGTATTAACTGGAGAAAAAAGACAGGGGGGCAGCACGATTACCATGCAAGTAGCCCGTAACTTCTTTTTAAGTTCAGAAAAAACCTATCTAAGAAAATTACGTGAGATATTAATTTCGTTCGCTATCGAACAGCAACTCAGTAAACAGGACATTCTTTCTCTCTATCTAAATAAAATTTACCTTGGCCATCGCTCATACGGCATAGCTGCCGCCGCGGATGTTTACTACGGGAAAAAGCTCGAAGAACTCAGCCTGGCTCAACAGGCCATGATTGCAAGCCTACCTAAAGCACCTTCTAGCTCTAATCCAATCACCAATCCTGATAGAGCGCTCGCAAGGCGCAATTATGTATTAAATCGACTACTTAGCCTTAACTACATCGACCAGCTTCAATTCAATGCCGCAGTTAGTGAACCAATTACCGCCAAAGTGCGTTCCGCGTCCAGCGAACTAGAGGCCCCCTACGTAGCAGAAATGGTACGCGACGAGATGTTTAAGCTGTATGGCGATGAAATTTACACCTCGGGCATGTTCGTTTACACCACTATCGATAGTTACCAACAAAATGCCGCCAACCTTGCCATCAGAAACGCTCTGCATGACTATGATAAACGGCACGGTTATCGGGGCATATTGGGACACGTCGATCTAACGAGTATCGATTTCAATGCGTTACACTCCAGCCCCTTATCTTCTCATAAAAATATTGGCGAAACGCTACCTGCGCTGGTTACCAGCTCGTCAGAACAAAGCATTCAGGTCGTGACGCTTGATAACCGTAGCCATGAAATTATATGGCAGGATTTAAAGTGGGCGTGGCCTTATATCAATGAAAACAAGCAAGGGAAAGCGCCGAGCAAAGCTACAGATATTTTATCTGTAGGCGACATTATTCGTGTGCGCCAAAAACCTGGAAGCTCCAGTTATGAACTGGCGCAAGTGCCCGATGTAACAGGTGCGTTAGTCGCGCTTAATCCAACAGATGGCGCTTTAACCGCTCTGGTCGGCGGCTACGACTACTACTCCAGTAAGTTTAATAGGGCCGTCCAATCTAAACGCCAGCCAGGATCTGGTTTCAAACCTATTTTATATACCGCCGCTTTATCTAAGGGTTACACGGCTGCAACCTTGATTAACGACGCCCCAGTCGTTTTCAACGACGCTGGGCTCGAGCGGCAATGGCGACCCGAGAATTACAGCGGGCAATTTTTTGGCCCTACTCGATTACGCGAAGCCCTGGTTCACTCCAGAAATCTCGTTTCTATTCGAATTCTAAGAGATATTGGTGTTTCCTATGTGCGTAATTTTGCAACTCGATTTGGCTTTAATCCAGCTGACCTACCTAAAAACCTTTCGCTATCTCTTGGTAGCGGTAGCGCGAACCCTTACACAATGGCAACGGCTTATTCCGTTTTTGCCAACGGTGGGTTTCAAATCAAACCTTATTTTATTGACCGCGTTGTTTCTTATTCCGGCGAAGAATTATTTCAAGCCAACCCTCTGCTGGCCACCGAAAATGATGAAACATTAACTGTAGAAGAGGCGTCATCGGTCTCGGTTAGCCTCACCCCGTTAGAAACTGATGACGCACTAATTAGCGCTGATACGGCTGATAAAGCGACCCAAGCGCCTAAAAAGGCTCCGCGCGTTATTTCGCCACAATTAAATTTTCTCGCCAACTCTTTATTACGAGACGTTGTCAGTCGTGGCACAGGCCGGCGAGCTCTAAGCCTTGGGCGAACTGATTTGGCGGGTAAAACAGGCACGACCAATGATCAACGCGACGCCTGGTTTAGTGGCTTTAATCCATCCCTAGTTGCCGTCGCCTGGGTCGGCTTTGACAACAGCCAGCCATTGGGCAACAAAGAAACAGGTGGGCACGCCGCCTTGCCCATATGGATTGACTTTATGAGCAAAGCTCTCGAAGGCACTCCGAATATAGCATTATCACAGCCTGACGGCATCGTCGGTATTTTGATTGATCCCAATACAGGATTTAAAACCGACCCCGCTAATCCAAATGCTATTTTTGAATATTTTAGGCAAGAAAACGTGCCTGCTTTAGATACCTCAAGCCATCAGCTTAATAATTCACCCGTCGAGCAGCAACAAGTTATTGACGACCTCTTCTAAGACTTACCAAGCAAAAAAAAGCACAGCCTGCGCTGCGCTCTTTTCATACTTTAGTGCTGCCGCAAATTAACGCTTATTTAGCGCTACGTAGTCACGTTCTTTCACGCCAGTATAGAGCTGACGAGGACGTCCAATTCTACCGTCAGGGTCCGCCATCATTTCCAACCAATGCGAGACCCAACCAGAGGTTCTTGCTAAGGCGAACATCACCGTAAACATGCTTACAGGAATGCCTAACGCTTTATAAATAACACCCGAATAGTAATCAACATTTGGGTATAACTTTCGCTCAACGAAATAATCATCCTGTAACGCCACTTCTTCTAACTTCATAGCCAACTCAAACATCGGGTCGTCGACTCCCGTTTCGGCTAGAACTTCGTAACAAACTTTCCTGATAATGGTCGCTCTAGGATCAAAATTCTTATATACCCGATGACCCAAGCCCATGAGCCTGAACGGGTCATCTTTGTCTTTAGCTTTAGCTATGAACTTAGGGATATTATCAACGCTACCGATTTCCTCTAGCATTTTCAAAACGCCTTCGTTTGCTCCGCCGTGAGCCGGGCCCCATAACGCCGCTATACCCGCCGAAATACAGGCAAACGGATTAGCCCCCGTACTACCTACCAGTCTGACCGTTGATGTACTGGCGTTTTGTTCGTGATCGGCGTGCAGGATAAACAATAAATTTAATGCTTTAGCCGCGACTGGGCTAACGACGTATTCTTCACAGGGCACTGAAAACATCATATGGAGTAAGTTTTCACAATAGTCAAGGTCATTACGCGGATACACGATAGGCTCGCCAATCGAATGCTTATAACAAGCCGCGGCAATAGTTGGCAACTTAGAGATCAACCTGTGGGCCGAAATCATTAAGTGCTCCTCATCATTCATATTCAAGCCTTCATGATAAAAAGCAGCCAATGATCCGACAACGCCCATCATCATAGACATCGGGTGAGCGTCGTGTCGAAAGCCGCCGAAAAACGTTTTCAAGGACTCGTTAATCATCGTATGGCGACGAATAACCGTACTAAACTTTTCAAACTCTTCTTTATCTGGCAAATCACCATGAATCAGCAAGTAGGCCGTTTCAATATAGCTACTGTGCTCAGCTAATTGCTCAATAGGGTAGCCACGATGCAGCAAAATGCCCTTATCACCGTCAATAAACGTAATTTTGCTTTCACAACTCGCCGTCGTGCCAAAACTTGGATCGTGTGTAAAGTAGCCTAACGCACCAGGAATGCCTTTAACATCAATGGTAGGGTTGCCCAAGGTACCTTCCAGTAACGGTAGCTCTATACTTTTTCCGCTCTCGTTGTCCGTTAACGTTAAATTCTTTGAAGACATCTGTAACTCCTACTTAAATGGTGATTTTGCTCTCGGCACACAGTATAGGCGCTTTGATTAAAATAATTTTCAATATGACCCGTAATTTTAACGGACTATCTTCATCAGGTCACCTGATTTAGGCTCTCCCACGGGGAAAATGCCATTTAAAAGCCGCAGCTGATCCTCTGCGTGGTGAGTAATAGGCGAGGCTTTCGTCAAATCGTGCAAAACCATGCCACGTACAACCCTGGTAAGCTGCAATGTCAATTCGGTAGCGTTTTTTCGATCGTCTCTACTGAGCCGTGAAAAACTGTTAATGCGTGCAAGAAATTGCGAGTCGAATTGTTCAAAGCTATTATTTTTCTTAGTCGCCGCAAAAAAAATAAAGGCACGCGGCCCGTCGTATAGCACCGCCACACGCATTTTTCTCTGCCCATACGGGGTTTTACCGTTAACGACTACCGTATGGCCAGCAAAAGGACCTATCGACAACGGCGCCTCACTGATAACGCCGCTTATCCCCAGCCGGGTTTTCAAAAACTGTTGCGGCGTCATTTTTTGATTCAAATCCTGTAACACTAGCTGCATAAATGCTGTATCACCCGGAGAAGCCGCTGCAATTGCTTGTGAACTATTTGAGATTAACCAGTTTTTTGGAAATATAATTTTAAAATTTAAATCGGGGTGGTAAAAATTATTGCCGCGGGTAATGCCATCCTTTTCACTATCACCAAACGTTAAGCCGACTAAGTGATTTAAAAAATTCGCGTCTTGTTTATCACTAACCGTCGTTGATTTTAATTGTTTCCCGGCCCGCGATAACACCTCTTGTAACCGAGTATCATTCTTCGGGTGGGTCGAAAAAACGCCATGATAGGCCCGTGGTTCGCGACCTTGCTCTTTTGCCAGTTTTTTATCAAAAAGCTCCTGGTTTTTAAGAGTTGTAATCACCTTTTTCATCGCAGACGCCGGGTACCCAGCCTTCACTAAATAGTCGACGCCCAAACCATCGGCCTCCAATTCGTGCTCTCGTCCGTAGCCTCTGACAATTCCCGTACTCAACAGATTTGTTAGCTGCCCTACTCCCTGAACCCCTGAGGTGGTCGCAAGAATACTACCCAGCACATTGGTCGCCGTTGCCAAACCGTGCTGCCTGACTGAATGCCTGGCGGTAACGTGTCCTAGCTCATGGCCTAAAACAGCGGCCAACTCGGCCTCACTGTTTAAGTACACTAACAGGCCTCGCGTTATATAAATGTAACCGCCCGGCAAGGCAAACGCGTTTACTTGCGTGCTATCTAACAAGGTAAATCGATAAAATAAATTTTTCCGATGGCTTTCGCGCGCGACTCTGTCTCCAACAGATTGCACGTATTGTTGCAGAGTCGCGTTATCGTAGGCGCGATACTCTTTCATCACCTGTTGACTGTACTGACGGCCTAAGGCTAGCTCCTCGTTTTCAGACATTAAGACAAAATCACGCTCCCCCGTTGCTGGGTTCACTGCGCAGCCTGATATTAACAAGGCCAGAGTAATTAACATACAGCGACGCTCAATCATCTTAAGACTCCTAAACTTTTTAGTAGCTTATATTCTAATTCTTCAGATAAAAAAAATGCCACCTAAAAGGTGGCATTTTATCGACCTGGCGTCTAAACCGTAAATTATCCGCGTTGATAGCGCTTATTAAACTTGTCAACTCGGCCAGCGGTATTAACAGTTCGTTGCTTGCCCGTATAAAAAGGGTGGCAAGCTGAGCAAGACTCGATGTGTAATTCGTCTTTGCTCAATGTTGAGTTAGTTTTGAAATTATTGCCACAACTACAAGCAACAGAAATTTCTTTATATTCAGGGTGGGTATCTTGTTTCATAGTATTCTCAGTCTATACCGGACTTAAACA
>JASJGO010000163.1:0-7661 GCA_033791505.1 Cycloclasticus sp.
CACCTTCTTTTCAAGTAAGCCATGATGTTGTAGATAAATATATCAAATCAACCAATGACTTAACGAAACAACTTAAGGTAAAAGATAACGAAGGTGACAGCGTTTCGCCGCCGATGTTAGCCGCCGTTTACGTCATTGACGCACTGCGTACCCGAGTCGGTCCTCCAGGTGGCATACACGCCAAGCAAACATTCAAATTTCATCGCCCAGCAAAAATTGGTGAGACTTTATTCACCTCTGCAACGGTACTCAGACTGTATCAAAAAAAAGAGCGTAACTACGTCGAAATGACCACCGAAACGCTCAATCAGCACGGCGACTTAATAACAACGGGCTTAATTACTCGAATTTGGGGTAAAGAATAATGACGACACCATTAGAAAACTATAAGGGCCTGTCCGTAGGCGATCAGCTGCCTGAACTAATTCAATTCGTAGACCAGGCGATGATAGACGCGTATGCCGATGCCTCTGGCGACGTTAATCCACTGCATATCGACCCTGAATTTGCAAAAACCACTTTTTTTGGCCGAACCATTGCGCATGGTTTGTTAACCCTGGCGTTTGTTTCTCGTGTTTTATCTGAGTGGAACTGGGGTGGCTGGGCGTATGGCGGTGAGCTAGACGTTGCTTTCCTTGGCCCAGTCTATCCCGGCGATGAAGTTCGAGTAAGCGGCGTAATTGAGTCTATAGAACAAACAGAACAAGGCGTTTTTGCCCGTTGTAAATTGAGCTGTTATTGTGCGGAAAGGGCCGTAGTTAAAGGCACCGCTGTATGTCAAATATTATAAGGAACAATCATTATGAGCTATAGAAAAAACGGTGCCCTAGAAAAAATAGGCGCTCAATGCTACCACCCCATTGAAGTGGCCAGTCAGGCAGAGATCATTGAGATTCAGGAAAAAAAACTGCAGCAGCAAATGGCTTATCTTGCTGAAAATTCAGCTCTGTATCAACAAAAATTTGCTGATGCGGGTATTAAATTCGAAGATATCAAAACTATTCAGGATCTTACGAAAATTCCTTTTACCGTTAAACAAGATTTAAGGGATAGCTTACAAGCCGCGCCACCGTTTGGTTTACATCAAGCAGCAGATTTATCTGAAATAGTACAAATGCAGGCCTCATCAGGCACAACGGGTAGTCCCGCTTACGTCGCGCTGACCGAGAATGATATTGAAATGTGGAACGAGCTTAGCGCACGGGGCTTTTTTGCCTGTGGCGTAGAGCCGGGCGATTTCGTATTACACGGCTTTTCAATGAGTAAAGGCTTTGTTGGTGGCATTCCATGCGTACAGGCGATTCAATATATGGGCGCTATCGACATTCCCGTTGGCGCCGACGGTGGGGTAGATCGTTTACTTCGCGCTTGTGACGACATTAAGCCGCGCGTGGTGATTGGTGCACCTAACTTCCTGTTACACGTTGCCGCTCTGGCGCCTAAAGTACTGGGTAAATCGGCGACAGAACTGGGCGTACAACAATTGATCGTTGGCGGTGAGCCCGGTGGTGGTATCCCCGCTATTCGTGAAGCACTTGAAGCTGCCTGGGGCGCAAAAGTATGCGAAATGATGGGCGGCACCGATTTGGGCGTTATCTATTGGGCCGAGTGCTCTGAACAGGACGGTATGCATATGATCTGTCAGGACCATATTATCGTTGAATTAATAAATCCCGAAACAGACGAAGTGATAGCGTTTGAAAAAGGCGTCACTGGCGAACTCGTGTACACCGCCATAGGTCGAGAGGCATCGCCCGTTGTACGCTTTAAGAGTGGTGACCATATTATCGTCACCGATACCGAATGCGGCTGTGGTCGTACGGGGCCCAAAATACGCTGCTTTGGCCGCACCGACGATATGCTGATCGTTCGTGGCATCAACGTTTTCCCATCGGCTATTCAGGATCTGGTATTACAAATGCAGCCCGACACCAATGGCGTTATGCGCGTCTTAGCCGACTTTGACGGCCATACCACGCAGCAGAACCTCAAAGTGCTGGTTGAACGGGGCGCTGGGCGAACAAAAGATCAGGACGCCGAATTGACCGAAAAAATACAACAAACCATCCGTAACTCTCTCTCATTTAAGGCAAAAGTGATCATTGTAGATACAGATATTTTCGAAAAACCAGGGGTCGCGAAAGTGGCGTTGACGCTACGTCAAGCACCTGATTTCCTTTAATTTAACTCATATTGATGTTTAAACTATGTCCATTTTAAAAACCACAGTAAACACTCAGACGGAAAGTTTTATCGCCAATCGCGATCATTACTTAGAACGTATTAAAGATTTGCAACAACGTCGCCAACGCGCTCATCTAGGCGGGCCAGAAAAAGCACGTAAACGGCATACCGAGCACCGCGAGCAAATATTACCGCGTGATCGTATTCGTTTATTGGTTGACCCCGGCTCACCCTTTTTTGAACTCGGTGAACTAGCTGGAGACAACCTGCCCGAAGGCACAGCAATAGGCGCCAGCTTAATTACCGGCGTCGGTATCGTTAATGGCCGTCAGTGCATGATTATTGTTAATGACGCGACGGTAAAGGGCGGCACCTATTACCCCATGACCTGCAAAAAACACGTCCGCGCGCAGAAATTTGCCATCCAACACCGACTACCCTGTATCACTATGGTGCAAAGCGGGGGTGCGTTCTTACCCGAACAGGAAGGTATTTTCCCCGATGAAGGCATGTTCGGTAGCATCTTCGTAAATCAAATTGAAATGTCTGCCGAAGGTATTCCACAAATTGCCATCGTTTTTGGTTCATCAACGGCAGGTGGCGCTTATATTCCCGCTTTATGCGATGAAGTCGTCATCATCAGAGGCAAAGGCTTTATGTATTTGGGCGGCCCTCAACTCGTATTGGCAGCCACCGGCGAAGTCGTCGGGCACGAAGAACTGGGCGGCTCAGAAATGCATTCCGGCGTCAGTGGTGTAACCGACCATATCGCCGAAGACGACGCGCACGGCCTCAGTATTGCGCGTGATATCGTGCGAAACCTGGGCAACTTGCCGACACAACGTTGGGACGTAGCTCAATCCGCAGAGCCGCTTTATCCCATCGAAGACATTTACGGCATCGTCAATAAAGATACCAAGATCCCAACGCATAACAGGGAAATTCTTGCGCGACTCATCGACGGCAGTAACTTTGATGAATTCAAAGCCAAATACGGCGACACCTTAATGTGTGGTTTTGCCAAAATTCACGGTTTTGAAATTGGCATTCTCGCTAATGAAGGCGTTATGTTTAGCGAGTCTGCTAAAAAAGGCGCTCACTTTATTAACCTATGTTGCCAGCGTGATATTCCCCTGTTATTTATCGCCGACGTTCCTGGTTTTATGGTCGGCGAGCACGCGGAACGCGGCGGCATTGCAAAGGACGGCGCTAAATTCATTACCGCCATGTGTTCGGCAAAAGTGCCTAAATATACACTCATTACCGGCGGCTCTTACGGCGCGGGTTATTTGGCCATGTGTGGCCGACCCTTTAAACCGAACGCCATGCTGTCCTGGCCGTCTGGTCGCTCTGGCATTATGGGCCCAGAACAAGTGGCTAATACGCTGGCAACCGTGCGTGAAGACATTCTAACCCGTGAAGGCAAAAGCTGGACCGCAGAAGAGCGCGAAGAATTTAAAGCGCCGCACCGTATGCGCTTTGAGGATTCAGAAGGGGCCTATAACTTTGCGTCCAAACTATGGTACGACGCGGTTATTGATCCAACAGAAACGCGCGAAGCACTCGCTCTATTACTAGACCTGGCCGGACGCTCTCCGAAAATTGAAACTAAATTTGGTATATTCAGACAATGATTAAACGAATTCTTATCGCAAATCGCGGCGAAATCGCCTGCCGTATTGCACGTACTTGTCGCCGATTAGGCATTGATGCGGTTGCCGTCTACTCAGACGCCGATAAACAAAGCCGTCACGTCAGAGAAATTGGGCACGCCGTGGCTATTGGCGGCGCAGCTGCAGCCGACAGTTACCTGAATATTGACAAGGTGATTGATGCCGCTATCAGCCAGGGCTGCGACGCTATACACCCCGGTTATGGCTTTCTATCTGAAAACCCGGATTTTGCTGACGCAGTCGAAGAGGCGGGCCTGACCTTTATTGGCCCACGCGCGGATAGCTTACGCCGCTTTGGTGATAAATCGGCTGCTAAAAAAGAAGCCGTCAATGCACAAGTACCTGTTATTCCAGGTAGTGATGGCAAACTCAACGATCCCAACGCTATAGCCGAACTGGTCAAAGCAATGACACCACCCGTTATGCTCAAAGCCGCAGCTGGTGGTGGCGGTAAAGGCATGCGTGTATTAAATGATTTTGCCAATTTAGACGCCGATATCGCTGCCGCGATGAGTGAATCACTGCGTTCTTTTTCGGATGATTCATTACTCATTGAGAAATGCATCAATAATGCGCGCCATGTTGAAGTACAGATCGCTGGCGATGGTGAAGGCAATGTCGTGCATTTATTTGAACGCGAGTGCTCCTTACAAAGACGCCATCAAAAAGTAGTCGAGGAAGCGCCGGCTGTTTTCTTAAGCCCGACATTAAGAGCAACGCTACTCACCGATGCTTGCCGTTTAGCAAAGCAAATAAACTTTAGGGGGCTGGGTACGGTTGAATTTTTGGTACTAGGCGACGAACATTACTTCCTGGAAGTAAACCCAAGGCTGCAAGTGGAGCACCCGGTAACTGAAATGATTACTGGATTAGACCTGGTCGAACTACAAATCCGTATCGCACAGGGTAGTGGTTTTGGTTTTCAACAAGACGATGTAACGGCAACAGGTCACGCCATCGAAGTACGCCTGTACGCTGAATCGCCTGCGCAAAACTTTATGCCAGCAACCGGAACCGTTGATTTTATTCAGTTCCCACAACAACACCTGCGCGTTGAGTCGGGTGTCGATAGCGGCGATGAGGTTTCTTCTTATTACGACCCAATGATCGCCAAATTGATTGCCGATGGCGCAAATCGTGCCGAAGCACTGGAACGCCTGCAAAAAGGCGTCAGCGATACGGTTATTTTTGGCCTCGATAACAATCGCAACTTCTTACAGCAATTATTACGCGACCCAGACGTAATTGCCGATAATATTGATACCGGCACATTAGACCGCTGGCTAACAGGGTACTCAGAAACGAGCGATTCTGAACAACTAAAAAAACAGGCGGCTATCGCGGCAGTGCTATGGTTTGGTCAGTATAGAATGGTCAGTTCAACTAACCCCTGGCTACGCGCAGATACCTTTAGTAACTGGGCGCTGTTATCACCCGATGACCGACCCATTTACACCTTTAACCTGGTGCAAGACGAGCAACAATGGAAAATCGCTTTCCTGAAGGTCGATAAAGATAACCTCGTCTCCGTTATGGTAGATGAACAACAATTTGACTTGCGTTTACAACCTCGCGGCGAGCTGAGTTATTTGGCTGAGTTTTCAGATGGCTGCGTGTCGCTTAGCGCAAAAGCCAGTGATGATTGCGTCTACATACACACCTTAGGCCAACAGAGCTGTTATCAGGTAGTACAAGTAGTTAGCGACAAACAAGGTGGTTCAGAATCAGCTAATAGCGTGACCGCGCCGATGATGGGTGAAATTATCAGCGTCAAAGTGAAAGAGGGCGAATCGGTCGAAGCGGGGCAGCTATTAATCGTGATGGAATCCATGAAAATGCAGTTACAAATTGAGGCCGTCAATGCCGGCGTAGTGTCCAGCATTCTTTGTAAAGCCGGCGATAACGTAGCGCGTGGCGCCGTTGTGGTTGAAGTAGATGCGCATGAATAGGTCACTGCGCGGCAAAGTGGCCATCGTTGGCGTAGGGCAGTCGCCTTCTGGCCGCGTACCTGGCAGAAGCCCGCTCGATTTAACCGCCGACGCAACGCTCAAAGCACTCGCCGATGCGGGGATGGATAAAAGTGAAATCGATGGCGTGTTAACTGGCAACGCCTTTGCATCGTCGTTTCACCGTTTTAGCATCGCGCTCAGTGAATACTTGAACATTCAGCCCAGCTACTCAAATACCTTGCAGGTATCCGGCGCAACCGCAGGCGCAGCGGTCAATACCGCAGCCGCTGCCATTAACGCAGGCCTGGCCGATACCGTACTGGTAGCCTGTGGCGACAGCCTGTTAAGCGGTATGACACCGGATATGGCGATACGAGCGATGACCGAAAGCCGCGACCAGCAATACGAAATGCCATTTGGCATTCCAGTCGCCAACACCTTTGCGATGACCGCCCATCGGCATATGAAAGAGTTTGGCACAACGCCTGAGCAACTGGCGCAAGTAGCCGTTACCTTTCGTGATCACGCAAGCCGTACACCGGGCGCACAAAAAACTGACCCCATTACCATCGAAGACGTTCTGCATTCCAAAATGGTCAGCTCGCCATACCATATGCTCGATTGCTCGTTAATTTCCGACGGCGCAGCCGCGTTGATTTTAACCTCAGCAGAAAGGGCGCACGAATATACCGATACCCCTATCTATATTCTTGGTGGGGGAGAGTATTACAGTCACGAACATATCTTTTTAATGCCCGAGCTCACCCAAACTGGTGCCGTTCAATCAGCACAAAAAGCTTACGATATGGCCGGCGTTAAAGCCGCCGATATGGACGTAGCGGGTATTTATGATTGCTTTACCGGCACCTTATTGATGATGCTTGAAGATCTTGGCTTCTGCAAAAAAGGCGAATCAGGCGCCTTCGTGCAAGATGGCAATATCACCTACGGCGGTAGTATTCCAACCAATACACACGGCGGTATGCTGTCTTATGCCCACCCCGGCATTCCTGCTGCATGGTTTCATTTTGTAGAAGTGGTTCGCCAACTTCGCGGCAGTTGTGGTGAACGCCAGGTCGCCGGTGCAGAACTAGGGATAGTTCATACCTTAGGCGCGGGCTTTTCAACTCAGGCAACAACGATTTTAGGCACGGAGAGCACACTATGAGCGGTTTAACTGCAGACGTATTACAAAAACCTTTACCCACACCCGACGCCGATAGTCAGGCACTTTGGGATGGCTTTAAAGACGGTAAATTGCTGCTGCAACACTGTAATGATTGCGGCCACGTGCAATATTATCAACAACGAATTTGCCGACTCTGCCAATCAGAAAACCTGCAACACCGCGCAGCCAGCGGTAATGGAACCATTCATTCCTACAGCGTAGTTTACAGAGCCCCCGGCCCAGCGTTTAGAGACGACGTACCGTACGCCGTATTGCTGATAGATTTAGCAGAAGGGCCAAGAATGATCAGCTCATTGATCGGCAAAGACTTCGACGCGTTAGACTTTGACCTGCCGGTTACATTACAAACCGTAAAGACCAGTGAAGACGTTTATTTGCCTTGTTTTAAATTGGTTGATTGATGGGTTTAGGGTAAAAGTTATTTATACTGTTTGGCTCAGCTATGTTGCTAAAGACAAAAGAGTAACTCGCCCGTTAGGGTGAAACCTAATGCTGAATAATTATAATCACCCTTTAGGCTATTAGAAACCTAAGTCATGGATTGGTTTCTCAATAAATTTGACATACTAAATATAGTATCTATACTATTTACAGTATGTGGAAGATATTTGAACATAAGAAATCCATAAAGCAAATTAACTCTCTGCCAACTGAGATTTTAAAACG
>JASJGO010000164.1:0-3703 GCA_033791505.1 Cycloclasticus sp.
TAGTGATTATTGCTGCACTTATGGAGATCCACATAACCTTGCCCACGGACTGCCGTAGGCAATCAATGGTGAGCCTTCCTCCTAACAGAAATCCGACCATCAGTAGTGCTATAACAGCAATAATATCAAACCGCTCGGAAAATATAGGCGGAATGATGTCCAGCATTTCCTTGCCTATGACCACACCTAAAATTAACAGAAGCGTCACTCGAGGTAGCAATGTCCGTTGACCGAGAGCGGACATCACCAGGCCTAATAGAAGAATTCCACCAAGCGCTATAAGAAGCTGAGACGTTGATTCCATGTTAAGTGTCGTACTTATATTTTTTAATTATTTTCTTTGCATAACGTTTTATATAAGACGCGCGCGTTTCTTTGCGCGTCGCCTTGATATTTTTGTTATAAAAATAAATTTATTTAAGTACATAAACGGATTTTAATCGCAATGGTGAATAATATGATTCCACATCGATGAGTCCACCATCAAAGAATAAAAGTTTAGGGTCTTTTGACATTAATCGGATTTTTTCACCGTTACCAAGCATTACGTCTACATAATAAGCACTAACTGAGTGGGTTCTACCGCCCCCTGCACTAATGCTGCCTTTATCAATAAGTTTTACATTAAGAGTCTCTTGCCCACTAGAAAACCCACTGTAAAGATAAAACATTATTAATAAAATGCAAAAGCTTATGGTGACTGGCTTCAATAATTCCATTTTTTATAACTTGTTATTAAGGGGAACAAAAAGTCCCTGTAATTCCTATACATATACCCCGAAAGAAAAGCGGGCACTAGTCTGGACTATAATACCCTGTCATTTTATAATAAAGACCAAACAAGGTACTACTCCCCCGCCTTTCTAAACCAGTCTAAAGTAAAAACTAAAGAGCTTTAAATTTAAAACGTAATACTGTCACCTTCGTGCGGTATTTCAGCTGACCAGCCAACACCTGCCAGGTGTTTTTGGAAAGTTGCTTTGGTTTCCGTTTCGCCATGGACTAGATATAGTTTTGGGTGGGGTGTTTTGAAATGACTGATCCAGTCGACCAGTTGCGATTGGCTGGCGTGGGCAGAAAACCCGCCTAAGGTATGAATAGTCGCCTTAACAGCAATGTCATCACCACCATGATGAAACGTTTTCGCACCGTCTACTAAAGCTCGTCCAGGCGTGCCAACCGCCTGATAGCCAACGATCACCACGTGGGCATTTCTTTTCCATATATTATGTTTGAAATGATGGCGGATACGGCCACCGGTACACATGCCACTGCCCGCAATAATAATTGCGCCTGCTTCTATATTATTCAGAGCCATTGATTCTTCTGTTGAGGGGGTATATCGCAGTATCGGTAAAAAAGAATGCAGGCTACTTTTTGCGCCCTTCTGCATTGTCGAAGCGTCTTCTTTATTATAAAAATTTTGGTAACGGTGATAGACCTCAGTGACGGCGATAGCCATTGGACTATCCAGATAAACGGCTTGATGTCGTAACAACCCTTTTTGATAAAGCTCACCCAGACGAAAGATAATTTCCTGCGTTCGGCCGACGGCAAAAGACGGGATTAAAATATTACCGCCATTTTTTGAGGCTTCAGTAATGATGTTTTCAAACTCATCCAGGGTTTCATCCATCGGGCGATGGTTACGATCGCCATAGGTCGACTCGAGCATCAAAATGTCTGCTTCTTCAACTATTTCAGGATCACGCAATAAGGCCGCACAGCTATTACCAAGGTCGCCAGAAAACACCAGTTTTTTCTCTACGCCATTTTCATTGATAAATAGTTCGACGATGGACGAACCCAGTATATGCCCTGCGTCTCGGAAGCAGACCTCAACGCCTTCCAGTATTTCACGACGAACGCCGTAAGCTGTGCCTTCACACAGCGCCAACGTTGCTTCAACGTCTTCAATAGTATAGATGGCTTCAATTTCATCTTTGCCTTGCCGACGCCTGCGCTTATTTTCCCATTCGGCATCGCGTTGTTGTAGAAACGCCGCGTCTTTCAGCATAATTTCTAACAGCTCGCAGCTCGGGTCGGTCATATATAAAGACCGTTGATAACCTTCAGAAACTAATTTAGGCAAGCGTCCAGA
Organism: Cycloclasticus sp.; assembly: GCA_033791505.1. Lineage (GTDB taxonomy): Bacteria > Pseudomonadota > Gammaproteobacteria > Methylococcales > Cycloclasticaceae > Cycloclasticus. The sequence continues at coordinate 2,102 of JASJGO010000164.1, forward strand.
ATGATCCAGATGCGCGTGCGATAAAACCACCGCATCGATCTTGCTCACGTCAAACTGGAATGGATCTTTATTCGATTTTTCTGCTTCACGCCCGCCCTGGAAAAGGCCGCAATCCAATAATATTTTTTTACCACCCGTTTCTAAAATATATGACGAGCCCGTTACACCTTCTGTTGCACCATAAAACGTTAATTTAGCCAAAATATATCTCCCTGATTAAAATCAAATCCGCTGCTAGTAAGATGCTTGTGTTAATCCATGGTTACCAGCCGCCAGCGGTACAAATTTTATATTGCCGCATGTTCTGCTACTACCTTACAAAAGACACTCGAGCCAATTACTAACTGACTACCTTTATCTGTAGCGTATACTTTAACGCAATATAACTCTAGTAATAATAACAAAGCCTTTCTAATGGAACACTGGACCGAATATACTCGATTTTTTATTGCTTTATTTGTCATTCTTGACCCTTTCGCCGCTGTGCCTATATTTCTCGCGCTAACCAAAACATACAGCGCCACTGAACGCGGTAAAATTGCTAACATCTCTGCGATCACCGTGTTATTTGTTTTAACCGCTGCCGCGCTAACCGGCGAGACGTTGCTATTGGGCATGGGTACTAGCCTTGCCTCTTTTCGGGTTGGTGGCGGCATCGTACTGCTGCTGATGGCGTTAGCTATGCTACATGGCGAAACTGGAGCTGTACGAACCACTCCCGCCGAAGAAGCTGAAGCTGAAGATCGTAGTGCGATTGCGGTGGTTCCATTAGCGATACCTTTGATGGCAGGACCTGGCTCCATTAGTACTGTTATCATCCAGATGCAACGCTCAGACACCGAATTCCATAGCCTGCTTGTTATAGCGAGCATTCTATCGGTTTGTATTTTGTTATGGTCGATCACCCAGCTGCCGCCCAGTTTCTCGACGCTCGCCATCGCGTTGTCCTCCCATTATCGATCAAGGCCGACGCGGCGTTACGCGTACAGCGTGTGCGCCAACCGCAGCAGCCACGCGCAAATCAGTCCTGCATAGGTCCCCAGCACATACCCAGCCACGCCCATCAGCGCACCGACGGGTGCCAGGGCCGGGTGAAAGGCGCTGGCCACGATGGGCGCCGACGCTGCGCCGCCGATGTTCGCTTGGGACGCGACTGCCATGTAGAAAATCGGGGCCTTCAACAGATACCGCAAGGTCAGAAGCGTTATTGCATGGATCGCGATCCACAGGGCCGCCACGACGAACAGGCCCGGCTCGTCGAATACCTTGGCGAACTCCGCCTTGGCGCCGATACTGGCGACCAGCAAGTACAGAAACAGCGAGCCGACTTTGCTAGCCCCTGCGCCTTCCAGATTCCGCAACCGCGTAAAGGAGATACCGACGCCCAAGGCCGTCACCAGGATGACGGTCCAGGCAAAAGAACCGAGGACGCCGCCCAACTCGGGCAGCCAGGGAGCGACCCAAGCTGCGATGGCGGTGCCGCCGATCGCCAGGAGCAAGATCGCTAGCAGGTCGGCCAACGTGGTGGGCCGCATGACCTGTTTCTGAAACGACTCGACCCGTATTCGCAGCTCGTCCAGGCTGCTGCGATCGGCGCCCATG
>JASJGO010000165.1:0-12105 GCA_033791505.1 Cycloclasticus sp.
ATCATTTGGGTCGCCGTTATCACGATCGTATTGCGGTCGCGCGCTAAACGAATAATATTTTTTTGTACGGGCGGTAAATTAGCGTCGCCTATTTCTACGCCTAAATCACCACGAGCGACCATCACAACGTCAGAGGCATCAATAATTTCTTCTAGTACATCGAGCGCTTCTGCGCGTTCAATTTTAGCCACCAGGAAAGCATGACTTCCAGCCGCTTCAACCAGGGTTCTGGCTTGATTCATGTCATCTGCATTGCGCGGAAAAGAAACTGCAACAAAATCCACACCAATTTCGGCCGCCGTGACGATATCCTGTTTATCTTTATCGGTGAGAGCGTTGGCTGATAAGCCACCACCTTGCAGGTTAATGCCTTTATTATTCGACAGATCGCCACCGACCACGACCGTACAGTTAATTTTTCCAGAATCGACTGAATTCACTTCCAGCACAATTCGTCCATCGTCTAGCAATAGTCGATTACCAGTCGTCACGTCGTCAGCCAATTGTTTATAGATACAGCCGACTTGAGTAGCATCGCCATCTGACATCGCTAAGTTAACATCAATGACAAAATCAGCACCTTCGGCTAACAGCACCTTATTATCCTTGAATTGGGCTATACGAATTTTAGGCCCTTGTAAATCCGCCAAAATTCCAACGTGCCGACCTATTTTCACCGATAACTCGTGCACAAGTCGCGCGCGCTCTCTTTGCTCGTCCGCGTGACCGTGCGAGAAGTTTAAACGAACCACATCAACCCCTGCCCTTAGTAGACCTTCCAGCACGGCCGGATCATCCGTTGCTGGGCCTAATGTCGCAACAATCTTAGTTCGTCTCGGTTTTCGATAATGTGTCATGTCTGCCTTAATAATGGGTAAAAATATAAAGTACCACCCTTTGATTACACTATGGTGTCAGCTTGTAAATTCGCACGCTGATTAATCGATATATGAACAGCAATAATCAGTTGCTTGATGAACTTTTAAATCAAAATTAGAATTCTCCGGCACATCAAATGACTCTCCCGCCTGAATCGTCAGCCATTGCTGTGAACCCGGCAAGCGCACATCAAGTCGCCCCGCTAAAATCTCCATCACTTCAGCCGCCTCGGTACCAAAGTTATAATCACCAGGCATCATATAGCCCAGGGTCTTGATGGAACCGTCTTCAAACTTAACCGTTCTACTCACGACCTTGCCATCAAAATATACATTGGCTTTTTTTATGATATTTACACTTTTAAATTCAGACATTATTTTTCTTCTCTCGATAATATATGGTTTTAATTGTAACTTAATTACAAAAATATTAAGCAAACTTAAGCCCCTAAGCTAAGCTACTCAACGAGCGACTTCACCAAAAAAACAACAAGCCTTAGCGTAAATTAAACATAACTTGATTTAGATCAACATAGCTAACGTAACAAAAAAGTATGATGCCTCACAAGAACAACAATTCAATCCGAAATGGAGTAACTAATGAAACTTAAAAAAAATATTGCCTGTTTACTAGCAGCACTTGGAGTTAGTGTCGTAGCAACACCCGTTATAGCTTATGAGGCCGGAGATATTCTCGTTCGTGCCCGTATTATTAAGGTCGACCCTCAAGATGATAGTAATGGTATTTCAATCAATGGCGGTAACACTGGCGTAGAAGCTAGTGTTGATAGTGACACTATGCCTGAACTAGATTTCACCTATATGATTGAGCGTCATTGGGGACTTGAACTTATCCTGGCCTATACAGAACACGACGTAAGCACATCACTAGGTGGCTTAGGTAAAGTTGCAAGCACTAAAGTCTTGCCCCCTACCTTAACGCTACAATACCATTTTTCTCCTGATTCCAATATCCGCCCTTACCTTGGCGCTGGTGTTAATTACACCCACTTTTTTGATTCAGAAGTTAAAGGTGGGCTAGATGCCCCTGGAGCAGACATTGATATTGACGACTCATGGGGCCTCGCTGCTCAAGCTGGTGTAGATATTGATGTGAATGAAGACTGGTTCGTAAACTTCGACGTTAAGTATATCGATATCAGTGCAGATGCCCACATTAAAAATGGTACCAGCATTAAAGTGGATATCGACGTAGACCCTATCGTTTGGGGTATCGGTGTTGGCCGCCGCTTCTGATATTTAGCTCTGCTTAAGTAAAAAGGCTGCTTTATAGCAGCCTTTTTTATTGCTTAAATAATATTGCCTTCGTGCTGAATTAAAGTACGTTAATACCCATCACTGACTTAACTTCTTCAAGCGTTTCTTTCGCTACATCTCGAGCTTTTTCGTTACCTTCATTCACTATTGAACGCACTAAGTCTGGTTGCTCTGTGTATTCCTTTGCTCGCTCCTGTATAGGTTTCAACTCACTCAAAACGGCCTCAATAACGGGTTGTTTGCAATCCAAGCAGCCTATACTCGCCGAGCGACAGCCCTGCTGCACCCAGTCGCAGGTTTTTTCATCTGAATACACTTCGTGAAATTGCCATACCGGGCACTTTGCGGGATCACCCGGGTCTGTCCTGCGGACCCTGGCAGGGTCTGTGGGCATGGTGCGCAATTTTTTCTCAACGTCTCCTGGCGCATCGCGCAAGGCGATAGTATTGTTATAGGACTTAGACATCTTTTGTCCGTCTAAACCAGGCATTTTTGATGATTTAGTCAATAATGCCTTGGGCTCTGGAAGCACAACGCGGCCGCCGCCCTCTATATAGCCGTATAAACGCTCTTTATCGCCAACGGTAATGTTCTGTTGCGCTTCTAATAAGGCTCGAGCAACGCCTAGCGCTTCCTGGTCGCCCTCTTGCTGATAGGCATTGCGCAATTTAATGAACATTTTGGCGTTCTTTTTACCCATTTTTTTGATCGCCGCTTCAGATTTTTCTTCGAAATCGGGTTCGCGGCCATACAGATAATTGAAGCGTCGGGCGACCTCACGGGTTAATTCAACGTGCGCCACCTGATCAGCACCCACCGGCACTAAGCCTGCTTTATACATCAAAATATCGGCGCTTTGCAGCAGGGGATAACCTAAAAATCCATAAGTCGCCAAGTCTTTTTCTTTTAATTTTTCTTGCTGGTCTTTATAACTGGGAACCCGTTCTAACCAACCAAGCGGAGTGATCATAGACAGCAATAAATGCAGTTCCGCGTGCTCAGGAATGCTGGACTGTATAAATAAATCCGCCAAACCGTGGTCTACACCAGCGGCCAACCAATCAATCACCATATCCCAGGTGCTGTTGGCAATAATTGAAGGGTCTTCATAGTGCGTCGTTAACGCGTGCCAATCGGCGACGAAGAAATAGCACTTGTAGGTTTGCTGGAGCTCAATCCAGTTTTTAAGAACGCCGTGGTAATGGCCTAAATGTAATTGACCCGTCGGTCGCATGCCTGATAAAACCCGACGATATTGTGCTGGTACTTCTGAACTCACCTTTCCTCCTAGAGACCTAACATTTTAAAAATGCTGATTTGTATAAAATAAACTGGTGGGCCCAGTATCTTGGATAACCAGCCCATCGCAATTATAACGATTAAAATAGGTAAGCCGAACCGTTCTAACTTACTAAACTGAAAACTGGCCTTATTTGGCAACAAACCCGCCAGCACTCGCCCACCATCTAACGGCAAGATCGGCAGTAAATTTAACACCATCAAAATGATATTAATATAGACGCCGGCGTAAGCCATATAAATGAGCGGCGTTGAAATAAATTCGTTAGAGTCGCCTAACAAGAAGCCTATTTTCATTAACACGCCCCATGCGAGGGCCATTAAAAGATTCGCTAATGGCCCCGCTATCGCAACATAAACCATATCCCTTTTGGGGTTATTTAAATTGCGCCAATTCACCGGGACGGGTTTTGCCCAGCCAAACATAAAGCCACCCAACAGTAATAAAACAACTGGAACGATAACCGTTCCAACCAGATCCATATGACTAATAGGGTTTAAGGTTAAACGGCCCAAACTCTTCGCCGTTTGATCACCTAATTTACTGGCGACCCAGCCGTGCGCCACCTCGTGAACGGTAATAGCAAAAATAATGGGCAGCGCCCAAATCGCTATACGACCCGCCAAACTCAATTCATCCATCGGCATTATTCGTTACCTTTTTGTGCAATAAAATCAGCCTCGCCTTTGCCCTGGCGTACTATTTCAGGGAAATCATTATCCCAAACCACCATCGTCGTTGGTTGGTACGGTATCACACCACCGTCAACGACTGCATCTAGCAAACTCCCTATGCTGTTATTAATATCATAAGGATCGGCTATAGCCTCGCGTTCACCTGGCAAAATTAACGTGCTGGTCAACATAGGTTCGTTAAGTGCCTCTAGAATTTTTTGCGCCACCAGATTATCCGGCACTCTGATGCCGACGGTTTTTCTGTTCGGGTGCTGCAACCTGCGCGGCACTTCTTTGGTCGCCTTTAACACGAAGGTAAACGCACCTGGAGTCAGCGTTTTGAGTAAACGATAGGTGTCATTATTGACCTGTGCGTAGCTGGAAATTTCGGTTAGGTCACGACACACCAGGGTGAAATTATGTTTATCGTCAATACGACGAATCTGTCGAATGCGATCAATCGCTTGCTTATCTCCCAAATGGCACGCTAAGGCGTAAGATGAGTCGGTAGGGTAAGCGATAACACCGCCACGACGAATAATATCGACCACTTGCTGAATTAAGCGTTGCTGCGGGTTTTCGGGGTGAATTTCTATATATTTGGCCATCTTATTGTTGCGCTTTTTTCTTTGCTACATTATCTCGCAAATAAACTGGTTGTGCGCTTTCTGCGGCAACTGTACGCCCATTTCTTACCGCCTCTTTTGCTAAGAATGCCACTTCTTTTGCTGCTGGCAATGCATCAGGCAATATAAATAACTCATCAGCTTTAACTAACTGCGACAATTCTTCAGCGTACGTTCTCCAGCCGTGACCAATGCCGACAGCCATTTTTCCGTGCTCAGCATGAATTTTATTGGGTGCCATAACCACCTCATCACTGACCTGTTGCAAGACCGCATGACGGACGACATATTCACACCAGTACACCTCGCCCATTCTTGCATCTAGCGCGGCGTAAATTGTTTTACCTTCATTTGCAGCCACTGCTTGTTGCGCCAAAGCGGCTAGTGTTGATATCGGCGCAACGGGCAGGTCTGCCCCATACGCCAGGCCCTGAATAACTCCCGTTGCCATCCGAACACCGGTGAACGAACCGGGGCCTCGGCCAAAGGCCAAGGCGTCCAGTTGTTGTAAGTTGAGGCCAGCTTCTGCCAACAATTCATCAAGCATCGGCAAAATTAAATTTCCATGTTCCCGTGGCGCTATCTGGAAGCGATCAATCACTTCGTCACCGATTAATAGCGCCGCTGAACAGGCTTCTGTTGCGGTTTCAATGGCGAGTATTTTCATGCGCTTTTTGCTGACTTTGCAGGGCTATTGATACGACGGAAAAAACGATTCACGTCATTTATATCTTGCGTAATAGGCATCGATGGTAATGATTTAACAAAAATTTTGCCGTAACCTTTACTCGACAACCTTGGGTCACATAAAACCAGTACGCCTTTATCTTCCACATCACGAATAAGTCGACCAACGCCCTGTTTAAGCGTGAGTGCCGCCGAGGGAAGTTGAAAGTCGGAAAAAGGCGATTGTCCATTTGCCTCCATATAGGCCAATCTGGCTTTTGTCACTGGATCGCCCGGCGAAGCAAACGGCAGTTTATCAATAATCACACACGACAGTGCTTCACCGCGCACGTCAACACCTTCCCAAAAGCTGGCGGTTCCCAACAGTACAGCTCTATCTGAACGCCGGAACGTTTCCAGCATTTGTTGCTTTGGCAAATCACCCTGAACCAAAAGTTTGAAATTTGTTTCTGCTAACAAAATAGTGGCCGCTTCCTGCAATGCTCGGTGACTGGTGAAGAGAATAAAAGCGCGGCCTTCGCCGGCTTCTAATACAGGAATGATTTTTTCGATCATGACCGCTGTATAGTCACGATCTCGCGGTTCGGGCAAGCCACTGGGTACGTACATCAATGATTGGTGTACAAAGTCAAACGGGCTTTCCCACATCCTCGTTTCGGCTTCCTGCAAACCTAGTCGCTGGGTAAAAAAATCAAACTTGCCATTAACCGACAAGGTGGCCGAGGTGAAAACCCAACTGGCTTCTGTAGCGAAAGCAAAATTGGCGAACATTTTCGATATATCCAGCGGCGTTCGGTAAAAAGAAAAGCTTCTGTGGAAGGTTTCAAACCATTGAATCCAGTCTTCCTTATCCTGTTTCAGGAAAAGCTTTAAACGTTGTAATATGTCTTCACACCTTTTCCAGCAGGACTCTAGACCTTTAGAACGGACAGCCGATTTAGTCAGCACTTTAAATAACTGCTCTAATCGATCACACAGGCAATTCAGAGCGTGTGAAAAGTTGTTTAAGTCTTCCAGCTCATCCCACGAACCTTTTACTGACTGGTCTGGCATTAATTTACGCAGTTCACGTATATCCTCATTAATCACCTGGGCTAAATCGATCAACGCCGGGGTATCCGAGGCGACTTTCAATTGCTCAACATTGATATCACTGAGTAATGACAAAATTTGGCGCGCGCTCAGCGAGATGCCTAAAAATCGCGAGGCGGTATCAATCAGCTGATGGGCCTCATCTATAATAATTAATTCTGCTTCGGGTAATAATTGGCCAAACCCATCATCTTTTAGTGACCAGTCCGCACAAAGCAGGTGGTGATTGACAATCAATACATCAACTTCTTGCGCCGTCTTTCTTGCTTTTAACAGGTGGCATTCGGCCACCATCGGACATTCTTGCCCTAAGCAATTGTCCGCGGTAGAGGTTACTTGCTGCCAAACAGCCGAATCCTCTGCGACTGAGGAAACTTCTACGATATCACCATTAGTCGTTTGATTTGACCAACGTTGTATTTCCCTCAGTTCTGCCTCCAGCTCTTTATCAAAGCCAGAGGTTTGTATTTGAGCCTGATCCAGCCGATATAAACACAGGTAATTGGAGCGGCCTTTTAACATAGCCGCCTGTACGGGCACTTTTAGCGCATCGCGAACCAGGGGGAAATCCTTCTCAAAAATTTGATCCTGAAGGTTACGTGTACCGGTTGAAATGATCGTTTTTTTGCCCGATAAAATAGCAGGCACGAGGTACGCGAAAGTTTTACCAGTACCGGTGCCCGCTTCGGCTACCAGGTGCGTTTGTCGTTCAATGGCCTGCTCAATAGCTTGCGCCATCGATAACTGCCCCTTACGCGGCTGAAAACCTTTGATAACTTTAACCAGCTCACCGTTGGAGCCGAATATTGATTTGAGATCGTGCAAAAGAGTATCCGCTGTAGAGTCAGTGAGTTGATTTATTCATGCCAGGCAGAACCATCCAGGCCTTCTTCTTGCGTCCAGACCAAGGTAGCTATATTGCGGAACTTCGCAACCGACATCGCTCCTCGTTTCATACGACCTGAGTTGTCATTCAAATTGTCGAAAACATCGTGTCGCGTCGCTTCAAATATTTCAATCGGCATATAGTCGTCATTCATTAACACCAACACCACCGAATCCCATTCTTTATCGAGTTTAAGCTGTCCAAGCCGCTGACCTCGGTAGTTATCATTGAAAATGGTTCTGGCTTTAATTTGAATACGCTGCGGTCCTGTCGCCGAAATACGTTTCGCATCAAAACCAGCGGAACGATCCTTACAAAGTTCAAGACCTATTAGCTTGGCAGCGTCGTGCTCTGCAATTTCATTACTGACACCGGGTAACGGTTTATCGGTCATTCTTTTGTAGTCAGCCGCCAACTGCCGAGCTTGCTCTATCAACTTATCAACGGAATAAATATTAGTCGGCTGTGGCATAAAATTAATACAGCCTGTTAGCGTTAATTCGGGCCTGCCTTGCCAACTCTGCATTTCCTGCTAGCTCATAACTTTTTGCTATTAATATCCAGTTATTGCGCAGCAAATTATTATCATTTTCTATCAATGCATTAGACTTTTTAGCCAGACTGATGGCCATATCAAGCTTGTTTTGTTGCAAGCGTATTTTTGCTAATTCGTGCCATACAACAGGATCACGAGGCGCGATACGCACCGCGCGCTCTAACTTAGACGCCGCGACGTCGAACTGCCCTTGTTCACTTTCATTCAGAGCGTTATCGAGTAACGCAATAACAGCCGGGTTTTGTGCCTCAGGAACGAGTTTGCTTTGAACGCCGTAACTGTTGTCAGCATCGGCTTGAGCAGGGTCATCCATCGGATACGTTTTGGCCGTACCGGGCGTTTGTGAAGAAGGATACGCGGCTGCCTCACCTGATCGACCCACTGGTGCGGGTACCTGCTTATACATTGATAAATCAGCACACGCCGACAGGACAAGCGTTAGCAAAACCAGGGATATTAATTTTATCTTCATTTATCTGCCATTTATCACGCCATCTAACCAGCGACTTGCACGTTCCAATGCCCCGCCAATAGTCCCAACGCACGGCGAAAATTCTGTCGGAGCGGAGCCTTTTATAAATGGATATTGTACAGCATTCGCACAAAACTCATTAGCTCGATATCCCAACGAGTCAACCCACACATATTCAATGTCCTCGGGTTGTGTAAGTCGCACATTTTGCTTTGAAATAGCAGCCATAACGCTAGACCAAACTTGCAATGCTCCGCTAGCACCCGTTAATTTGGAAGGCTTGTTATCGTCCAGTCCTAACCAAACAACAGCTAAATATTCACCGCTAAAGCCAGCAAACCAGCTATCTCTGAGGTCATCTGTCGTGCCTGTTTTGCCAGCGAATTTAAAGTCCGGCGATATTTGCCGGTAGGCAGATCGCCCAGTACCTCTAGACACGGCTTCTTGCAAAGCTGTGTTAACTAAATAAACAGCGGATGGATCAACCGCCTGGTGAACGCTCAGTGGGTAACGCTGAAGGGCCGAGTGCTCGCTTGATGTTACCGATTGAATTGATCTGAGTTGACTGTAAAAACCTTCACCGGCCAGGGTTTGATAAATTTGCGTGACGTCAAAGGGTGACATCGGAGTAGCTCCAAGTAGCAACGATGGGTAGGGTTTAAGTGGGCGTGAAGCACCAAGAGCTTCTAAAGTCAGCTTAACATTGGAGACTTTCAACTCCATTCCCAATTTAACCGTGGCCAAATTATAAGAGTGCGCCAAAGCGGTATGTAATGGCACCAGGCCGTGCTCGACCTTGTCATAGTTTTTCGGCGCCCAAAGCTCTCCAGAACGTTGTTTTAAACTGATCGACGTATCATCAAGCAGACTGATGAGCGTGTATTTAGACGGTTGGGATAAGGCGGTTAAATACACCGCGGGTTTGACTAGAGATCCAATCGGTCTTAACGCATCTAAAGCGCGATTAAAACCGCTAAATTGAGGGTTTCTATCGCCAATTATGGTAATAATTTCACCGCTTTCACGACGTGTAATCACCATTGCGCCCTGCAACTGTCCTGGTTCAATCGCGTATTGTTTATTCAGCGATTCCAGTTTTCGTTTAAAAAGCTTTTCGGCTGTTGTTTGAATGGTGTAGTCCAAGGTCGAGAATATATTTAAACCTTCTGAATTGATATCTTCTTCCTTGTAATCACGGCCCAGCTGTCTTTTAACCAGATCGAGTAAGGCAGGGAAACGTGAACTCTTAACTTGTTTAAAAGGCGATATATCAATAGTAAAACGCTGCGCCGCTAAGCTTTGTTGCTTAGGCAATAAGTCCAGAGCAACCATCTCGTTTAACACTAAGTTACGTCTTTCAGTGGCGCGATCAGGGTGCCTGCGTGGATCATAATACGACGGCCCCTTAACCAAACCGACTAGTAATGCTACCTGGTGTGGTTTTAGTTCCGCGAGCGGCTTATTAAAGTAAAAGACACTAGCCATTCCGAAACCATTAATCGATCTTTCGCCATCTTGCCCGAGAAAAACTTCGTTTAAGTAAGCTTCTAAAATCTCATTTTTTTGATACCGAATTTCAAGGATAACGGCCATTACGGCTTCTTTTATTTTTCGCCAAAGCGTTCTTTCCGAGGTTAAATAGAAATTCTTAACTAGCTGTTGGGTAAGCGTACTACCGCCTTGCACGACACCTCCCGCTTTTAAGTTTTCCCACATCGCCCTCAAGATGGATTTAGCAGAAACTCCATGATGCTGATAAAAATCTCGATCTTCGATGGCAACCAGACCGTCGATTAAGGTGCGGGGGACCTCATCAATTCGTACTAAAATTCTATCTTCTTTATGACTCGGGTAAAAGCTACCCACTTTGACTGGGTCTAACCGAAGTAGAGCGATTGCTTTACCAGAGACCGAATCATGGATTGCTGAAATAGTATGTTGATTAAATGATACTTTAACCGTTTTAGATTTTTCCTCGCCGTCCCAGAAAGTAAACGCCCGTGTTTTGATGGAGAAAACCAGACCTGAGCGGGAATAAGCCCCTCCAGACGATAGATTTCTAGTCCGCCGATAGTGCAAATCGGCTAATAAGGCTTCGAATTGGCGCACCGTTAGCGACAAACCTTGGTACAGTTCAACGGGGTTAGCATAAACGTGGGCAGGCAATGCCCAACGTTTACCCTCGAATTGAGTGCGCACGAGGTAATCCAGGTAAAATACGTATACCGTTCCAATAACGACTAAAGCTAGCACCAGCTTGATGAAAAAACGGTTAAAAAATAAACGGGTTTTGCTTTTGGCTTTTACTTTTTTAGTGGATCTTTTGCGAGGTTTTGTTTGAGATTTTGGCTTAGCCATACATTCGACGTTTTAACTAGGTCACAGCACAAATGCCGGGATATTCGGCCGGATATCATGTCATATAAAAACTTTTATATGGTGATTAATTTCTCAATATCGATGGGCTTATTCATTAAGCCATTTATTGAAATGTGCGTATCTGCCAGTAACTCTACAGCGGGCACACCCACTAAGTAGCCCTGGATATAATCGACACCAAATTCTTTTAATAACCTCAGTATTTCAGCATTCGACACGTATTCTGCTATCGCCTTTTTACCAAGGCTATGAGCCACGTCTATCATTGATTTAACGAGCACCTGATCGGCTTGATCAACGGCGAGGTTATTAATAAATTGACCATCAATTTTCAAGTAATCAACGGGAAAGTTTTTAATATAATTAAAAGAACTAAAACCAGCGCCAAAATCGTCCAACGCAAAGCGGCAGCCTAAGGCTCTAATTTTAGAAACCATTAAACGCGTTTTTTCAAAATTCGTAACGGCGGCGGTCTCTGTTATTTCAAACGTTAGCCGTGATGGTGAAATCCAGGTTGATTCAAGTTTTTTCTTAAGCACTGGTAATAAATAATCACCCTGAAGGGCGTGACTAGATAAGTTGACCGTAAAACAAATATCTTCTTTAGATTTTGGTAACGCCGCAATGTAATCAATGATATGTGACACAACCCATAAATCTATATGGTGGATAAGCCCCATCCGTTCAGCAACAGCAATAAAATGTTCTGGGCTTAATAATTCATTGCCCTCACCGACCATACGTAACAATGTTTCATAGTGCGAAACGCGTCCATCAGACATTTTCACGACGGGTTGAAACACTAATTGAAATAAATCTTCGCTTAATGCCCGACGAATCTGTGGTACCCATTTAGCGTCGTCTCTCAAAGTGATGAGGTGCTCGTCATCTCCTTCAAATAAACTCACCCTATTCCTGCCTAAAGTCTTAGCGCTATAACACGCGTGATGTGCTTTAGACATCAGTTCACTGGGTCGTCTAATCTTTTCAAGTGGGGCTAAAATGGCCACGCCAATACTGGCAGATATATTGTAGGTATTATCACCCGATTTAAAGTCAAACTCATCAATAGTCATACGCAGCTGCTCGGCAATATCAAGCGCTTTGTCTTTTTGTACTTTACTGAGCAATACCTGGAATAAATTTGAACCCACGCGTGAAATAAACGCATTATTGTCCAGTGAGGATCGAATGAGTACAGCCATTTCAACTAGCAAACGGTCGCCGACTTCATGTCCTTCAATATCATTGACCACTTTGAATTGATCCAGGTCAAT
>JASJGO010000166.1:0-5269 GCA_033791505.1 Cycloclasticus sp.
GATTTACCAGAAGGCGTAGAAATGGTGATGCCAGGTGATAACGTACAAATGACCGTTAAACTTATTGCGCCGATTGCGATGGAAGAAGGTCTTCGTTTCGCTATTCGTGAAGGTGGCCGTACAGTAGGCGCCGGCGTTGTCGCTAAAATAATTGAGTAAATAAAATGTCAAAACAATCCATTAGAATTCGTCTTAAAGGCTTCGATCACCGTTTAATTGATCACGCTGCTCGTGAAATAGTTGAAACAGCTAAAAGAACAGGGGCCCAGGTAATGGGACCGATTCCTTTGCCGACGAAAAAAGAACGTTTCACGGTGCTTACATCTCCGCACGTTAATAAAGATGCAAGGGATCAATATGAGCTTCGTACGCACAAACGTATGATGGAAATTGTTGAGCCAACCGATAAAACAGTAGATGCATTAATGAAGCTGGATTTATCGGCGGGCGTTGATGTACAAATCAAGCTGAACTAGTTCGGTTAAAAATAGATAAAGAGGATATATCATGTCTTTAGGACTAGTAGGCCGCAAATGCGGTATGACCAGAATATTTACAGAAGAAGGGACTTCCATTCCGGTTTCTGTCGTTCAAGTGCTACCTAACCGAATTACTCGAGTAATAAATCAAGATGCCGATGGCTACTCTGCTGTGCAGATCACTACGGGCGTCATGAAAAACTCTAGAGTAAATAAAGCAGAAGCAGGTCAATTTGCAAAAGCGGGCGTTGAAGCTGGCCGAGGTTTCTGGGAATTTAGATTAGAACAGGACTCCGATTTAGAAGTAGGCTCAGATATACCGTTAGACCTGTTTCAGGTTGGGCAAAAAATCGACGTTTCTGGTCAAAGTATTGGTAAGGGTTACCAGGGTGTTATTAAGCGTCATAACTTTCAAATGCAAGACGCTACGCACGGTAACTCATTAGCACATCGTGCGCCGGGTTCAATTGGTCAATGTCAAACGCCGGGTAGGGTTTTAAAAGGCAAGAAAATGGCCGGTCATATGGGTCATGAGAAAGTTACAACGCAAAACCTTGAGATAGTCAAAGTTGACGTTGAAAAATCAGTTTTATTAATTAAGGGCGCAATTCCGGGCTCTAAAAATGGCGACGTTATAGTGACGCCGGCTGTTAAAACAAAAAATTAGGCATAAATTATGAATATTCAATCGCCTGTCGTAGGTAAGGATGTATCTGAAGCTGTATTCGGGCAAGATTATAATGAAGGACTTGTTCACCAGTTGGTTGTGACCTACATGGCTAATGCTCGAGCTGGTACGCGGGCACAAAAAACTCGCTCTGAAGTAAGTGGTGGTGGTGTTAAACCATGGAAGCAAAAAGGTACGGGTCGTGCTCGTGCGGGAACGATCAGAAGTCCGATCTGGCGAACAGGTGGCGTAACCTTTGCTGCTAAACCGCAAGATCATAGCAAAAAGTTAAATAAGAAAATGTATGCTGTTGCGATGCGCTCAATTTTATCTGAGCTTGTTCGTCAGGAAAGATTGGTTATTATTGATGAATTATCATTAGATGCACCAAAGACAAAAGTTTTAAGCGGAATTTTGAATGAAAATGGAATTACTAGTACGCTTATTATCTTAGCGGCAGACGATTTTAATCTTCAACTGGCTAGTCGTAATCTTCATAAAATTGATGTTTGTACTGCGTTTGAAATGGATCCAGTGTCTCTCTTATCATTTGAAAAGATCTGTGTAACTGCTGATGCAATTGCATTAATTGAGGAGCGCTTAAAATGAATCAGGAATTTTTATTACAGTTAATTACTGCACCAGTAGTGACTGAAAAAAGCTCTATTGCTGCTGATAAAAACAATCAGTATGTATTTAAAGTTAATAACACTGCTAATAAATCAGAAATTAAAGCAGCGGTTGAAAAGCTTTTTGACGTAAACGTTGAGTCAGTAAAAACGTTAATAGTCAAAGGTAAAACTAAACGTCATGGTCGTACATTGGGTAAAAGATCTGATGTAAAAAAGGCATACGTTCGAATTAAATCTGGGCAAGAAATAGAATTTGTTTCTGCGTAATTGGAAAAAAGATTAATCTTATGGCAATTGTAAAATCAAAACCAACTTCACCTGGCTCTCGTTTTGTAGTTAGAGTTAGAAATTCCGAGTTAAGTAAGGAGGCTCCTTATGCGCCGTTACTTGCTAAGAAAACTAAAACGGGCGGGCGTAATAATAATGGCCGGATCACTACCAGGCATCGCGGCGGTGGTCATAAGCAGCATTACCGACTTATTGATTTCAAACGAAATAAATTTGACATCCCTGGCAAGGTAGAAAGTCTTCAATATGATCCAAATAGAACTGCCAATATTGCGTTAATACTATATAATGACGGGGAAAGACGTTACATCATTGCGCCAAAGAATTTATCTGTCGGCGAAGAAGTTATATCTTCAGAAGTAGCCCCAATTAAGGTCGGTAATTGCTTACCCATGAGGAATATTCCTGTTGGTTCGCAGGTTCATTGTGTCGAGTTGAAGCCTGGTAAGGGAGCTCAAATAGCTCGTAGTGCTGGCACAGTGGTTCAAATTGTTGCTAGAGACGGTGATCACGTTACGCTTAGATTGCGTTCCGGTGAAATGCGCAAGGTTCTGTCTGCGTGTCGTGCTGTTATTGGCGAAGTTGGTAACTCAGAGCATAGTTTGATTTCGCTTGGTAAGGCGGGCGCTAAACGCTGGAGAGGTGTTAGACCTACGGTTCGTGGTGTAGCTATGAACCCGGTAGATCACCCGCATGGTGGTGGTGAGGGTCGTACTTCTGGTGGTCGTCATCCTGTTTCTCCTTGGGGTATGCCTACCAAAGGTTATAAGACGCGTAGTAATAAGCGAACAGATAAATTGATTGTAAAAAATAGAACTAAACGTTAAGGATATATTGTGCCTAGATCCATTAAAAAAGGGCCTTTCGTCGATCTTCATTTAATGAAAAAAGTCGAAGTGGCTGTAGAAAGTAATAATCGCAGACCAATTAAAACCTGGTCAAGACGTTCAATGGTCTCTCCAAATATGGTCGGATTAACTATTGCCATTCATAACGGAAGGCAACATATGCCAGTAATTATTACTGAAAATATGGTTGGTCATAAACTGGGTGAGTTTGCTTTAACGCGTACTTATCGTGGTCATGTCGTTGATAAGAAATCAAGATAACAATATTGGTATAATGATGGAAGTCAAAGCTAAATTAAAAAACGCAAATTTCTCGGCTCAAAAAGGCCGTTTAATTGCTAATCAAATTCGTGGTGTAACCGTTGAAAAGGCATTAAATCATTTAGGATTTAGTACCCGTAAAGCGGCAGATACGTTCAAGAAGATTTTGAATTCTGCGATTGCTAACGCCGAACATAATGAAGGCGCAGATGTTGATGAGTTATATATTTCAACAGTCTTTGTAGATGAAGCCGGAACGCATAAGCGCTTTAGGGCTCGTGCAAAAGGTCGTGGTGATAAAGTCTTAAAAAGAAACTGCCATATAACTATTGCAGTTTGTGACACTAAATAAAGAGTGAATTGATATGGGTCAAAAAGTACATCCTACTGGTATACGTCTCGGAATTGTAAAAGATTGGAATTCTCGTTGGTATGCCAATACGCAGTCTTATCCTGAAATGCTAAGACAAGATTTGATTGTCAGAGATTTCTTAAAAAAGAAATTAATGGCGGCATCGGTTAGCAAAATTCAGATTAACAGGCCGGCTTCTAACGCTAATATTACTATTCATACCGCTCGCCCGGGTATTGTTATTGGTAAGAAAGGTGGTGATATCGACTCGCTTCGAGCTGAAGTCAGTAAGATAATGGGTGTTCCGGTCCAAATAAACGTTGAAGAAATTCGTAAGCCTGAACTTGATGCACTGCTCGTAGCTGAAGGCGTTGCGCAACAGCTGGAGCGTCGCATTATGTTTAGACGCGCGATGAAACGCGCTGTTACCAACACAATGAGACTGGGTGCAGAAGGTATTAAAATCAAAGTTAGTGGTCGTTTGAATGGCGCTGATATTGCTCGTAATGAATGGTATAGAGAAGGTCGCGTTCCATTGCATACGCTAAGAGCTGATATTGATTATGGTTTTACTGAGGCTTTAACTACTTACGGAATTTTAGGGATCAAAGTTTGGATCTTTAAAGGTGAAGTTTTTGATGATAAATCTGCCCTTCCTGTGTTGGGTTCTAAGGAAGTTGCTGGAGAATAGGTAATAACGATGTTACAACCAAAAAGAACAAAATACAGAAAAGCTCATAAAGGTAGAAATACCGGTTTGGCTAGTCGTGGTAATGAGGTGAGCTTTGGCGAGTTCGGTCTGAAATCTACCGAGCGCGGAAGAATGACATCACGTCAAATTGAAGCGAGTCGCCGTGCTATTAACCGACATATTAAACGTGGCGGTAAAGTATGGATCAGGGTTTTTCCTGACAAACCAATTACGAAAAAACCATTAGAAGTTAGGATGGGTAAAGGTAAAGGTAGCGTAGAGTTTTGGGTTGCTCAGATTAAACCTGGAACGATGTTGTTTGAATTGCAGGGTGTGTCTAAAGAGATCGCTGTTGAAGCTTTCCAGCTTGCTTCTGCAAAACTTCCTTTTAAAACGAAATTTGCTGAACGGACAATAATGTAATGAAAGCGTCTGAATTAAGAGAAAAAACCGCTCAAGAACTCAAAGATTTATTGCTTGAGCTAAGAAAAGAACAGTTTAATTTGCGTATGCAAAGTGCAACTGGCCAACTGACTCAGGTACATCAATTTGGTCTTAAACGTGGTGATATTGCTCGTATTAAGACTATTTTGAATGAACAATCAGGTGAAATTAATGAGTGATCAAGAGCAGACTTCAAGAACTATTTCTGGTGTCGTCACCAGTAATAAAGGTGATAAAACAATCACCGTAAAAGTGACCCGTCAGGTTAAGCATCCTTTGTACGGCAAATATATCAAACGTAGTACTAATTTCCAGGCGCATGACGAAAGTAATGAATGTGCTGAAGGCGATATTGTTTCCTTAGTTTCTTGTCGACCTATGTCTAAGTCGAAATCATGGAAACTTCATGCAATTATTGAAAAAACAAAATAGATTTAGTTGGAGTAAGTAATGATTCAAATGCAATCAAGACTCGATGTCGCTGATAACAGTGGTGCTCGTAATGTCATGTGTATAAAAGTGTTAGGTGGTTCACATAAGCGATACGCTAAAATTGGCGACATTATCAAGGTAAGTATCAAAGATGCTATACCTAGAGGTAAGGTAA
>JASJGO010000167.1:0-12980 GCA_033791505.1 Cycloclasticus sp.
GGAGCGTACCCGATCAACTTTACAATAAAATGATCCCAGTTCTGGCAAACCTTTTCCCACCGGGTGGTTTTCCAGAGTTTTCTCGTTATAACATTCAACTAGAAAAAGAGCGTATCAATGCGGCTGGCTGGATGAAAGCAGGCCCTTGTCGCCCTCCTTATATGTCTGCTCCTGCTAATTATTTAGAAGGCGCCGCTAAAGCAGGAACTGGTTGGGCCGATTTAACTAAGCAGTTAATTGAAGGAAAACTTTAAAATATAAATTAAGGCATAGGGCTTTTAGCCCTGTGCCTTTTTTATTAGCTTAGTGAGTTACCATTTAAGTTCTCAAATACCCGTGGGTCCTATATTTCACAGACTGTTTAAATTTACAGTTGTTTTAAAAGTGACGAGACTATGATCAGTTATTTGGCTTCAATTCTGTTGACCACCCTAATGTTTGGTATGGGCCTGAGCCTAACTTTAACTGATTTTAAACTCGTCTTTAAACTACCTAAAGCCGTTCTCGTCGGTATAACCGGTCAATTAATTCTGTTGCCTTTACTCGGTTTTGCCATGTGTCTTGCCTTAGATTTAACGGGCATTGTTGCGCTAGGTATCATGTTACTCACCCTTTGTCCGGGTGGCGTTTTATCAAATATGTTCACTTTAATCGCTCGTGGCGACGTAGCCTTATCAGTCAGCATGACCAGCATTTCGAGCCTGATCACCGTATTTAGCCTGCCTTTTATACTGAATTTGAGCATGCTTTTTTTTAATGATGACAGCATTCAATTGTCATTACCCTTACTCAAAACCGCACTACAAATTATGTTAATGACGGTACTGCCCGTTAGCATTGGAATGTTCGTACTTCATCGTTTTCCGACCTTTGCCACACGCTCAGAAAAATGGGTTCGTCGAGGCTGTAGTGCATTTTTGCCCATGTTGATTATCGGTATTTTGCTGCAGCACGAGGGCGCCTGGTTCCAATACTTTTTACAATTGGGTGTACTGACGGTGATCCTTAATTTACTCGCGATCCTACTCGGTTATAGCCTAGCTAAACTCGCGAAACTCGATAATAAACGAGTGCGCACATTATCTATTGAAGTCGGCGCTCAAAACGCCATGCTGGGTGTTACCATCGCCATCAGTCCTTTTTTACTAAACAACACTGAAGTAGCAATGATTCCTTCTATCTATGGCATCACCATGGTCGTCCTACTCTGGTTTTATGCCTCAGTGATGAACTATTTCGATAACGCTCAACTGAAAAAAGCCGCTATTAAAGTAAACACTTAAACACGCTTTATAGTTGGCCTTTAACGCTCAAACTTCAATCGCGCAATGGTCTCTGAAAATCGCAGCTTCGTACACTTTAATTTGTAGCTTTCTTCGTTTATCAATTTAACCCTGATCAGACAATAACAGGGCATAATAATTTGCTCTTTTCAACGATGAACACACGGCATTATTTATATGAAAAAACTATTACCAAACACGCCCTTATTTGCCATCGCACAAGGGCTTATGGTGAGCTCTATTTCGTTAATTGTGACCTGTTCTGCATTGGTAGGTTTTGAGTTGGCTAACGATAAGTCCTTAGCTACCTTACCCCTCGCCGTTATGTTTATCGCCACAATGCTGGGCACTATTCCGGCGTCTTATCTACTCGAAAAACTAGGACGTAAGAAAGGTTTTATGCTCGCTACTTTAATAGGTATCTCGGCTGGAGCCCTCTCCACCTATGCCATTACGGAACATCATTTCTGGTTATTTGTTACAGGCATTGCTTTATTTGGTTTATTTAATAGCTTTGGTAATTATTTTCGTTTTGCCGCCGCCGATTGCGTTGATGTTGAGTATAAAAGTAGGGCCATCTCTTTTGTTATGCTCGGCGGTATTGCCGCTGCGTTTATTGGCCCTAATTTGGCTGGTTTCGCTAAAGACTGGATTACAGATGCTGAATTCGCCGGTAGTTTCCTGGCCACCATCGTTATCTACGGCATGATGTTGCTAACCCTTGGCTTTTTATCTATATCGGAACAACCTAAAAGTCACGACACGCCGGTTGGCCAGGCGCGCCCATTGAGCATCATTGCGAAACAGCCTAAATTTATTGTTGCTATTATCTGCGCGATGTTGGGTTATGGTGTTATGTCACTGGTAATGACCGCTACACCTTTGTCCATGCAGCACCATAACCACCCTTTTTCTGATACCTCGTTTGTTATTCAATGGCACCTGCTCGGTATGTTTATACCGTCTTTTTTTACCGGTTATTTAATACGTTATTTTGGTATATACCCGGTGCTGTTCACGGGAGTCATTATTGGCTTTATTTGTGTCGTAATTAATCTTACAGGGCACGATCTATCGCATTACTGGCTTGCCTTGATACTACTAGGTATTTGTTGGAACTTTCTATTTATCGGCGGCACCACCTTGTTGACAGAAACCTATCGCCCTGAAGAACGCGCGAAGGCACAGGCATTAAATGACTTTATTGTATTTTCTGCCGCGGCGGCCGCTTCATTATCCGCGGGTTATTTGCAATATCAGTTTGGCTGGCGAATGGTGAACCTCGGTGTTATCCCTGCTTTATTGGTGATTTTAATAAGCCTAGTATGGATCAAAAAAAGCCAACATAAAAAAGAGATTGCCGCAAAACGGCAACCTCTTTTTTAGTTCTATCAGGTATCGAAGCCGCTAAGGGAACCCTTAGCGATTCGTTCTACGCTTTCTTAAGCTGGACTTATAGCCTTAGCCGGTAGCATCCATGCGGCAAATATAAATACAAGAGCAATAATACCCACAACGACCACAGCTGGGACAGTATCCAGCAACGACGCGTATTGTTCTACGCCGGTGTTTGCTAGTGTCGCTTTACCAGCGCCTATTTTGTCGAACAAAAAGGTTTTTTCCAGTACTGAGTACGCTAATGTAAAAATAAGAGCGCCAGCTAATCCGCCAACGACGAAGAATACAGCGTCTCTTCTACCCGCACCCATCGCAACGATTCCCGTTCCTGGGCAAAAACCAGAAATAGCCCAGCCCGCTCCCATAATAGCACCGCCAATAATCACACCGACGTAAGCCGTTTTCACGCTCAGATGAGCGCTTTCTACCAAACCAAGGTTCATTAAAACAAATAACGACAAACTGCTTAAACCTATGCCTAAGAGTATTGCTTTCATCAGGTGAAAGTTCCTGAGGCGAAGCATATCAATAATAATTTGTGGGTTGGCTGCACCGGCTTTTTGTAAAGAAAAACCAAATAATAAACCAATAAAAATTGCTAATAAAATATCCATCTTAATTCCCCTTTCTGTACATAAACAGTGCAATAGGAACCGCTAATAAAAAAGCGCCTATGGTAAATAGGTATCCACTTAATGAAGTCTGCATAATGCCGCTCATCATATGACCACTAGTACAACCCCCGGCTAAACGCGAGCCAAATAAAACCAGGGCTCCTCCGGTAAACGTCATCAGGTAACGTTTTGTTTTTGACCGACCAAAGTTTGCACACCAGACTTCCGGTAATTCATCTTCGTCTTTAGCTGCTGACTTGGATTGAAGTTTGGAACCTAAAAACCCTCCAGCAATCATGGCCAGTACAAAAATAAAGCCATAATTTATTGGGTTAGCTATATTTTCAGCGTACTTGCCGCCACTTTTATTCAGGTATTCATTGCTGCTTGAGTAAGCACCTGTTGACGTTGCATCCTTTACAGCGACCTCGCTTGAAAATAAATCCCAAACAATTCCATCAAAAATGACGAATTGTGTCGAAACGCCAATTGGCTTGACCAGTGCTACAGCTAGCAGAAAAGAAAGGCCTAGCGCAAGCCCGCTAACCGTCCAATGCCATTGTTTTTGATACAAAATATTCTTCATAATGATCTCCTATATAATTTTATTGTATAAGCTAATGCCAAACTAACTATACAACAGAATTATATATAAATAGAAACTTTTTAAAATAACGTTATTTCGCTCATAGTATCTATCAATTGCGAAATTTAAAGTCGCATCTGTATACCTTAGATATTTTAAATATTGACCTTGGCTAGGCCACGCCAATCGGTTGTGTATTGGCTTGAGCGGTTAATCGGGAGCGATTGTTGCAGCGTTTTATTACCGCTGGCGGCAAAGCTTATACGCTTATCAAAACGTTGATTGATTTGATCCAGGGTTTGCATCAATTTATCACTTCGCCCGCTTTTCGTTTGCCCAAATAAATCCTGTTGCCTGCCTGAATTTATTTTCCTATTATCGATATCACCCAGACTAATGCCGGCCTGCTGATATTGATAACCTGCTTTATAAATAGTATCCAGTAAACCTCTGACTACTTTAAGCAACTCTCGGCTGTCCTGAGTGGCGGACTTTAACTTATAACTGGCTGAGTTCGAATACCGCGTGAGTGGGTCAAATGGGCTTGTACGGATAAAAACAGTGATCTCCCTGGCGTAACCTTGTTGAGCTCGTAGTTTTTCGGCGGCCCTTAAACAAAAAACACTGAGTGTTTGAGCGAGTTCTTGCTGTTCGGTTAACCGGTGTTTGAAACTTCTGGAACAAATGATTTGTTGTTTCGGTTTTTCTTCTTCACCAAAGGTCATAACAGGCGCACCCTGTAATTCTTGCACGGTATGCGCCAACGTTATATTAAAATGTTTTCTGATCGCTGCTACCGATTGAGACTGCAGTTCCCACACGGTATGAACTCCCAGTTTATTCAATCGTTCGCTGAGTCGTCGGCCCACCCCCCAAACTTCACCAACGGGCGTTATTTGCATAATTTTCTTACGCCGCCCAGGATCACTTATATCAACCACACCACCCGTTTTAGGCCATTTTTTTGCGGCATAATTGGCCAGCTTTGCCAGAGTCTTAGTCGGTCCAATACCCACGCCAACGGGTATACCTACCCAGCGTGACAAACTATTTTTTATCTCCAGGCCCAACTCGGTAGGGTTCATGTTATGGCGATCTAAATCGACAAATGCTTCATCTATCGAATACACATCCACGTTTGCCGAAAAAGCCGTCAAGCCATGCATAATCCGCGCTGATAAATCTGCATACAAGGGGTAGTTAGATGAAAAAATCTGGATATTATGTTGCTCAATCAAGTGTTTCACCTGATGCACGGGCACCGCCATTTTTATACCCAAGTCTTTCACTTCCTGGCTACGAGCAACGATACATCCATCATTATTACTGAGTACGGCAACGGGTTTATTTCTTAAATCAGGACGAAATAATCGTTCGCAGCTGACGTAAAAATTATTGCAATCGACAAGCGCTATATTTACCGGCTGTTTCATCGAATATAGGCGCTATTTAGAGGATTTTAGACATTGTGAATAACACTGGTCACGACGCCCCAAATAACCATATCAACTTCTTCTTTGAGGGGGATATCAGGATAGTCAGGGTTCTCCGCTGCGAGCACTAGTTTTCCCTCTTTTGAGCGTAGCCGTTTAACTGTTAATTCACCGTCTAATGCACAAACAACAATTTTTCCCACGCGTGGGTTAACTGAACGGTCAACGACAAGAACATCGTCGGGGTGGATACCTGCACCCAGCATGGATTCGCCTTGTGCGCGCACAAAAAAGGTCGATGCTGGCTTATTGATAAGTAACTCATTCAGGTCCAGCCGTTTTTCAATATAATCATCGGCTGGTGACGGGAAACCAGCGGCGACACTGGTTCCAAAGAATGGAATGGAAGGTACGGGACTATCTAGATCAGGGAAAAAAACATCTGGGTGATCGAGTTCATTGCTGTTTCGCTGCTTTTTCTTATAGTCGAGTAGTTGCGTAACGGTAGCCACTAAACTCTCTGGAATTCTAATCGCTCTGGTAGCCTCACCATACGGCGACGTACCTTTTTTACGCCCTGCGCCGGCGCGTGCGCCACCTCTTTTGGATGTTTTTTCTGTCATTTTACAGAGTGCCTTATTACTTATTTTTGATTAGTGTACAGCAATCAAATAGCAAAAAACAGGGCTTTGAAGTTATCCACGGAATCTGTGGATAACTTCGTGGAAAAGTTCAAGGAAAGTGAAAAATAGGAGTGCCAACGGTAGCTTAGAAAAAACGGTCATTTTTTGAACACTACATCAGCCTACGGGATGTAATTTATGACCTGATGCTCTTGAGCCCCCAAGCCTTCCACTTCTGCAAAAATGCGGTCATTTTCATTGAGGAAAACTGGTGGTTTCAATCCTAGACCTACTCCTTCGGGTGTGCCGGTAAATATCAAATCACCGGCTTGCAAACTCATAAATTCATTAATATAACTCACTAGTTTTTTCACCGAATGAATCATTTTGTTGGTGTTACTGGATTGCATGCGTTGGCCATTAACGTCTAAATGAACCGCGCATGACTGGTATTTTTTGAACTCATCTAAAGTAACGAAATACGGACCAATTGGTGCGAAGGTGTCCGCGCTCTTACCTTTTAGCCATTGCCCACTGCGGTGTTTTTGAAAGTGTCTTTCCGAGACGTCTATACCCGTACAAAAACCAGCAATATGCTCCTCCACCTCATCTTCGGAAATATATTTAGCCGTTTTGCCGATAATAACCACCAATTCAATTTCCCAATCGACCTGGGTAGCGTTCTTGGGGCGCTCGATGGGGTCAAATGGGCCATTCAGTGAGCTAACCGCTTTGGTAAACAATACCGGTTCTTCCTGTTGCTTTGACCCAGTTTCTTTAATGTGTTCATCGTAATTGAGTCCTACCGCGATAATTTTACCGGGACTAAGTAACGGCGCTCCAATGCGGATCGGCTGCTCGACAATAGGCAAGTCAGCAATATTTATTTCGCTTAACTGTTGTAAACCGTCGGCTGCTAGAAAAGAGGATGAGATGACGCTACAAATACCCTCTAATGAACGGATATTATTATTCTTATCGAGTATCGCGGGTATTTCTTGCCCAACAGGGCCAACGTTTAATAATTTCATAAGACCAGAAACCTATAGTGATAGTTGTAAGCTAAGCTGCTTTTGCTACTATAGCCCAACGTTATTGTTAAATAAAATTAAAATAATCGGGGCAATAATATGAGCGACACAATCACCGTAAGGATTAACTCTAGCCTTTTTATAAACCGCGTTTTGTTTTAAATACACTTTATAATTGCACGATGAAATTGAAACGACTTCTGCTGCTTTGTGGCTTTTTTTACGCCTCATTGCTAAGCGCAAATATAATGGCCAAACCACAGCGCGTTGTATCGTTGAATCTATGCGCCGACCAGCTATTAATGGAGTTATTACCACCTGATCGCCTAGTCGGAATAACCCAATTAGCCGCCGACTCTGGTGCTTCTTATCTGTATCAAAAGGCCGGTAATTTTCACCAGCATAGCGGTCGTATTGAAGAGGTCATGGCGCTGAAACCAGATTTAATTATTGCCGGTCAGTTTACTTCACAGCCGACTAACCAGTTGCTTGAGAGTTTAGGTTATAGAGTCATCAGGCTAGGCCTGCCGGTTACCGTAAACGGCATATTCCAGCAAATTAACTTTTTGGGCGAACAAACAGGTCAGTCTGATAGGGCTACAGAACTTATTACAAAAATGCAGCGAGAGTTG
The DNA here is from genome assembly GCA_033791505.1 of Cycloclasticus sp. GTDB lineage: Bacteria > Pseudomonadota > Gammaproteobacteria > Methylococcales > Cycloclasticaceae > Cycloclasticus. The sequence continues at coordinate 7,601 of JASJGO010000167.1, forward strand.
AATGCGCTCGCAGCAGCGCGTGGTAAAAGAAACTTACGGGCGGTGGTTTATTACGCCAATGGCTTCAGCGCCGGGCGGTATACCATTGTGAATGAAATTTTAAATTTAGCGGGATTTAAAAATATAGCGGTTGAGTTGAACATCGATCATATCGCCCCGCTTTCCTTAGAAGCACTAATCGCTTCAAACCCTGACGTTCTGCTACTAGGCAGACTGGATGATAATACCGATTCACTAGCGCATCAGGTGTTACGGCATAGCGCTATAGATCGTTACGCGGCGTTAAAACAAGTAACAAAAATAATGGTCCCAGATCGCTACTGGAGCTGTGCTGGGCCGTCGAGTCTTGCTGCTGCGGCCTATCTACAACAAAACGCATTTGGCGTGTCTAATTAATATGAATTTACAAAAGCGTTTAACTAACAGCAACAACACAAGGCGGCTGACCTCATGCCTGTTGAGTTTATTGTTTATTTTGATGATCGCCTCCTTAGCTATAGGAGATGTAAATATAAGTATTATCAGTAGTTTAAAAGATATACTTAATAATAAATCGACATTAAATTCCATTATATTCGAAGAGATTCGCCTGCCTAGAACCTTATTGGCGGTGTTAATTGGCGCGTCATTGGGCCTTTCTGGGGCGGCCTTACAAGGTATGGTTCGCAACCCATTAGCTGAACCTGGAGTCATTGGCGTTTCAACGAGCGCGGCATTAGGCGCGGTGATTGTTTTTTATTTTGGTCTGGCGGCGACTTTCCCGATGGCCTTACCCTTAGGTGGTATTACAGGTGCTTTGTTAGCGGTTATTTTCCTTTACCTCTTAACGCGTAGAAACAATAGTATGTTGAGCCTGATATTAGCCGGTGTGGCGGTCAGTAGTCTCGCTGCAGCCTTAACTGCATTGGCACTGAACTTATCGCCAAATCCGTATGCATCGCTTGAGATATTTTTTTGGTTAATGGGGTCTTTGGCGGACAGAAGTTTTTCACACGTCTGGTTGATATTGTTACCAACCTTAATAGGTTGGTGGCTGATGCTAGGTACGCGACGTGATTTAGACGTATTATCGCTCGGTGAAGATAGCGCCCAATCGTTAGGTGTACAGCTACAAAGCCTGAATAAACGAATCATATTGGGCGTGGCGTTAGCCGTTGGTTCTGCAGTTTCCGTCAGCGGAGGTATCGGTTTTGTTGGTTTGGTCGTGCCGCATTTATTACGCCCTTACGTCGGCTATCAACCGGGGCGCTTACTCGTCAGTAGCGCCCTCGGTGGCGCCGTATTGCTGTTAGCAGCGGATATCACCGTTCGCTTATTGCCTACCCAGCAAGAACTAAAAATTGGTGTTTTAACCGCATTACTGGGCGCCCCCTTCTTCTTACACCTGATCTTAAAATCTAAGCGGGAGTGGACATCATGAGCCTACTCGCTCGCAATATATGCGTTAATTTATCAGCCAAGGCTATATTAAAAAATATTAACGTCGATTTCCCCGAAGGTAAACTGATCGGCCTAATTGGCCCAAATGGCGCGGGTAAGTCAACGTTGATGCGCGTTTTAGCTGGATTACAAACATTGGAATCTGGCGAGATTTGCTTAAACGACCGACTTCTTGAACAGTTCTCACGGCTTGAGTTGGCTAAAAAAATAACCTACTTGCCGCAATTAGGCGAATGCCACTGGCCGCTCACGGTTGAGCGCGTCGTTATGCTGGGGCGGCATCCACATAGCGACAGTCATCGAGCAGATCTTGATAGTATAAAAGCGGTTCAGCAAGCCATTGAAGAAGTGGATATACAACATCTGGTTGGGCGCTCGGTGAATGAGTTATCGGGCGGTGAGCGCGCTCGCGTGATGCTAGCTCGCGCGTTGGCGACGCAGAGTGATGTTTTATTAGCAGATGAGCCCATTGTATCGCTCGACCCACGGCATCAAATCGATGTAATGGCCTTATTACAATCACTGGCGCACAAAGGAAAAACCGTGATTGTCGTGTTACACGAGCTGCATTTAGCGATGCGTTATTGCGATAGCCTGGTGTTATTAGATAACGGTGAAAAAATATCAGAAGGCGACCCAGCCAGTGTGCTTACACCGAAGAACTTACATGATGTGTATGGGGTAGATGCCTTGTTTGGAGAGCATCAGGGTGTAAATTGGCTGCTTCCCTGGCGCAATAAAAAAGAGGAAAAGGGCTAAGCCTTTTCCTCTTCAGGTTTGCCGCTGTATGCTAAGAGTTAATTAGCAGCAGGCTGATAATTTAACGAGAAAAACACGTTAGTACCATCCGTGTTGTAACCCGCCACAGTCTCATATTCTTCGTTAAATAAGTTAGACACTTTTACTTGAGCCGTTAAATCTTTGTTAATCCTATATGCACCGACTATATCTACCGTTGTAAACCCTGCCAGTCGCCTGGTATTAGCAGAGTCATCAAAACGGCGACCAGAAATAAATACTTTGCTGGCCAAGTTGAAATGACCGAAGGACTTATTCGCATTGAACGTAACCGTTTGTTCGGCGCGTCGAGCTAGCACCTTGCCGTCATTTGCACCACCACTTTTATTCTCTGGATCCATCAAAGATACCTGTCCATCCATATTAATACCCACAAATTGTGTAGCGGCTTGAAACTCAATGCCAGTAATAAGCGCTTTCGATATATTTTGTGGAATCCAGAAAGAATCCAACGCGATTAGGTCTTTAATTTCTGTACGGTAGATATTGGCTGACCATTTTATACCACTATGTTGACCCGTAAGCCCTAACTCATATGATTGGCTACGTTCAGGGTCTAAATTAGAATTACCATATCCATACGGATAATATAAATCTATTAAAGCAGGCGCAACAAACGCTGTGCCAAACGACGCATTTAAACGAAGCTTCTCTGTTAGCGCCGTTCCCCAGGCCATATTGCCCGTAACCTGGCTGCCGAACTGCTCATCATCTTCTGACCTAAGAGCTAATTGGTAGTTATGTGCATCGTATTCACCTAATAACTGAGCAAATAGAGCATTACTGTGGCGCTCTTTTTCAGCAAACCCTGTGGACTCTGAGATTTTGTCATCTTCATACTCATACCCTATTGATAATAAGTGTTCATCATCTAACTGAATGTCGTTTTGGATACTAAAATGATCCTGTTGGTTATCTGCGAAGCTGACATTAACACCATTTTTATTATTGGCTGCTTCAAGACGGCCTTGACTTAGGCTCGTTGTTATAAGCCATTTGTCAGTAACTGCGGTACTTAGTTTTGCGCCAAAGGTATGTTGTAGAAAGTCTGTTTGATTGCCTGAATAAACTGAACCATCGAATTCTGACTCCCCTTCGCTATATAAGCTGAAAAACTCCATTTCAGACTTATTGCCAAAGCGATGCCCTAGCCTGATGGAAGCATTGGTATTACGATAAGCATCCTTATCAGGTTCCGTTGTAAAACAGCCTATGAATAGTACGCCGCTTCGCCCATCACAAGAATTAAAACCATTTGTTTCGGTATAGCCACCACTTAGGCTGTACCAATTTGATATGTCACCTCCAGATAAGCCAAAAGACGTTTCCTTCGTATCATGCGTACCAAAACCAACTGATAAATAAGGTATCGTTTCACCCGCTCTTTTTTTGATAAATATCTGAATCGTTCCACCAATAGAGCCAGACCCATATAAACTGGATTGAGGGCCACGAACTAGTTCAATACGCTCAATTAGATGCATTGGAATGTGTTCCATTTGAGGAGCGCCGAAGGCATTAGTCGCTAATTTTGAACCATTTAATAAAATTTGCGTGTGATTTGATTCCGTACCCCGTAGAAAAATTGAAGTTTGTTTGCCTAGCCCACCTGAATTGGTAATAGTAACGCCAGGTAAACTATTAATCGCTTCTGCTAGTGTTTTAAATTGGTACCGTTCAATATCTTCTTTCGTAACAACTGACACAGAAGCCAATGTAGCATCAGCAGTTTGTGCCGTACGGGTTGCCGTAACAATCATTTCGTCATCTTCAGCAAATGCAATTTGGTGAGTTAATGCTGCAGCGATACTAGCCGCTAATAGTGTTTTTTTCATGAAAGTTCCTCGTTATAAGGCGCAGCCCCGCGCCAATTAAAATGACGCCACGAGAGGAAAACGATGCAGTTGAAAAATAGAAAAGAATCAACGACAGCCCTGTTGCCCACCCGCAACGTACCGGTTTGCTATTGGCAGGTCTCCGGGCTCATAAGTGACTAACTGGGCGTTAATCGATGTATCGCCTTCCCATGTTTTGACACAGTGGCTGTTGATACACTTTCGCTTATATACCGTTGCGGGGGCAGCGTCGGGATTAGTTTGCTCATACATGCAACTTAACCGACTTCCCATTTCATCGAGCTGTTACACTCGAAACCAAAAGCGGATGAATTATCGTTGATTTAGATAATACTAGTCAAGCGACTAAAAACGCTCAATAATACATAAAAAAATAGAATCGTTATGAATACCGACAATATTAGCGTTTTACTCGTAGATGACCACGAACTCGTTCGTAGTGGGATTCAGTATCTTTTAGATGCTGACCCCGATATCGATGTGGTTGCTGCTGCCTCAAGTGGCGAAGAAGCCATTCGACTGGCCGAGCAACTGAAACCCAACGTAATTCTAATGGACTTAAATATGCCCGGCATAGGTGGTTCTGAGGCCATCAAGCGCATATTAAGAAAAACACCTTCAGCTAAAATAATTGCATTAAGCGTATACGACGATGGGCCAATTCCGCATCAGGCACTAAAATTGGGCGCTCGTGGTTATATAAACAAAGGTTGTCCGGTTGACGAAATGATTAAAGCTATTGTCGCGGTCTTTCAAGGTAAAAATTACCTATCATCCGATGTAGCCACGAATTTGATCTTTAGTGCGCAAGAAACCGAAAAAAATGCTTTTGGCCAATTGAGTTCTCGTGAATTACAAATAGCTATAAAAATAGTCGATGGACATAAAATTTCTGATATTGCCGCCGCCTTATCAATCAGTCCAAAAACAGTTAATACACATCGTTACAGAGTTCATGAGAAATTAGGTATCAGCAATGATATCGAACTAGTAAAACTGGCTGTCGAACATGGCTTACTAGGAAATTTATAATTTTTTTAAAATTTACCTTCGTTTTAACCACCATCATAGGGTAAAATTCGCGCTCGTAAGTTATAGCCAAATAGATTGCCTGGGTGGTGAAATTGGTAGACACAAGGGACTTAAAATCCCTCGACTTAACGGTCGTGCCGGTTCGATTCCGGCCTCAGGCACCATTGGATAACAAGGACTTAGTTCGTTTTGGACTAGGTCTTTTTTATTGCTTGTTATTTACGGGGTATGGTGGGGGTAAGGTTGAAATGACA
>JASJGO010000168.1:0-23761 GCA_033791505.1 Cycloclasticus sp.
TCCATAATTCTGGCCAACACTCTATCGGCGGCATTTCGCCCGCTGCACCAGTTAAATATTCATTTCTTATTTGACATGCTATATCCTGTTGCTCAAGATAGTTCCTCCAAAAAGCGACTTCAATAAAGTCCTGCGCTGAAAAAACCTTTATCATCGTTTAAATTACCTCCACCTTACTCACATTACGCTGTTATGACATCAAGCCAATATATCGATACACCCGAGCAACTCGCCGAGTTTTGCGACAGCATAAAAAACGTACCCTGGTTAGCCATTGATACAGAATTCCAGCGCGAAAAAACCTACCGCTCAATTCTCGCCTTAATTCAAATTGCGACCCCTGATGTTGTTGCCATCATCGACCCGCTTGCGTGTGATATCAACCCTTTACTCGATGTTTTATACGACGAAAGCATATTAAAAATATTTCACGCGGCGAGGCAGGACCAGGAAATTTTTTATGATTTACGCGGCAAACCCTTGTCTCCCGTTTTTGATACGCAGATCGCAGCGCCCATTCTAGGGCACCCAGAACAGGCTGGCTATGGTCGCTTGGTTGAAGATATTTTAGGCGTACAGTTAGGTAAGGCTCATTCACGAACCGACTGGATACGTCGTCCGCTTAGTGAGGACCAAATTACCTACGCCGCCGATGACGTCATTTACCTGGCGCAACTGTATCCTTTATTACAGCAACGACTGCTAGAAAAAGACCGTTTAACCTGGTTGGCGCCCGCTTTTGCCGACCTGTGTAAAGCCGCCCTCTACTCTAATCCACCCGAACTTGCCTGGAAGCGAATTCGTGCAGCAAAAAAGCTTAAAGGGGCTTCGCTATCCATTTTGCAGGCGTTGGCCCATTGGAGAGAAGCGCAAGCTCAGACAAAAAACATTCCGCGTGGCTGGCTAATAAAAGATGAAATATTAATCGAAATATGCAAACTGAAACCAGCAACTATCGAAGTGCTTTCCAGTATTCGAGGTATTTCTGATAAATTCAGCGACAAATACGGCGATACGATCATCCAGATGGTTGTTGACGCCATTGAGCAAAAGCCCAGCCCGCAAGGGGCGCTTAATAAAGCAAAAAAAATCACTGAAAAGGAAGAAGCACTCACTGACCTGCTAATGGCCCAGGTTCGTTTAAAAGCAGCGATAACCGGTGTTAACCCAACCTCCTTAACCAGTCGAAAAGAATTATTGCAACTTATTCGCGGCGAACGCGACATTGAGCTACTCACCGACTGGCGAAAAGATATGGTCGGCAAAGACCTTATTACCACCCTCGAAGGCGGCAATAGCTTTAATGTGGTGTCTGGGGAACTGGTCCTACGTCCATCGACAGTCGAAGGCTCAACTATTTAACTTTCTTTTCAAACCGAGGGAATATTAGACGGGTTCCCGCCACTACCTGATTGAAATTTACGTCTGTGTTGTATTGTCTGAGCAACCACATCGGAACGCCGTGACGTTGCGCGACTAGCCAAACAGATTCGCCTTTAATCATCACTCGCTGTTCCGTTTTGCTCACGCTGAAGCGGCTAAAAAAGTCATCCTGAATTTTTTGGTGATAGGCCAGCCTTTTTTTCTCGAAGGCCCTTACTGATACGCTAGCAAATTCAAGCTTTAAACGCTGCCCCGCGACAAGCCTGGCTTTAGCAGGCATCTTATTTAACCGTCTTAACGATGTTGCTGTCACCTCTAGCCAATCTGCAAAAAGCTCGAGTAATTCGTCACTTTGAACCTCCACAGAACCATCTTTGGCGACTAGATAATTACTCGGATCAGCCGTTAAAATACTTTCATCATCGACAGGCTTAATTAAACGCTCGCTATTATTAGCTTTAAATACTCGTTCGTTCGCCGCAATCGATAACACATCGGGGTCTTGTCTCAATCTTAGTTTCTGACCTATATATAAATGATGTTTATTTTGCAGCTTATTGAAGGCCAAAATATCCGACTCGGACACGCCCGCTTTACGCGCAATCATGGACAAATGATCACCCGCTCTCACCTCGTAAAAAACAGCATTTTGCTTAACCGGATGAGCGCCTTTTAAATGTTTTGCCGCCTCATTAGGTAGCTTCAACACCTGACCTACATAAATTTGATGCTGGTTTCTCAAACCATTCATCGCGACCAGCTCCTTTACCCTTACCTTATAACGTCGCGCTATAGTAGATAAAGAATCACCCCGGCGAACCCTGTACGCGACATCCGCCTTTTGTTTATTCGCTTTTTCGTCCACCGGTATACGCGCTATTAATTGGTTCGAGTTTGTAGCCGATGCCTCTGCGGGCAAACGAAGTCGGTAACCTTTGGGGATATATTTACTGTTTGACCATATCGTCGGCTGTAACGCTGGATTGAGCGACTTAAAGATATTATTCTTAACGCCAAACGCGGTCATCAACCCCTGCGCCGTGTAATATGAGGGTAGCTCTACTTCGTGGATTAGCATCGCTGGTTCGCGCTGCACCTGACCAAAATATTTTGAGGGGTGCTGATCAATATCATGTGCGGCGACGAAGGCGTTGTAAAAATTTCGTGACGCGAAGCCGAACGTGCGGCCCTTATACTGTCTTACAATTTTAGCGATATCGGTACCGCCGGTATCTTCTATCGCCCGTTTCATACCCGCCGCGCCATGATTATATGCCGTTAGCGCCAGCGGCCAGGTACCAGTAATTTTATAATTATCTTTTAATAACAGGCCCGCCGCGCGTGTTGCCAAAAAAGGGTCGAGGCGTTCGTCTACGACGTGATCGATGCGCATAAAGCGCCGCCCGGTTGATCGCGTAAACTGCCATAAACCCGATGCACCCGCGTGTGAGGCCGCATCCGGACGAAAGGAAGATTCAACGTGTGGCAGCGAGGCCAGTTCAGTCGGAATACCGAGCGTTTTAAACTCTTGCTTAATAAACGGCTGCCATCGTCCGGAGCGCACAATGCCTTCTTTAAACCTGTCGGCCTGGCCTAGCTGAAAGCGCACATTATCAGCTGCCTGGCGAAACTCATTGCTGCTCGTCTCGGACGGCCATAGCGCTTTAACGCGTTTATGCCGATGACTGAGCAGGCGATGATTTGAACGAATGGCCAGATCTAGTAGAATTTCTTCAACGTATTTTTTCTTTTTTTTTGTAATGATTTCGCGTTCTTTGTAACTCGAACCCGGAGGAAATGACAACCGGTCGTAGACGATATTTAAGTGCTGTTTGTCGTGAATAAGCCCTTCGTTGGTGGTCACTTCGGTATAAATTCTTGACCAAAACCTGACGTCTTGCTTCAGGCTATCGGGGAGAGGGAAGTCACGGCTTTCCTGTGCAAATAAAGCGAACGGAGTACCGCTCAGTAATAACCAGGCGCACATTAAATAAGCGTATTTTTTTGTCCTTGTCAGCATAACGTTAAGGCCGCCGCTGCGACAAAACTACTTTTATGGTCGACTCGACTAAAAAGGCCAAATTGACCAACCCGAATCTAAACTCGATTCACACGACTTTAACTGTGAAGCATACCGCTTCGCCTGTCTGCCCACTTTTTTGGCCACTCGTTGCAACCAGGGCTTACCCAGATAGGTGCCCCTGCTGTAGCCGCCATGGCCTTCGTGGTAGGCCAGGTACTGTTGCTCGGCGTGCCACTTGGATACGCCAAGTTTTCGTTGCGTGACATTCGTATACCAACCGATAAAATCAACCACGTCAGCAAAATCATCGCGATCTGCGCCATAATTATCCGTTGACTTCATATACCATTCCCAGGTTGAATCTTGCGCCTGTCCATAGCCATACGCTGACGAGGATCTAAACTTGGGAATAATTCCCAAAAACCAGTCTCTTGGTGGGCGAACGTCTGATTGAAAGCGCGATTCCTGATGAATAATGGCCATTTGTACGGCTATCGGCGTACCCCATTTTTTTTCTGACTTTAAGGCGTCAGCGTACCAATCGTCTTGTTGGTAAAAAATTGAACAGACGTCACTCTGGTTTTTGGGAGGCGTTGTTGCACAAGCGGTCAAAACAATCGTCCACGCGATTAAACAAACCCCTTTCACGTTTCGGCTATACATTCATTTCTAAACTTAAGCTTTACGGTTTTGTTTTATGCCACATGAGTTTTTTTAGCTAATAGCTCGCTATATTTCTTCTTTAATTCAAAAAATAAAGGGGTTGGTCCGACGTCATTGTAAATCGGATCACCGCATTCATCTTCACCAATCACTTCATTGCCTTGAATGTATGGCAGGGCTTCTTCCACGCCATCTAAAGCGACTCGCAAAAGGTCTGTTATTATTTGTGTGTCCGTCCTGTTTGGGTACATTTCTGTAAAGGCAAGTAGTCGAGCTACGTCATGAACAGGTAGCCGAATCGAATAACTTTCGTCTGTCAACGCTGACGGTCTACCTAATTCCCACTGTTTCAGTAATTCTTTTAAATGCATCATTTACTCCACTCATTGATCATCATGTTATGCTTCTAACAAGGGCAAATATCTATCAATAGATACAAAAGCCTTATTTATTTCGAGCCCTTTCCCAGCCATCCAGCGCTAGAACAAACTTTTTCGCCGCCTGTTCCAATAATACCAAAAATTGCTCGTGTTGATTTTTTTTGATCGCATCCCAGGCGCGTTTAATATCCTGATCCGACTCGAGTGTTATAGCGGCATCGAGCACCTGCAGATAAGCCCGATTCAATGAACTCATCATAGCCGCTAACTCACTTTTATCTACATTAGCTTCCGATAACACCATTATACAGGCGGCTTCATGAGCTTTCTGTAAAGAACTCTCACTGGACATGGCGCTCATAACTGCCCACTCATCGATATAAAGTTCTTTCAGCCTACTGATCAAATGTATTAAACACAACATACTCGGCAGGTCCTGAAATAATTTAGGATCACCCCGGCTCGCCGCCAGTTCTGCCGACACTTTTAAAGACGGGGCGACGATCATTTGATATTCCTCTGGGCTTAGCCAATCGGCTTGGTATTTTGTTGTATCTGGCATATTTATAAACATTGAATTAAAAATTATATTAAATATCAAACTGTTCTAATCAGCTTGTATTAACTAAAGAGCCATCATTATAATGCATTAACTGTTTCAGCATTATGCGGAGCAGCCTTCATCATTAAAACCTAAGGGGAAACAATGAAATACTCAACACTAATTTTTGCCGCTCTTATTTCGAGCGTTTTATTTTTAACTGGCTGTGAAGAAGCTGACAAAGCAGTTAACACCGTAGAGGAATCAACGACTAGTGCAATGGATTCCGCTAAGGAAATGGCTAACGACGCTGCAGACGCTACTTCAAATGCCGTTGAATCAACCGTAGACGCAACGTCTGATGCAATGGACTCCACTCAGGAAATGGCTGGCGACGCGGCAGATGCGACTTCAAATGTTGTGGAATCGACCGTAGATGCCACATCTGAAGCTATAGACTCTGCTGTTGAAGCGACTAGTGAAGCCGCTTCTTCAGTCGGCGAGGCGAGTTCAGAAATGGCAGGTGACGCGATGAATGCCGTAAAAGCCGGTGCAACTGCAGTTAAAAAGTCCGTTATTGATATGACAAACGGAGAAGATACTACAGCTGAGTGAGAAGCTAATAGTGCGATTGAAGTCAATAAGACTTTGCTGATGACTTAATAGCGTAAAATATTACGCCAGTCGTTGCACATAAAAAAGCCCCTGTTCAGGGGCTTTTTTATGTCTGTTAAACACAGCGCCTTCTTACAAAGCGGCTTGAAACAAGTTAGCCATAACAAGCGCTTGAAGACACAATCACTTTATAGTTACTGCGCTGTATTTTTCTCCTCACGAGCCGAATGTAATAGGCGATATAAAGCTGGCAGAACCACTAATGTCAGTAGTGTCGAGGAGATAATCCCACCAATGACTACCGTTGCCAGTGGGCGCTGAACCTCCGAACCGATACCAGTATTGAGAGCCATAGGTATGAACCCTAATGAAGCTACCAATGCCGTCGTTAACACCGGGCGTAGTCGAGTGATCGCACCCTCGATAATCGCCAGATCCAACGCTAAACCCTCTTTTCGTAGGTCTCGAATAAACGACACCATCACCAGACCATTTAGTATGGCGATGCCAGAGAGCGCAATAAAACCGACCGCAGCTGAAATCGAAAAGGGTATATCCCGTAACATAAGCGCCAATACACCACCAGTTAATGCGAGTGGAACTCCGGAAAAAACGATCATCGCGTCTTTCATAGACCCTAGCGCCAGTAATAATAAACCTATAATTAATACTAGGGTGATAGGAACAACAATAGACAGTCTTTCCGACGCGGACTGTAGTTTTTGGTATGTGCCGCCATATTCAACCCAGTAACCAGGTGGGATTTCAACCGACTCGGCGACCGAACTTTGCACGTCCTGAACGAAGCCGCCAAGGTCACGACCACGAACATTCGCCGTGACCACGACGCGTCGTTTGCCATTTTCACGGTATACCTGGTTATAGCCCATCACTAATTCCAGTTCGGCTAGCTCCCCAAGTGGAACGTAGTCGCCCTGCGTTCGCTGGATGGGCAACTTCGCCAGGCCATCGACGTCGGTTCTCAAGTGCTCAGGCAGCCTGACCACGATATCCGTACGACGATCACCTTCATAGAATTGACCCGCAACGTGACCACCCAGGGCGAGTGCAACCTGATCCTGAATTTCTTTAATACTGATGCCAAATTGCGGTAACAGCTCCCGTTTAGGGTGTATGGTCATGATCGGTAAGCCCGTTGTTTGTTCAACGGCAATATCCGCAATACCATCGACATTAGCTATGGCTTTCTCAATATCATTACCCAAAGCAATCAGTTGATCAAAATCATCGCCGAAGACCTTAATCGCCAACTCCGCACGTACACCCGCGAGTAATTCATTAAATCGCATTTGAATCGGCTGTAAAAACTCGTAGCGATTACCCGGCATCGGTTCTACCAGCGCAGCTAATTCATTGATCAGCTCAACCTTCGGTTTATTGGGGTCCGGCCAGGCGTCTCTGGGTTTTAAAATAATAAAATTATCGGCAACGCTTGGCGGTACGGCATCAGTCGCCACTTCTGCGGTGCCAATTTTGGCAAAGACCAGCTCCACTTCGGGTAGATCTTTAATTTTTGCTTCCAAAGATTTTTGTAGCTGTATCGCCTGTGACAGGGATGTACCTGGAATACGAAGAGCGTGCATCGCGATGTCGCCCTCGTCCAGGTTTGGCACAAATTCACTACCTAAATTGGTGGCGCCATAAACAGACAGAAGCATCAATACCAACGCACCACTCACCACCAACCAACGGGCTTTAAGCGCCATGCTGACAATCGGTTGATACACTGAGCGCGCTGCTTTCATCACCGCGCTGTCTTTCTCAACCACTGGCTTGTTAAAGAATAAGGCGATACAGGCTGGCACAAACGTAATAGATAGCAACATGGCGCTGACCAGTGCGATAACGACGGTAATTGCCATCGGATGAAACATCTTACCTTCCACGCCAGACAGCGAGAAAATGGGCAGATACACCACGGTAATGATAAATACCCCAAACAGGGCCGGACGGATCACCTCCCTGGTCGCTTCAAACACAACATTAAAGCGTTCATTTACTGCTAGTTCTCCACTGCGTCTAGCTTCACTTAAGCGCCGCAAACAGTTTTCGACAATGATGATCGCTCCATCGACGATTAAACCGAAATCCAACGCACCCATACTCATTAAATTTGCACTGACTTTGGCTTGCACCATTCCGGTAATCGTCATCAGCATGGCGATCGGAATAACCGCTGCGGTCAGTAATGCGGCTCTGATATTGCCCAAAAACAGGAACAGGATAACGATCACCAGCAAAGCGCCTTCGAATAAATTATTTTGCACTGTTTGCAATGTTTTATCTACCAGACTGGTACGATCGTAAACTGCCGTTACGGTAACTCCTTCAGGTAAACTCGTTTTGATTTCTTCTAGTTTTTCCGCAACAGCTTTGGCAACGGTACGACTATTTTCGCCAATCAACATAAAGACCGTACTCATCACCACTTCGCGGCCATTTTGAGTCGCCGCACCCGAACGTAGCTCTTTCCCTTCGCTAATGTTGGCTACATCCTTTAATCGCACGACCAGCCCATTCACCTCGGACACCGAAATATCGCCCAATGTCGCGAGCTCTTCTATTTGCCCGGGTATTCGCATCAGCCACTGCGAACCATTGTGTTCAATAAAGCCTACGCCGCGGTTCTCATTATTCGACTCAATCGCAGTAACTATGTCACCCTGCGTAATGCCGTAAGCTAATAAATTAGCAGGCTCTAAGGCCACCAATATTTCTCGCTTAAAGCCGCCAATTGGATTAACTTCTACGACGCCCGGTACGCGTAGTAACTGAGGCCTGATAACCCAGTCGTGAACCGTCCTCAAATTGGTCGGTGTAATGGCAGAACCGTCAGCATTGAGCGCCTCCGGCTCCGCATCGACGGTAAACATAAATATTTCACCCAAACCTGTCGCAATAGGTCCTAACTCAGGTTCCAGCAGTGCGGGCAAATCGCTTTTGGCGGCACTTAGCCGTTCATTAACCAGTTGCCTGGCAAAGTAGATATCCGTGCCATCCTTAAAAATAACCGTCACTTGTGACAAACCATAACGAGACACCGACCGGGTATGTTCCAGGTTAGGTAAGCCAGCCATTGCATTTTCTACTGGATAGCTCACCCGCTGTTCAACTTCAAGTGGCGTATAACCCGCCGCCTCTGTATTAATCACCACCTGAGTATTGGTTATATCGGGTACCGCATCGATGGGCAGTTTGGTGAAATTCCAGGCACCCAGGGCGCAAAGAGCTGCTACCACCGCAAGAACTAGAAATCGGCGCTGGATGGACGAACGTATAATATACTCAAGCATGTCGTTCCTTAGTGGTCGTGTGAAGCGCCGGACTTTTCAATATCGGCTTTGATGATGTAACTATTCTCAGATACGTACTCTGTGCCCGGTTCCAAACCGCCCAGGACCTCAACCCACTGGCCTGCGACACGCCCCAACTCCAGCATTCGCACCTCGTATTCATTGCCGATTTTTGCAAATACAACGGTAAAGTCTCTAAAGGCCTGCAAGCCTGACCGCCTAACCGCCAACGGAACCTGGTGTTCAGCCACTTCAATGTCAGCACTTAAAAAAGCCCCCGCCAACAACAGGCCCTGCTGATTATCCACTTGGGCCCTGACTATCACTGACTGATTGGGCTGCAACGCGCCATCAATTTGCTTTACGGTTGCTAAAACGGACCCTTCAATTCCCTTAATTGACAGCCAGGCTTTAGCTCCGAGAGCAACGCGCTGGATATCACTGGGGAAAACGGCTAATTCACTCGTCAACACACGCGTGTTAACCAACGATAACAAAATGTCGCCATTGCTTTGTTCACCTGCATTGGCGTTGCGTGCTTGAATAACGCCGTCGATAGGGGCAAAAATCGTATACGTTTTAAGGCTTTCATTACTTTCGATATCGATTAACGCGTCGCCTTTTTTAACCGATTGCCCCAACGCCACGTGTACCTTCTTAATGCTACCGGCAAAACGAGCCCTTATATTGCGCACCGATTCAGGCGCAGCCGTTAGCTTGCCATACACGGAAATGGTTTCTTTCAGTAGGGCCGGACCGGCAAAGGATGTTTCAATGGCTAACGCATCAGCTACCGCATCATCAATCGTCGTACGGCCTTCGAAATTATCATATTGCCATTGGTGCGACTGCCCCTTGTATTGCGCATCGATGGTAACGACAAATGAATGTGGTTCGTATATAACGCTATCGCCACGCAGAAAATCACTTTGCGCGATAAAGTTAATCTCATCTTTAACACCACCAAGGCGCGTTAGTGTGACCTTTAAGTTTACTTCAGCGGGTTGTAGTGGCTGGTTTTTATCCGTGATCCAAACTCGAAACTCCGGTGGTACACCGGTTTCAAAAATGGACAGCTCAAGAATAAAGTCATCATCTTTTAATAAACGGCCTCCGTGCGAACCCTTTTCTACTTCCTCCACCTGTTCTTCAGCAGTTGAACTATCGATAGAAAATACAGATGTGCTGTACGCTATAAACGTGCAGGCAATCAACGAAATGATCATTTTATGTAGCTTATTATTCATAATATTACTCTTTAAAAGATGTGGTTATTTGTGCGCCGGTTAGACGCTCTATTTCAATTTTATTTAGGTGGGCCGCCAAACTGGCGTCTAACAATGCGGATTGCGCATCTAGCAATTCATTTTGTACGGCTCTCCATTCAAGGTAGCTATATTTTCCTGCGTTATAAACACGGCGGGTTTCGGCTAAGGCTTTCTCTAATCGCGGAATAATCTCTGCATTCAGTGCTTGAGCTACGTGTTTACTGTGTTCCAGTTGCTGATAAACGCTGAATAGTGAGGTTTCGATACGTATACGAAGCGCATCGGCTTCAGACTGGTGTTGCGAAAGTTCCGCTCTTACCTCAGCGATACGCCCTTGATTACGATTGCGTCCACCGAAGGGAATAGATATTCCTGCGACAACACCATAATCACCGCTACCCTCATAACGACGAACACCGGTATTAAATGTCCATTTAGGATCCCGCTGTTCCTCTGCGAGCTTTAACTCCGCCTCTTTTACCCGTTCAATCGATAAGTACTTTGTTAGTGCAGGGTTGTTGTTGATCAGGCTTTTTAACGCAGCAAAACTAATAATATCAGCGTGCCTGGTCAGTGAACCGCTCACCGAGTCGAAATCCGGCGCAGTACTGCCCCACTGTGCGGCTAGCTGGCGTAATGACGTATTAAGTTCGTGCGACAAATCTTCCAGCACAAGTTTTCGTTTAGCTAGCTCTGCCTCGGCACGATATAACTCCGCGAGAGAAGTATTTCCAGCTTTTACTCGCCGACTGGTTTCTTTTACCGTTGTTTCAGCCAAATGAATCGCTCTGCTGGCGATAAGCGCGCGCTCCTGGTGAGCCAGTGCTTGCAGAAAATAACTCGCCGTTCTTGCTGCGCTATCGAGTTGCCTTATTGTTTTCTCACTTTCGATCAGGCCCTGACCAAGAACGGCAACAGCCGTTCGTTTTTCTTTTAGAGCCTGCTCCAATACCCAACTTACGCTCAATGTCGTTTGCGCATTATCAAACCCATTTAAATCACCGCTGCCAAGAGCATCTTCCACCATCAAGCTCACCTCCGGCTTCGGTGATAGCTCCGCTTGCATCACTCGGCCTTGTTGGGCTTCTAGCTGATACTGGAAAACTTGCAATTCAGGATTGTTGTTCAAGGTTTTCGTGACCGCTTCAGATAACGTCAATGCTCTGGACTGGGCTTCACCTTCCGCTAATACCAGAAACGGAAAATTAATCGTTAGGATCATTCCTAGCAGAAAACTTCGTTTTGCTACCCTGGTTAAAAACCGATTCATAGTCGGTTCTAAGGGTGTAAAAATATTATTTCTTAATGGCATAAAAAATCCTTAATGAGAAAGCGTGTACTCGATGAAGTGATGAAAGAAGTCGGCAAAAAAAGCGCAAGACATCATCATTAACGTTGCGGTAAAAATTATCGTGTAGAAAGGGAATATCTTATTGTCTTGTTTCGTTAATAAGTAGTTAATACGCGCTTCTATGGCATCCACGCCGTAGTGACACAGCACATTATTACTCAAACAGCTGTCTAGAGACCTGTCCGCGAGTCGCCTTACTTTTATCATGGTGAGGGCAATGAATGATTTATCCGTAATAATTCGGGACACCGCTGAATCAGCACCTAATTCCATAACAAGCGCCATCGAACTATTCAGCTGCCGAGCAATACTCCGGGGGTAAAAGGCTGCTAAAAGTTGATAGCAAGCTTTTTTTAGCGGATCGAAGCACCTGATATGTTCATTTTCATGCAACCGAACAACCGCGTACTCTTCATTGCTCAACTGTTGACGTAGCGTTGAAGTGATGAAGAAACGCGGCTTGAAATAACCCGCGGTAAACGCTGTTGCAGCGTCAGCATCCAATTGGTAAACCCCATTATCATCTTGGTCCGCGAAGGCATAAAGCAATTTTAATTGCCGTTTACCCAAGCTTAAGTGGTAAATTTTTCGACCAAACACGAGGAAAATACTAAAAATGGCGAGCATTATAGATAAGCCATGCCAGTTCTTAAAAGAAAACTCTTCTACGTGATGCCAATGAAGCAACTCATAAGCCGGTGGAAATGGAAAATATTGGCTTCCTGGGAATATCACCACTGCCGCAGACAGCAGGCCCACACACCAGGGCGATAATACGACGAGCCAAAGTAGTTGACGTTGTGATGACAACGAATACTGGTTAAAACCCTTCGGCTTTAACTTTAAAAAAAGAATCCATGCGGCCATCACCATTAACACACTAATTGTCATGATAGACAGCACATTAAATAGGATCGCCGCACTGCCTAATATCATGCTTTATCATCCAATGGTATCGTCGAGCGGTAGCTTTTAATCAGACTCTCAAGCTGTTCTAATTGACCATCATTCAACTCAGACGACAACGAAACAAAAGCAGCCAAAATACTATCTTCGTCCCCAGCGGTAAAATCATTCGCCACGTCTTTAATCAATTCACCAATAAAATCCTTACGCTGTTTAGCCGCTCGATATTGGTAAGCGTGCCCCTCTTTGTCGCGTTTTAAAAGTCCTTTCTTAAAAAGCCGGTCAAGTGTACTTTGAATCGTATTAAGCGTTCCGCCGCGACTTTTTTCAAAATGCGCGTACACCTGTTTGACGTCGGCAACTTTTACCTGCCAAAAGTACTTCAATACTAATTTTTCAAGCTCACCTAAATGCATGGTTAATCTAAACTTAAACTTCGTTGAAAAAGAAGGGAGGACTTTAACACGCAACAAAACCGATGGTCAATCGGTATTAGATACTGGCGACTTATAACAATAAAAGCCCCGAAATATTGTAGAACCAATACTCGAGGCTTTTATTTATACAAAACTAAAAAAGGTAACTCCTAAAACGGAATATCATCATCAAAATCATCCATTGCAGCGGTTGGTTGCGCTGGAGCAGATGAAAAATTGTCATTTGAACTTTTTGGTGAAAATTCTGCAGAACCGCCGCCTCGGCTATCTAACATTTGCATTTCGTTGGCGACAATTTCTGTTTTGTATCTATCCGCGCCCGTTTCCTTATCTTGCCATTTAGACGTTTTTAGCGACCCTTCAATATAAACTTTTGAGCCCTTTTTCAGGTATTGACCAACAATTTCAGCCAATTTCCTATAAAACACGACGTTATGCCATTCGGTTTTCTCTACTGGTTGTCCAGTAGATTTGTCTTTCCAGCTTTCCGATGTAGCCACCGTGATACTTGCAACCGCTCCGCCATTGGGCATATAACGAACTTCTGGGTCTTTACCCAAATTGCCCACTAAAATTACTTTATTTACGCCTCTACTTGCCATGTCATACTCCGATTTTCTATGCCCTTTACCTGGGCAGTTTTATATTAAGAAACAATGGCGTCTAGTGCTTGATGGTCGAGCAGCTCATTATCTACTTTTAAGTAAGCCGTTGAATCATCGACTGAAATACCTACATCAAGAACGCCTTTTACGGCTAATAGCTTATCAGTTATTTCCTTCGCTTGCGCAGCTGTTTGAACATCTAAATGTTTTAATAAGCTGCTCGTATGCCGAGGCGGCTTCATGCTTAACGCCACCACAAACCAGAGCAATAAAATAACCGCGCAGAATAAGAACACCTCTGATAAACCGTAAGCACTCCAGATTAACCCACCCGCTATACCGCCGCAAAAAGCACCAAAAAATTGCGAACTCGAATAAACGCCCATCGCCGTTCCTTTACCGCCGGCAAAGGCTATTTTAGAAATCAACGAGGGCAGCGTTGCTTCTAATAGATTAAACGCGGTAAAGAAAATAAATAACGCCGCGAGCATTCCCCATAAATTTCCACTCAATTGATACAGGCCAAGGCAAGCCATCGACAAGGTCAAAACGGCGCCTACAAAAACGGCTTTCATCTTACGTTTTTTTTCAGCGAGAATAATAAACGGCACCATGGCGAGAACCGATAAGGCCAAAACCGGCAAATACACCATCCAGTGATCTTCTGCTGCGATGCCCAGCTTACCGCGCAACACAATAGGCAACACGACAAACATCGCCGTCATCACCAAATGTAAACAAAAAATGCCGATATCAAGC
Source organism: Cycloclasticus sp. (assembly GCA_033791505.1). GTDB lineage: Bacteria > Pseudomonadota > Gammaproteobacteria > Methylococcales > Cycloclasticaceae > Cycloclasticus. The sequence goes on from JASJGO010000168.1 coordinate 14,246, forward strand.
CGTAACAACTGCCTATCTTTCAACACCTTCCCGATTAAAGCTGGAATGGGTTCGGCGTCTTTATGCACAGATAGGCTGGCGGGCTGGGGCACTACTTTATGCAAGATGATAATGCCTATGATCGCTAGTACCGCTGTAAACCAAAAAACACCCTGCAGTCCAACAACCGATGCCAATAAGGGACCAATCACCATCGCTATGCCAAAAGAAATGCCGATGCTAATGCCGATGGTCGCCATGATTTTAGTTCGATTTTGTTCCAGCGTTAAATCTGCCGCCAGGGCCATAACGGCCGCCGCTACCGCGCCACTACCCTGTAGGGCTCGACCTAAAATAATGCCGTATATCGTAGTGGATAGCGCCGCCACAATGCTGCCGGCGACGAATAACAATAAACCCAGAGTGATAATTTTTTTACGCCCAAATCGATCCGACATCAGGCCAAAAGGAATTTGCAACAGTGCTTGCGTTAAGCCGTACACACTAATGGCCAGACCCAGTAACAACGGTGTGACGCCCTTTAAATCCCCTGCATAGAGCGACATAACGGGCAAAATCATAAATAAACCCAGCATGCGCATCGAAAAGATACCGGCCAGGCCTATGCTCGCCCGTTTCTCTTGTTCGCTCATGGTCGATGGTTGGCTTGAGGAATTAGCCATAATTACTTTGCCTAGCCTGTGGAAAGGCGGGTATATTAACAGGTTTGGCGGATAAATTAGATAGCAAGATGGATACCATTCAAATACGCGGTGCGCGTACGCACAACTTAAAAGACATAGACCTTGACCTACCTCGAGATAAACTCATTGTTATCACTGGTTTATCCGGCTCGGGCAAATCTTCCTTAGCCTTCGATACGATCTACGCTGAGGGCCAGCGGCGCTATGTCGAATCGCTATCGGCTTACGCTCGACAGTTTTTATCGGTGATGGAAAAACCCGATGTTGACCATATCGAGGGCTTATCCCCAGCCATTTCTATCGAACAAAAATCCACCTCGCATAACCCACGCTCTACAGTGGGGACTATTACCGAAATTTACGATTACCTGCGGCTGTTATTTGCTCGAACGGGTATTCCACGCTGCCCCGATCACGGCACCTCGCTTGAAGCTCAGACCATTACTCAGATGGTCGACTCCGTACTCGCACTGGATCCAACTAAACGCTGGATGCTGCTGGCCCCAGTTGTACAGGAACGCAAGGGCGAGCACTTTAATGTATTAAACGACTTGCGCAACCAGGGCTTTATTCGCGCGCGTATCGATGGCGAAGTGGTTGAACTGGACGATGCGCCCACCTTAGAACTTAAAAAGAAACACACCATTGAAGTCGTGGTCGACCGCTTCAAAATCAACGACGAGCTCTCTGTCAGGCTCGCCGAGTCTTTCGAAACCACATTGAAGTTAACCGACGGTATCGCCATTATCAGCAGCATAGATGATAACGAGGAAGTTCTATTTTCTTCACGGTTTGCCTGCCCAACCTGCGGCTATAGCATCAGCGAACTTGAACCTCGAAGCTTTTCTTTCAACAGCCCAAAAGGCGCCTGCTCAAGCTGCGATGGGCTTGGCATTCAGCAATATATCGATCAGAGCCAGGTTATACATAGTCCAGAGATTAGCCTCGCAGGCGGCGCTATTCGCGGCTGGGACAAGCGCAACCTGTATTACTATCAAATGGTTATGTCGCTGTCCAAACACTATCAATTTGACCCAGAAGAACCGTTTAATTCCTACCCCGACGCTCTTCAGCAGATTATTTTATTTGGTAGTGGTGACGATGAAATTAACTTTACGACGCTAAATAGTCGCGGCGAATCGAGCAAACGCACGCACCCTTTCGAAGGGATTATTAACAGCATGGAACGCCGTTATCGAGAAACAGACTCCAATACCGTGCGCGATGAACTGGCTAAATATTTATCCAGCCGAACCTGCACTGCCTGCCATGGACAACGGCTTAACCAGGCCGCCAGGCACGTATTCATCGATACTCACACCTTGCCAGAAATTACTGGCCTTTCTATTCGCAAAACAAGCGCACTATTTTCTACTTTAAAGCTCAGCGGCCAGCGCGGAGAAATTGCTAAAAAGATCATTAAGGAAATCAAAGCACGGCTCGAGTTCCTGATTAATGTGGGCCTGGATTACCTGTCACTCGATAGAAGTGCGGACACGCTATCCGGTGGCGAGGCGCAACGAATCCGACTCGCCAGCCAAATTGGCGCAGGACTGGTTGGGGTTATGTACGTACTGGACGAACCTTCTATCGGCCTGCATCAACGTGACAATCAGCGCCTGATCAATACCCTTTTCCATCTGCGCGATATTGGCAATACGGTTATCGTTGTTGAACACGATGAAGACGCGATTCTAGCCGCAGACCACGTCGTAGATATCGGACCGCACGCCGGTATTCATGGCGGACAAATCATTGCTCAAGGTACACCGCAGGATATTATAGATAACCCGAATTCCACCACCGGTGACTACCTGTCGGGGCGACAAGCTATTGCCGTACCTACTACCCGTCATCAAGTAGATCCGAACAAGACATTGCGCATTAATAACGCCAGCGCCAACAACTTAAAAAACGTTACTGTTGATATTCCGCTTGGCTTAATGACCTGTGTTACGGGTGTTTCTGGCTCGGGCAAATCAACCCTTATTAATGAAACGCTGTACCCCGTTGTTGCTAAAACACTGAATAAGTCGTCCTTACCCATCGCCGCTAACAACGGCGTAGACGGTCTGCAGCACTTAGACAAAGTGGTTGATATCGACCAGAGCCCTATTGGCCGCACCCCACGCTCTAACCCGGCCACCTACACCGGTTTATTCACCCCCATTCGTGAATTATTTGCCGCCACGCCCGAAGCACGCTCGCGAGGCTACACGCCAGGCAGATTCAGCTTTAACGTAAAAGGCGGCCGTTGTGAAGCATGCAAAGGCGACGGCGTTATCAAGGTAGAAATGCATTTCCTCGCTGACGTATACGTTAAGTGCGATAACTGCAAAGGCCAACGTTATAATCGTGAAACCTTAGAAATACGTTACAAGGGCAAAACAATTCACGAAATTCTTTCCATGACGGTTGAAGTCGCCGCTCCATTTTTTGACGCCATTCCCGTGATATCCAGGAAACTGCATACGCTAATTGAAGTCGGCCTGGGTTATATTACCCTCGGTCAAAACGCCGTGACGCTATCTGGCGGTGAAGCTCAGCGGGTTAAATTATCTCGTGAATTATCTAAACGCGACACAGGAAAAACTCTCTATATTCTGGACGAACCAACCACCGGCCTGCACTTCGCTGATATTCAACAGCTACTGGGCGTATTACATAAGCTACGCGATCACGGCAACACGCTGGTTGTTATTGAACATAATCTGGACGTAATAAAAACCGCTGACTGGATTATTGATATTGGCCCTGAAGGCGGCGACGGTGGCGGTCACGTTATCGCCGAAGGCGACCCTGAAACAGTCGCTCAGAATGAACAGTCGCACACGGGGCATTATCTTAAAGATTTCCTAAATAAGGACACCAGCCGACAATCGGCTTAAAAAAGACTGGACCGTGATAAACACCCTAACCAGGCTTTTTCCCGTATGGGCCATTTTACTGTCGGTTTTTGCCTACCTCGAACCAGGCTTATTTACCCCCCTTAAACCCGGTTTGTTTTTTTTGCTCGGCCTGGTCATGTTCGGCATGGGCATCAGCCTGAAAAGCGATGATTTTATAGCCATTATTAAATCACCCCGACCTATTTTATTGGGTCTCGCGCTGCAGTTTTTATGCATGCCGTTTTTTGCCTGGGCCATCTCGTCCTGGCTACATTTACCCTTAATGCTCGTAACCGGCATGATTCTGGTCGGTGCCAGTCCCGGTGGCACCGCCTCTAATGTCATCTGCTACTTAGCTAAGGGCAATGTCGCCCTATCTATTACCATCACCACCTTTTCCACCCTGCTAGCGGTGGTGGCAACGCCTCTGCTGAGCCTTTTATACCTGGGCAAACAGATCGACGTACCGGCGATGAAAATGCTGCTGGATATACTTAAAATTATCATTTTACCGGTCGCAGCCGGCCTGATCATCAATCAACTATTCGACAAATATCTGCAGTCCGTTAAGCACATCTTTCCTCTAATTTCGGTTTTCTCTATCGTGCTGATTATCGCTATTATTGTGGCGCTTAACGAGCCTCGCCTCGGTTCGATTGGCCTTATACTGATAAGCGCAGTAGCCTTACACAATGCTTCTGGCTTATTGGTCGGTTATTGGCTGCCTCGCGTTCTGGGTTTAGATAAACGTACATGTAAAACCCTGGCGATTGAAGTTGGCATGCAAAACTCGGGCTTAGCCGTCGCCTTGGCTGTTAAGTATTTCGCCCCAGCAGCGGCCCTACCCGGCGCGCTATTTTCGTTATGGCATAATTTAACCGGCTCATTGCTGGCCGCCGTTTGGTCGCGTTCAAAATAAATAATATGCATAAAAAAACACCTTCTAGGCCACTAGAAGGTGTTTTTACGATTTGAATTATTTAACGTCCGGGTAAAATAATTGCTGACCGCCTTTCTTAAAACCTTTAATGATCGCCTGCCCTTGTTCACTGATCACAAATTCAATGTATTTCGTCGCCAGGTCGTATCTAACGCCTGGATGTTTTGCAGGGTTAACCGCCATCACGTGATACGGGTTAAACAAGTCATCATCACCTTCAAACACTACTTTCAACGATAACTTATTAGCAAATGCAATTTGCGTTGCACGATCGGTTAATGCATACGCCTGTTTTTCGTTCGCAATAGTTAACACCGCGCCCATTCCCTGACCCGCCTCGGCATACCATTCGCCAGAAGGCTTAATACCCGCGGCTGTCCAAAGATTTTTTTCTTTCTTATGCGTACCAGAGTCGTCACCCCTGGAAATAAAAGATGACTGAGTTTGAGAAATTTTTCGCAGTGCTTCTGCAGCCGTTTTGGCTGAGGCCAGAGCCGCTGGATCACTGCTCGAACCAACTATCACAAAGTCATTATGCATGACCGCAGCGCGATCAATAAAATCACCCGATTCGACGTACTTCAACTCGGCCGCCGGTGCATGAACGAACACAACGTCGACGTCCCCCTGCCCACCCATTGCCAGGGCCTTACCCGTACCGACCGCTATCGTTTCAAGCTTAATATCGTATTTTTCCTCAAAAACAGGATTTAACACCGCTAATAAGCCTGAGTTTTCTGTACTGGTAGTGGTCGACATTCTAAGTACCTCCGACGCCCAAGCATTATTAGCCGCTATCATTAATAAGGCGCTAAGCCCGAATCCTGCCATCGTGTTAATAAACTTTTTCATATTATTTCCTTATTGATTTCGTTGTATAACATAAGGGCGCGTTTATCAGCGCCCTTATTAGTTCAAACTAAATTAAAACGCCCATTGAGCGCGAAGCTGCATAATATCCGCCTCTTCGTCATCATGAATATTCCCTGCTCTTTCCATTTCCAGCATTTTTATGTAGTTAGCAGAAAGACGAAGACCTGGGGTTGGGAACCAGTTTAGCCCCAACGTCATATTGTCCATTTCGCCACCAACGATATCTTCATCGGTTAAATCAATGGTGCTAAAACGAAGTGCTAGTTCCCAGGCACCAATACCACCTTTACCGACAATACCGTTGGGCTTAACTCCTTTAAACTTAGCGCCTTTGTGAGAGTACGGACGGCTATCGTTTGTTAAAAACCAGCCTGCCTGTGCATACCAACCGTCGAAACTTAAATCACTACCCATTTCACGATTAAGGTCTGTGCGTACATATTCGGCTTGCGCAGAAAAACGGTCTTTAACGACAGCCAACTCAGCACCCAGCGTTAAATACTCATCTACGTCCACTAGTGACCCCGTATCAACAAAATTTACACCGGTCACATGAGTTTCAGGCTGCTGTTTAAATTGAACGTTCTTGCCGCGCGTACTGCGGTAATCGGCCGCTAAACCCAAATGAATCAATGAGCCATCCTCATTAACTGGCATCCAGGTCACTCGACCTGCCGTACCCCAACCTTCATCCGATGCACCACCTGCTGTACTGGCGCTGTCACCGAAAAGACCCAGCGCAGCCGTCCAATGCTTACGGTCTAAGCTCCCCATTACTCCAATATGGCGACCCGCTGTAAACGCGTCAATAGATGCTCTTTCAGTGAATTGTGTATCGTTATCACTAACAGCGTCTTGCAGCATAAATGGGTCTCTAAAGTGACCCACTTTTACGCTCAGCCCTTCTAAATCAAAGCCGTTATAACCTAGCCAAATATCTGTGATGCCTTTCTTTGTATCTCCAGTACCTGCAAAGTCGTATTCAAATTTATAAAACCAGTCTTTATACACAGTACCTTTTAAATAAAAACGAGCACGACGCAACTCGGTACCATCGCCCAGGGCGCTACCTGCCGAATTGCCATCTTCACCATACCAGGCAGAGTCTAACTGCATCCGACCGCCCACTTTAGCGGTAAAATCGCCATCGCGTGTTTGAACCGCAATACCGCCTTTTTCAAGATTAACTTCTACGTTAGTTGCCTTGTCCAGCTTGCTCTGAATTTCTTCTTTTTCAGCACTGGTTTTTAGCTCTGTTGCCTGCGCTTCTGCAAGCACACGTTGATACTGTTTCGTCGAGATCGTACCGTTTTCGTGTAACAGCATTAAAAGAGTTGATAATTCTGAGCCCGCATATACTTGCGTCGAAAAGCTTGCAGTAATTGCTACAGCCAGTGCTATTTTTTTAAACTTCATTCAATTTCCTTTATTTTTATTGATTAAACATCCCGCGTAACGCGGCTCTAGCAAAGCAAAAGCAAAATCAGTGCCAGTAGAGACCCAAAAGTAAAACCGCTTGATTTATTGATTGTTTTTAGACATCAGGAGTTTAGGCGGTTAAATGCGCCATGGACTTTTGCGACATTTTGTCCCAAAATACGTCTTTCAAAAAGACAATATGACCCGCAACCATCGCCGACATGAAATCAGCAACAGATCGTAAAGTAATCCGTGACCGCCATCTTTATTTTGGTGAAAATCCTCAGGTCGTAAAACTACTGAGTGCGGTTGATAGCGTTGCAACAAAAAACACGCCTATTCTGCTTGAAGGAGAAACCGGTACGGGTAAAAGCCTGCTCGCTAGACGAATTCACGAAGTCAGCGAACGCAAAGGACGGTTTGTTTCGATTAATTGCGCTACCTTTAGCCAAAATTTATTGGAAACCGAACTGTTTGGTCATACCAAAGGGGCGTTTACTGGTGCAAAGGAAGCAAGAGCTGGTCTGGTTGCCAGCGCTAAAAACGGCACCTTATTTCTTGATGAAATTGGCGAATTAGCCCCCGACCTTCAACCCAAATTATTGCATCTCCTCGAGGACAAAGTCATTCGACCCGTTGGCTCAGACGTAGAACAAAAAACATCCGTGCGAATTATTGCAGCGACCAATCATCATTTAAAAAAACTCGTCAAAGAAGGAAAGTTCAGGGCCGATTTGTTTTATCGCTTGAGTGTCATTCCTTTTACTGCGCCGAGCCTTCGTGACCGCCCCGACGATATTGCCGGTCTGTCTAAAAGTTTTATCACGCAACTATGTGAAGAGCACGACTTGCCCATACCAACCCTCAGCGCACATTCACTTCAGGCATTAATGGCGTATCCCTGGCCAGGGAATATTCGTGAATTGAGAAATCATATTGAACGCTCATTATTATTGAACCTACCCTTGCACGAAAAGCTACCCATTCAGAATGCGACTACTTCTTCTAATCTGGATAAACGCCTAGCAACTCACGAGAAAAAATTTATTCTGCACGCCATTGATGAAAGCAATGGCAACAAATCCAAAGCTGCGCTGACATTGGGAATTTCCAGGCGCACTCTCGATAGGAAACTGAAGCGCTGGAAAGAATTAGCTGCATAGAAACTCCGTCCTATCAACGTAATCCACTAGGTCAGCTACGCTTTTCATCGTAGAATAGCTGCTTCCATTTAATTTATTTAAGCACCCGCTAACTCATTATGCGCACCAGCCAATTCCCCCTTAATACCGTTAAAGAAACCCCTTCGGACGCCGAAATCGCTAGTCATCAATTGATGATTCGAGCGGGTCTTATCCGTAAAGTAGCCTCTGGCCTATATAACTGGCTACCCTTAGGCGTTCGAGTGCTACACAAAGTGCAAGCGGTTGTACGCGATGAAATGAACAAGGCTGGCGCACTTGAAGTATCTATGCCGGTAGTGCAACCCGCCGAACTTTGGCAGGAATCAGGTCGGTGGGAACAATATGGCCCCGAGTTAGCCCGACTCCATGATCGCCATGGACGTGAATTTTGTTTAGGCCCAACGCATGAAGAAATTGTCACCGAACTGGCGCGCAATGAAATAAAAAGCTACAAGCAATTACCGATCAATTATTACCAAATACAAACGAAATTTCGTGATGAAATTCGCCCCCGCTTCGGTGTTATGCGAGCGCGCGAATTTTTAATGAAAGACGCCTACTCGTTTCACCTTAGCGACGAATCCTTACAACAAACGTATGAGGGCATGTTTCAGGCGTATAACAACATTTTCAGCACCCTCGGCCTTAATTTTAGGCCGGTGCTTGCCGACACGGGATCTATTGGCGGCAATGCCTCGCACGAGTTTCATGTGTTGGCAGATTCCGGTGAAGATGCCATCGCTTTTTCAACCGACAGCCAGTACGCAGCCAACGTAGAAAAGGCCGAAGCACTGGCGCCGAGTACTGAACGAGCCGCCCCCTCTCAAGCTATAGAGAAAATCCTAACGAACCAAAAACGTAGCATCGAAGAAGTCAGCAGCTTTTTAACTATCGACGCCTCGCAATGCCTGAAAACCCTGTTGGTTAAAGGCGATAACGACAACGTTGTCGCGCTATTGCTTCGTGGCGACCACATGCTTAACGAAATTAAAGCTGAAAAACTGGACGGTGTTTTAAGCCCGTTAACGATGGCCAGCGAAGAGCAAATTAGACAGACCGCCGGTTGCGACGCTGGCTACCTAGGCCCTATCGGACTTACCATTCCGTTAATTGCAGATCGCAGCGCTGCACAGCTCGCTAATTTTGTTTGCGGCGCCAATGAAAATGACCACCACTTTAGCGGCGTTAATTGGGGCCGAGACTTAGTCGAACCGCAACGCATTGAAGATATTCGACAAGTTGTCGAGGGTGACCCGAGTCCGGACGGCATAGGCACATTAACCATCGCCCGCGGCATAGAAGTCGGTCATATTTTTCAACTCGGTACTAAATACAGTGCAGCGATGAATGCCACGGTATTAGACGAAAATGGAAAGAACCAAACCCTGACCATGGGTTGCTATGGTATCGGCGTATCTCGGGTGATCGCGGCGGCCATTGAGCAACACCACGATGATAAAGGGATTATATGGCCGGAGGCTTTAGCGCCTTTTCAAGTCGCGATACTACCGATGAATATGCACAAATCT
>JASJGO010000169.1:0-28883 GCA_033791505.1 Cycloclasticus sp.
CTTCGTTGTCGATTGTAGAATACCTCAATATATTCAAATAAGCTTTGTTTAGCTTGTTGCTTTGTCTTGTAATCGTGATGATCTGCCCATTCTGTTTTTAACGTACCAAAGAAGCTCTCCGCTACCGCATTATCTAAACACTCACCCTTACGACTCATGTTACACAGCATGCCTTTATCTTTAAGAAGCAGCTGATAGTCTCTTGAGGCATAGGTACTACCTTTTGAGTGAACAATCTGACATTGCCCAACAAATTCAATCCACCGCAACTTACTCGGCTGAAGATCGACTTAATATTTATGCCTATGCCTACAAAGCCCGATTGAAAGAAGCCATGGAAACCGACTACAAAAAACTTCACGCCTATTTAGGCGATGAGCAGTTTGACTCATTACTGGAGTTGTATATACAAAAATATCCTTCAAAACAAATCAACCTGCGGCATTTCGGTACCTCGATGGCCACGTTACTGCGCGACGAAGAACCTTATAATCAGCTCCCTATTTTGACTGAAATAGCCACTATAGAATCCGCTTTTACCGATAGTTTTGATGCAAAAGATAGCTCAATAGTCAGCGTTGAAGACCTGGCGTCTCTAAAACCAGAAGCATGGGGAACACTGAATTTTGATTTTCAAGCCTCACTACAGCTCATCTCTCTCACAGAATAGCTTTACTATATGGAAAGCACTGGCTAAACAACAAATCCCGCCTACTACTGAAGCGTTAAAGCAGCCAAGTTTTTGGTTGATCTGGAGAGATAACGAACTTGTGAGCCGCTATCGGCCTGTATCAGATACAGAAGCATCTGCTCTTAGTTTAGCCGTTGTAGGCATCCCTTTCCCGGCCATTTGCGAAGAACTTTTGAGCTATTTTAATGAACAAGAAACCCATCTAAAAGCTACCGGTTATTTACAAACATGGGTACAAGACGGGCTAATAACTGCCCTTAATTACTAATTAAGCACTATTCCTACAACCCTGTTTTTAGGTTGTCGCAATAATCACCAATATCTTTGCAATAACTAGCAACTGCTTCATCTGCCGCTTCAGATCTAGCATTAATTACTTCATTTGAGTAGTCGTCAAAGGTACCGTCAGGATTATCTTCCTTCCACTCCTCGTACTCTTGCTTTTCAAACCAACCAATAGCCACAATACCCACTACCGGGATGGCTGCCAAAAGTCTTTTCCCTCGCTCTTTAACCTTTGTTTTAAGCAATTGTTTTTTATGTTTGATGGTGAGAGCAGTTATAGTCCCTACAAGGCCATCTATAGTATTGATTGCCATGTACCCACCAACTGAAACACTGATAAGTAGCGCAATAATAATGATATTTTTTATCATAAAAACTTCAATACTAACATTAAAGATTAGCCAATTCTGGCACATGAATTAACATCATTCGATTCGTTATATGCATTTATCTAACTACCTATTTAACAACTCTACCGCGCTGGATTGTAATAATCGTATCGACTATCATGGACCATATTCGTTATTTATATTTTAAAAATCAGATACCTAATTATGACAAAACACTTGTTTGTAAAACTGTACACCCTCACCACTCTTTTGTTTTTATCATCAGCCGCTTTTTCTCATGCTAAGTCCGTAAGTTCCGACCCTGCACCACGTTCAGTCGTTAGTCGCTCACCCGAATTCATAGCCATATTATTTAATCAGCAACTAGAGCCTGCCTATTCAACTATTGTTGTTACGAATAGTAGTGGCAATTCGGTGACCAATAAAACCGCAGTCGTTGACTCAAAAAATAACAAACGGCTTATTTTGGCCTTGCCTCACCTAGCACCTGATAAATACACGGTCTCCTATAAAGTTTTATCGCTAGATGGCCACGTGGTTAAATCAACCTATAAATTTCGCATTAAAAAGGAAGCGCCACTCGCTGATTGATGCAATACGTTGGTTTTGCAATAGACTGGTTGCATTCAACAACCAGTCTTCTTATCCTCGGCACCTTAGTGATTGCTCGACTATCCGCTGGCAAGTTACCAACGCCCTTCCAGCAAAAACTGTTAAAAACCACTGTTATTATGGTGGTGATTCTGCTGATTTCAGGGCTATTTTTACCTTTCTTACAAGCCATTTCATTAGCCGACGATGCCGCTGCTGCTTTAAGTCTTAAATCAATCAAACCGGTACTTTTCTCAACACGGTTTGGCGCCGTTTGGGCTGCCCAAGAGGGCTTGGCCACCCTACTACTCCTTAGCTTGTATAACAAAAACAAGTTAATCCAAAAAATCGGTAGCCGACCGTTCTTAATGTGGGCCATCACCCTTAGCTCTATTCTTTTGTTTACTGGCGTGTTCAAAGGCCACGCAGCAGGCCTAGAACCTGCGTGGCCTGGTTTACTGGGGCACGGGATACATTTACTGGCAGCAGGTAGTTGGTTAGGCGCTTTACCCGCGTTACTTTTTATAATGCACGACTCAAACAAGCAGCACGCTAACGCTCCTGAGCCTAAACACGTTGCCCTATTATTAACGCGCTTCTCGGTTCTGGCCAGTACGATGGTCGGGCTCATCCTGCTAAGCGGTACGTTAATAGGCTACCTACAAATTAGCCGATGGGGTGAATTGTTCGCAACACCCTATGGCGAGTATTTACTGGTCAAAGTGTTACTCTTCATCATAATGCTGTCCATTGCCGGCATCATCCGCCGACACTTTTTGCCACAACATAATACGAACAAGCCCACCTCAATCGTTAATCTGGCCATCTCGAAATGGGTATTACTTGAATCCTCCATTGGTTTTATATTATTGGGCGTCGCCAATGCTATAAAAAACACCACGCCCGCTGCGCACGAAGAAATCAGTTTGTGGCCCTTTAACTTTCGTCTTTCGTTAGAGGCCACGTGGGAAGCGTCATCATCTGTTCAAACACAAGTCTTTCTCGGTTTTATTCTAATGGCCTTAGCCATAGGACTAACGACCTATTTTCTTCGTTTCAAATCCGATAAAAAATTAGCGTTTATAACGGGCATTTGCTTGTCACTAGCAGGCGCTGTCGTTGCAGTCCAACCACTTGCGATTACGGCTTACCCAGACACATATCGCACTTCAACGGTTCCTTACGATGCTATTTCCATACGCAATGGAGCTGATATTTTTAGCAGCCGCTGCGCAGATTGTCACGGTGTTGAAGGTAAAGGCGATGGCATCCTTTCAGATACGCTAGATGTGATGTTAATGGACTTAAATCAGATGCATACAGCCGGCGCTACCGCTGGCGATATGTATTGGTCGTTGACCCAAGAGCGCTTTAAAGATACCTTCCATTCAGCCATTCCACCTTTAGATGAAGACGAAACATGGGAGCTAATCAATTATCTAAGCGCGCAAACGATAAGCTACACTGGCCTGTCTTTATACACCTACATTGAACCCCTTAAGCCTTTTTTAGCTGCGCCCGATTTTTATTACGCCACCCACACGACAAGCGGCAACCTAAAAGATTTTAGAGAAGATAAAGCTGTTTTACTGGTGCTCTTCTCATGGCCTAAAGGAAAAAGTCGCTTAGACGCACTTAAGAAAAACTACAAAAAAATTGCAGCAACTAATACGGAAATTATTGCTGTTGAAATTATAAATCCAAACAACGAAGTAAAAGGCATAAAACCCAACTACCCCTTTGTTCTCGCGACCGAACAAACCGTACCTATTGTTAACACCTACTCACTGTTTCGCCGCAGCACAATGAATAAGCGTGATTTCAGCATAAGTAGTCCTTTAGAACACATTGAGTTTATGATTGATCGATTTGGTTATTTACGTGCGCGCTGGATTCCCGAAGCTAACACCAGTCATTGGACTGATTTTTCACTGCTCAGCAACGAGCTTGAAAAGTTAGCGGAAGAACCAGAAATTTTAGCGCCGCCCGATGAGCACGTTCATTAAAGCGAGAAAACTAACTGCAAAGAACTTAGCTGAAAAAGAAAAGTACATAGCAAACGGCTCAACCCCTTTTGTATCGTCTATTTTATTCGAAAAGATAACAGCGCCTTCTCAATCAACACTTAAATCTTTTTATATAACTCAGCGCCTTTATCTTTAAATTCATTCGCTTTTTCAGCCATGCCTTCTGCCAATGCATCGTTTACTTCTATACCTTTTTTAGCGGCGTAGTCTCGTACGTCCTGGCTGATTTTCATTGAGCAAAAGTGCGGCCCACACATGGAGCAAAAATGCGCTACTTTGGCGGAGTCTTTTGGTAGGGTTTCATCGTGGTATTCGCGCGCACGGTCTGGGTCGAGACCCAAATTGAACTGATCTTCCCAGCGGAATTCGAAACGCGCTTTTGATAACGCGTTATCGCGGATTTGCGCGCCGGGGTGACCTTTCGCTAAATCGGCCGCGTGTGCCGCAATTTTGTAGGTGATGATACCCACGCGTACGTCTTCTTTATTCGGCAAACCCAGGTGTTCTTTTGGCGTGACGTAACAAAGCATCGCGCAACCGAACCAGCCGATCATCGCCGCACCAATGCCAGAGGTAATATGGTCGTAACCCGGTGCAATATCGGTGGTCAATGGGCCCAGTGTATAAAACGGCGCTTCGTCACAACACTCCAGTTGCTTCTCCATATTCGCTTTGATCAAATGCATCGGCACGTGACCCGGCCCTTCGATCATCGTTTGCACATCGTGTTTCCAGGCAATTTTGGTCAGTTCACCCAGGGTTTCTAGCTCACCAAATTGCGCCTCGTCATTGGCATCGGCCAAACAACCTGGGCGCAAACCATCACCGAGTGAGAACGATACATCGTAGGCTTTCATAATTTCGCAAATATCTTCAAAGTGCGTATAGAGGAAATTTTCTTTATGGTGCGCTAAACACCATTTCGCCATAATTGAACCGCCGCGAGATACGATCCCGGTCACGCGTTTTGCGGTGAGCGGCACATATTCCAGCAATACGCCCGCATGAATCGTAAAATAATCCACGCCCTGCTCGGCCTGTTCGATCAGGGTATCGCGGTAAATTTCCCAGGTAAGGTTTTCTGCCTTACCGTTCACTTTTTCCAGTGCCTGATAAATGGGCACGGTACCAATGGGCACTGGCGAGTTACGCAAAATCCATTCGCGCGTTTCGTGAATATTTTTGCCGGTAGATAAATCCATAATCGTATCGGCACCCCAACGAATGCCCCAAACCATTTTGTCTACCTCCTCTTCAATCGAAGAAGTAACGGCTGAATTACCTAAATTGCCATTAATCTTGACCAGAAAGTTACGCCCAATAATCATCGGTTCCAGCTCGGGGTGATTAATATTCGCCGGAATAATCGCCCTGCCACGCGCTATTTCTTCGCGCACAAATTCGGCGGTAATTTCTTCTGGAATACTCGCTCCGAAGGATTCTCCGGGATGCTGTTCCGCGTTGATATCAGAACGCTTCATATTTTCGCGAATCGCGATATATTCCATTTCGGGTGTAATAATACCTTTTTTCGCGTAGTGCATCTGGCTGACATTAGCGCCCGCTTTCGCGCGCCTTGGCGAGTGTATATGCTCGAATCGCATGCTCGCTAGCGCTGGGTCACTTTGTCTTAGCTGACCAAATTTCGAACTGGGGCCGTCTAAAAATTCGGTATCGTTTCTATCTTCAATCCAGGGTGTGCGTACGCCTGGCAGGCCCTGGCGTAAATTAATATCCGCCGTTGGATCGGTATACACGCCTGAACAATCATATACGTACACGTCCGGATTTTTTTCCACGTCCGTACTAGTGGTCGTATCGGCGAGTTTAATTTTACGCATCGGCACATTAATATCATCACGCGAACCTTTGATGTACACCTTCTCTGAATTTGGTAACGGCTGAATAGCCGCCGCTTCCATCGCTTCGGTTTTTTTCTTAAATTCTTCGGGGATTGCACTCATAACGGCCTCTTTTAACACGTGAAATTAACTATTGGTAGGGCGTTGATTTTAGCACAGCCTGTTATAATAAATTTCAAATAAGCTAACCGTAATCCCCATGCAAACTATTTCTCCCTCACAACTGAACAGCCTGCTTGCACAGCCCGATAACAACCTATTCCTTTTAGACGTTAGAGAGCCACACGAGTTTGAGTACTGCCATATCGTCGGCAGCCAACTGATGCCCATGCAAAGCATTCCTGGCCGTTTAGACGACTTAGCCAAAGACGCGACCATTGTTACCATTTGCCACCACGGTATGCGCAGCCAACAAGTCGCGCAGTTTTTATTACAACAGGGGTTTAGCGACGTGATTAATTTAACCGGTGGTGTTAACGCCTGGGCGCGCGACGTAGACAACACGATGCCAATCTACTAAACCCAGTGAATGAATACCCTGCCTGACTTGCTAGATGATCATCTGACGGTTTTATCCGTCGGCCTTAACCCATCTATCCCCTCTGCAAAAGCGGGCTTTTACTTCGCCAACCCGAGGAATCGTTTTTGGTCAGCGCTGAACGCCTGTGGAATGTTTACCGAGACCCTGGAACCCAGCCTTGCGAGCTGTCAGCATTTACAGCGTCAGTACCACATTGGCTTTACCGATTTGGTAAAAAGACCGACCGCGGGTTGCAAGGACTTAAACGCCGCCGATTATCGCGCTGGCAGCGCGCGCTTACTGGATCTGATTACGGAATTAAAACCCGCCGTCATTTGGTTTAACGGCAAATTGACCTGTCAAAAATACCTGCAATACAGCCCGCAAAAAGGCTCTGTCATTGAGTGGGGGCTACAGCCCTGGCGCTTACTCAATTCATCCGTATTCGTAACGCCTAACCCAAGCCCTGCTAACGCCGCATTCTCATTACCGCTGATAAGCGATAGCTACCGCGCCCTATTTCAACATGCCTTAGGGTCAGCAAAATGTTAACGGTTATTCAGCGCGTTACTCACGCCAATGTAGTGGTAGGTAGTTTCGTCATTGGCGACATTAAACACGGTATCGTGGCCTTGCTGGCGATCGAAAAAAAAGATGGTGAAGCTGAGGCGAAAAAACTGATCGAACGCGTTTTAAATTATCGAATTTTTACCGATGCGAACGACAAAATGAATCTCAGCTTACGCGACGTAAGCGGCGGATTATTACTCATTCCACAATTTACCCTGGCGGCAGATACCAACAAGGGAACTCGACCCAGCTTTACTTCTTCAGCGCCTCCTGATTTGGCTGAACCGTTATTTGAATTTGCCGTGCAATACGCGAAGCAGCTCCACCCTACGGTGGCATGTGGTAAATTTGGCGCAGATATGCAACTAACGCTTTGTAATGATGGCCCGGTTACCTTCACCTTAAGAACGCCTGCCAATGATCATAAGTACATGCTAAAGTAAGAACTAAACCATCTACCAAACACCATTATGAAGACCTTAAATAAAGCTTTTTTATCACTTATTGCTGCACTGATTCCGGCACTGGCTTTATCACAACCCATTGATTTGTTAAGAGCATATCAACTCGCGATTGAGCACGATGCCGACATTCACGCCGCCCACAATCAACTATTAGCGTCTAAAGAGGCGACTCCTCAGGCCTTAGCCGAGCTACTACCTTCTCTTAATGCCTCGGCGTCAACCGCCGACGTTCGTCAGGAAAGTGAAAGTAGTTTTTCTGGTAGTGGGAAAGGCACTGGCCAGTTTCGTGATGAAGGTTTTTCTATCTCCCTAAGACAACCGTTAGTTGATTGGGCAAGCTTTGTGCGTTATAAGCAAGCCGCTAAAATTGTATCAAAAGCCGAAACTGAATACCTCCTGGCCGAACAAACGCTCATTCTTCGCCTGACAGAACGCTATTTGAATACGCTTGAAGCCGAGGTCAGCCTGACACTTGCGAATGACGATGCGAAAGCCTTCTCCAGGCAATTAGAACAGGCCAATCAACGTTTTGAAGTCGGGCTGATTGCCATTACTGATGTACACGACGCCCAGGCGCGGCATGACATATCAATCGCCAGCCAAATTGCCGCGAAAGACAGCCTTTATTCACAACAAGAGGCGCTTAGAGAAATCATTCAAGCGGATGACATCGTATTGCTGCCTTTAGCAGAAAAATTTCCTCTCTCTTCGCCTGAGCCTAATGATATCCAGGAATGGGAGTCTTTAGCTTCGCAACACAACCTATCCATCGTAATGGCAAAACTTGACGTCGCCATCGCCAAAAAAGAAATCGACGCCAACCGATCTGGACACTATCCACAAGTGGACCTCGTTGCCTCACATAACTACAACGAAACAGGCGGCGGTAGCTTTGGCACCGGCTTTAGAAATGAATCTGACAAGCTGGGGCTGGAGTTAACGATGCCATTGTTTGTTGGTGGCAAAACGCTTTCCTTAACGAGGCAAGCCGCTTTTAATCATAAAAAGTCGTTAGACCTTCTACAGTCATTACAGCGCACCACCTTGCGTGAAACACGCGATTCATTCAGGGGTGTTACCACCAGCTTGCAGCGCATTAAAGCGCTTGAAAAAGCCATCGTTTCTAATCAAAGTTCATTAGACGCCAGTGAAGTCGGTCTGGAAGTTGGAACCCGCACGATAGTCGACGTACTCGACGCACAGAGCAATTTATCGCGCGCAAAACTGCAGCTCATAGAAGCAAAAAAGAATTATATTTTGAATGTCCTGACGCTCAAAGGAACGAATGGCTCCTTATCGCGTGATGACCTGGAAAAGGTTAACCTATGGTTAAAACACTAATTCGATAACAGGCGTATATCTTCAGCCGACCATTTTTTTATCGCCACAATAGCGACCGCGCCTAATAGAATAAAGCCACTCGCCATATATAAAGCGCCATTGTAGTGGCCCGTTGCCGCGGCTAAATAACCGGCTATTGTGGGGGCTATAATTTGAGGTACGCCATAACTCATGGTCAAAGTACCCATTAACTTTGCTGGCCTGGTTGGATAAAAGCGCCCTGCCATGGTCAACACGATACTGACGATGCCGACGAAGGTCAGTCCGTACAGCCCTGCGCTGAGTAGGGCAAACAATAAGCTGTTGTCCAAAGCGGGGAGAATAATACCGACCGAATGTAATAGATAGGCCAGCAACAAGGCATTGAGGATACCCGTCTTTCTGGAAATTAAATCCCAAATAATACACGCTGGCGCAGCCGCTAAACCTAAAATAAGAAAGGCTATTTCACCTTGCCCCCGAAGCGCCTCCTGACTTTCAACGATAGCCACGATATACGTTGCGCTGATAACAAAACCAAAACCGCCACAAAAATACACGAACATCATCAACCATAAAAAACGTTTACTCGGCGGATAATCTTTTAGGGTTTCTCCTGTTTGCGTTACCCCACTGGTATCAGGTGCTGGCAACCAACGCCAGGCGGGAATGGCTAATACGGCACCGGCTATAGCCAGTAACACCCATTGTTCTGACCAGCTCAAATGACTCGTCCCGCCGATTAAAATGGCCACCAAAGCAATCCCCAACCCTACGCCGCTAAAATGGATGCCCATTTCACTTCGTTGGTTATGCCTGATCAACCAGTTCAGCATTAAGCCCGCACCTATCAATAAACCCGCTGCCGCGCTAAGCCCTGCCATAAAGCGAGACAGCCCCCAGATATACGGGTTATCAGACAAGCCCATCATCAACGTTGTAATAACGGCAAGCACCAAACCAAGGCGATAAATTCTATCTTTAATGATCAGGTTGCCGACCAGGGTCGCTGTTAAGGCTCCAAGCATATAACCCATATAATTAATGGTCGCTAACCAGCCCGCCAATACCTTCGTTAACCCCACCTGTTCAAACATAATGGGGATCATCGAGGTATAGGCGAAACGGGCGATGCCCAAAGTCAGTATCAAACAAAAAATGCCCGACGCCAGTACTTTAAAACGCTGATTAGCTAGTTCCATTTATAACCCCAATAATGCGTTCCGCTATCTGGCTCACCGCGCCTCTATTTTGTTCGACAAATGAACGCCCTGCCGAACCCATTTGGTCCCTCTTTTCCGATCGTTGCAACAAGTGAATAACTTCCAGTGCAAGCGCCTTTTCGTCGCTCACGCGTATCGCCGCCCGTTTTGACAACAGTCTTGCACTTATTTCGGTGAAGTTATGCACGTGCGGGCCGAATAAAACCGGCACCGATAACGCCGCTGGCTCAAGCATATTATGCCCTCCCGTCGGTACTAAACTGCCACCGACAAAGGCAATATCTACCGTTGCGTAATACAGTTTGAGTTCGCCTAGTGTATCTAGCAAAAAAATATCATTATTGACGCGCGCGGATTTTTGTTCGCTACGCCGGGTCACCGTAAAACCCTTTTTTTCGCATAACTTTGCGACCTCAGTAAAGCGCTCGGGGTGTCTCGGTACCAACACTAACAAGGTATTTGGTAATTGCTTTTTAATCACTGCAAACGCCGTCAATACTTTTTCATCTTCGCCATCATGCGTACTGGCCGCTATCCAGCTAGGTCTCTGCTGAAACCAGTCTCGCCGAATTACTTCTGCTTGTTCGTGAAAATGCGGCGGTATTTCCATATCAAATTTAATATTACCCGGCACACTGATGTTTCTTGCATCCAGACCGAGGCTGACAAAACGATCTGCACTAGCCCGTGTTTGTGCGCATACGTGAGTAATATCAGCAAGTACGTTTGATATAAACCCACCAAACCGAGCATATCCTCTGGCTGATTTTACGGATAAGCGGGCGTTAACGATTAGCGACGGTACGCCTCTACGTCTGGCTTGATGGAGCATATTGGGCCAGATTTCTGTTTCAAGAATAATAGCTATTTGGGGTTTAAAGCGGCGATAAAACCGGCTCATAGCGCCTGGCGTATCGTAGGGTAAATACACGTGGTGTACCCTGTGGCCTAAAAATGCCTTCACCCGCGCTGAACCGGTCGGCGTGGTGGTGGTTACTAAGATGGGTGTTTCTGGATAGTGTTCCGCCACTCGATCAATCAGTGGAAATGCCGCTTCCGCTTCACCAACCGATACCGTATGGAACCAGATAACACCTTCTGGCTGAGGTTTTTTGTAAAAACCAAAACGCTCGCCCCAACGATTCAAATAGGCCGGGGCTTTACGGCCACGAATCAGTAATCGCAACAGCAAAAAAGGCGATAAAAGGTACAGCAGTGTTGAATAAACCAGACGCATGATAGCTTGAACGCTAGCTAGCGTTAAGGTAGGCCATGTAAGCTTTTACGCCCTCATCCACTGTTTTGAACACGTGCTGACAACCAGCTGTTCGTAAAGCCGTTAAATCAGCCTCGGTGAAACTTTGATAATGCCCAATCAGGTGATCGGGGAATGGAATATAACTTAAACTACCTTTTTGGTGATAATCAAGCACCGCGTTAGCGACGTCGTTAAAGGGCTGGCTTTTACCCGTGCCACAATTGAATATACCTGACACTTCTGGGTGATCTAGAAACCATAAATTGACCTCCACCACGTCTTCGACGTAAATAAAATCGCGCACTTGCTCACCATCTCCATAACCATCACAGCCGGCAAAGAGTTTGATTTCTCCCTTTTCTAGCAACTGATTATTCAGGTGAAAAGCCACACTCGCCATACTGCCTTTATGTTGCTCTCTGGGGCCATATACATTGAAGTAGCGTAAGCCGACCACCTGACTAGTTAGTGTTTGAGCGCGTACGTACTGGTCAAATAAAAACTTGGAGTAGCCATAAACATTCAGTGGCGCTTCATTCGCCAGGTCTTCCTTAAACACGCTACCACCGCCGTATACAGATGCACTAGAGGCGTAAATAAACGGAATCTGATGGGCCTGACAAAAATGCAATAAGGTTTTTGAATATTCATAGTTATTTTCCATCATAAACTGGCCGTCCCACTCGGTGGTGGATGAACAAGCGCCCTGATGGAAAACGGCTTCTATCGACGACTCTTCAAAATCACCGCCCAATAGACTGTCCAGGAAGTCATCTTTATCCATATAGTCGGCTATACGCGCATCGACCATATTTTTAAACTTGGTGCCATCTGTTAAGTCGTCAACCACCAAAATATCGTCGATACCTCTCGCGTTTAAGCCCTGCAATATATTGCTGCCGATAAAGCCCGCACCGCCGGTTACTATCATCATATCTATTTACCTTTCACGCTCTGAGTCGCGTATATTTTTAATTAAATTAGTGGTTGAGCAGCCATCCACGTAATCGAGCACATAGGTGTTCCCGCCCGCTTTTGCCACGCAGTCATGACCTTCAATATCTTCAATGCGTTGATAATCGCCCCCTTTAACCAATACGTCGGGCAAAATTCGGCAAATATGCTCGCGTGGTGAGTCTTCTGAAAACGCACAAACCCAGTCGACACACGCTAACGCAGACAACATTTCTGCTCGTGTTTCCAATGTGTTGATTGGACGCTCAGGCCCTTTTAAGCGGCTAACCGAAGCGTCGTCATTGATCAAAATAATCAGCCGATCGCCCAACGCCCGTGCCTGCTGTAAATAACGAACGTGCCCCGGGTGTAAAATATCAAAACAACCGTTAGTGAGCACAATTTTTTCGCCGTTAATGCGCGCCGTGTTAATGGCTAGCTCTAACTCATCTGCATCAACAAAACCACGACGCATATCGTCAAGCGTATGCAAGGTGGCTTTTAATTCTCGCTGGTTCACCGTCGCCGTGCCGAGTTTGGCGACGACCAAACCAGCGGCCTGATTAGCCAAAACCGTCGCTTCGGTTAAACTGGCGCCAGCCGCGAGGCTCGCCGCCAGGGTCGAAATAACCGTGTCGCCCGCACCAGTCACATCAAACACTTCTCGCGCCTGGGTCGGCAAATGAACGGGCTCCTGGTTCGACTGCAATAAGGTCATACCTTTTTCGCCACGCGTCACCAATAGCGCTTCGAGCTGTAACTCCTTTATTAGAGCCAGGCCACGCGAAACGAGGTCTTCATCCGTCTTGCACTCACCCACCACGGCCTGGAATTCATTCCAGTTCGGCGTAATCAACGTCGCGCCGCGATATTTCGTAAAATCATCGCCTTTCGGGTCTACCAGCACTTTTTTACCCGCAGCCTTCGCCGCTAAAATAAGTGGCTGTACTGACGCCAACGTTCCTTTACCGTAATCCGACAGAATCACTACATCGTGCTGCGCTAAGGCTTGCGTAAAGTCACTTAGCAAGGCTTCTAACGGCAAGTCGTGAAAACCATCTTCAAAATCGAGCCGAATCAACTGTTGATGGCGGCTCAGAATTCGTAGTTTAGTAATCGTTGGCTGCTCGGCCAATTGTTTAAACTGGCACGTTACATGAGCTCGCTCCAGCAGCGTTCGTAACGCATTCGCCGCCTCATCGCTACCGGTATAGCCCAACACAGTAACCGCCGACTCTAAGGCGGCAATATTTAACGCCACATTACCAGCGCCACCTGGTCGATCTTCAACGTCACGCACGTGTACCACGGGAACCGGTGCCTCGGGTGAAATACGCGAGGTGTCGCCTTGCCAGTTCCTGTCCAGCATCAGGTCACCAACGACCAGTACGGAGGCCTGGTTAAAATCAGGTAATTTCATCTTAAAATTCTTGTTAAATGATGTGTCTGCCATCATATCATGAGCGAAGCAATGCAGAAAAAGCCCTGTCGTGAATGTTTAGATAAATTATAATCTGCGTAAATCTAAAGTAAGGACGTGTCATTGAGCATTAAAATTTATCATAACCCCCGTTGCAGCAAATCTCGTCAAACGCTTCAGTTACTTGAAGAAAACGGTGCACAACCTGAGATTATTGAATACTTGAAAGCAGCACCTACTAAAGCGGAACTGGAATCCGTTTTAGCGCTACTCGGGCTAAGCCCGCGCGAATTAATGCGTAAGGGTGAAAGCATTTATAAAGAGCTAAACCTGAGCGACACGAGTTTGAGTAACGAACAACTGCTTTCGGCTATGCTGGAAAATCCCATTTTAATTGAACGCCCTATCGTGCTGGCAAACGGCAAAGCCGCGATTGGCCGTCCACCCGAAAGCGTATTGGGTATTTTATAAATGACAATTAACGTACTGGTTCTATTTTATAGCCGTCACGGCGCTACCGCACAAATGGCCAGCCTTATTGCGCGCGGCGTTGAAGAAGTGGCTGGCGTTGAAGCGGTCATTCGTACGGTCCCGGCTATTTCAACCGTTTGTGAAGCGACGGCAGAGGACGTACCCGATAGCGGCGCCATGTACGCCAGCCTGGATGACTTAAAAAACTGTGATGGCTTGGTTATGGGCAGCCCCACCCGTTTTGGCAATATGGCCGCACCGCTGAAGTATTTTCTTGATGGAACCACTAACCTCTGGCTGTCGGGTGCACTTATTGGTAAACCCGCCGCCGTTTTTACCTCGACCAGCAGCCTGCACGGCGGACAAGAAACGACCTTAACCTCGATGATGTTGCCCTTATTACACCACGGCATGTTACTGGCTGGCCTGCCTTACTCTGAAACGACCTTACTGGAGACCAGATCGGGCGGAACGCCGTACGGCGCTAGCCACCTGGCCGGTGTCGATAATTTACGAAAAGTTGACGACGATGAGGCCAGGTTATGTATCGCGCTGGGCAAGCGGGTGGCAACACTAGCCAAAAAATTGGGGACAGCATGAGATTACCTGGAAAGTACGCGGCGTACTGGCTGCAACTGCTGAGCTATCTTAGTCTCATCGGTTTTATTACCGGCTGGGTGACGATTTTTTCCCCGCCTCAATCTTTTCCTATCGCGCTGGTGCTTATTGTTTGCGTCCTTCCACTGCTGTTACCGTTGATGGGCGTATTGCACGGCCGGGATAAACCCGTTAATTGGGCCGCCTATTTAAGCCTGCTGTATTTTATACACGGCACGATGGAAGCCTTCGCCAGTCCACCGACGAGGGTATTAGGCATCATTGAAATCGTCATCAGCTTAACGGTGTTTTTTAGCGCCTCTTTATATATTCGTCGTTTAAACAAGCCCTAATGCAACATCAAATACCGCTACCTTTTAAGTTACAGGAAGACTTTAACTTTGATAGTTTTATAGCCTCTGGCAATGAACTGGTTATTCAGTCTTTAAAAAACCCGGCGGAACCTTTTATTTTTCTTTGGGGTGACACCGGAACCGGTAAAACACACTTGTTACAAGCCACTTGCCAGTATCAGGCACAACATTCTAAAACGGCGAGTTACTTACCTCTAAAAGAGTTAATCGCGCTCCCGGCACAAGTTTTGGCGGGTATGCAGACCATCGATTTAATCTGTATCGATGATGTAGAGCTGGCTTATGGCAAGGCCGACTGGGAAGAAGCCTTGTTTGATTTATTTAACCAGATCAGACAAGCCGGCGGGCGCCTGATTGTGGGTTCAAGTTCGTCTCCCCAGCATTCGCAAGCCGCGCTTAACGATTTAAAGAGCCGCTTCAATAGCGGACTGCCTCTGGACTTAAAGCCGCTCAGCGACGAAGGTTGCATTATCGCGCTACAAACGCGCGCGCAAAAACTCGGCTTAGAGCTCAATCAGGACGTCGCCAAATATCTGATAACCCGTTTCCCAAGGGACTTACCAACGCTATGGCGCTTGCTAAATAAGCTCGATCGAGCCAGCCTCGCTGCGCAGCGCAAATTAACCATTCCTTTTCTGAAGAGCGCGCTTTCTAACGATATTTAAAATCGCATGTATTAAGCTTGTGTTCAGCACGTCTGAGTACGATACTTCTATTATATAAACCGGAGGCTATCATGCATCATTTGTTAAAACGCTCACTCATAGCAATATTGTTATTTGCTACATCGCTCTCTCACGCTGGCTTTCTTGATTTTATTAAAGACATAGACACCACTAAATTAACGCTACCCAGCACCAGCCAGATCCCTACCGGCATCTCTAACGATGATATGGTATCAGGGCTTAAACAGGCGCTTGAAAAAGGCACCGCCGTGGCGATTAAAAACCTCGGCACTGAGGGTGGCTTTTTAAATCACGCCGATGTAAAAGTACCCATTCCTACTGCCTTACAACCGATAGCCTCGTCGTTAAAAATGATAGGGCAAGGCGGTTTAGTCGACGGCTTTCAGAACACTTTAAACAGAGCCGCGGAAAAAGCTGCACCCGAGGCGGCCGCCATTTTTTCAAACACCATCCAGCAAATGAGCATTGATGACGCAGCATCCATTATCAAAGGCCCGGACAATGCCGCGACTGAGTACTTTAAAGAACATAGCTCTGCGCAATTATTGGAAAAGTTTCTACCTACCGTAAAAAAGGCTACAGATAACGCAGGCGTAACCGCTAGTTATAAGCAACTGATTTCAAGCGCCGGAGGGTTTAGCGGTTTAATCGCATCACAGGCGCCTGACCTGGATAGTTTCGTTGCACAAAAAGCTATCGATGGTTTATTCTTAAGAATCGCGGAACAGGAAAAATTAATTCGAGAAAACCCAGCCGCTAGAACGACCGACCTATTGAAAAAAGTTTTTACTCCCTAATCAATCACTATAAATACAGACATGGAAAATTTATTATCAGAAGACAGCATTAACCAGCTGCAAACTTTATTAAGCATTTATGGGCTTAAAGTACTCGCCGCCTTAGCTATTTTCTTGATCGGTAAGATGATTGCAAACGCCGTTAAGTCCGCTGTTACAAAAGCAATGCTCAAGGCTAAGTCCGACCCAATATTGATCTCCTTTAGTACAAATATGATCTATGTTGCCTTACTGGTATTTATTGTCGTGGCAGCATTGGGGCAATTGGGCATTCAAACCACCTCTTTTATTGCCATAGTGGGTGCCGCTGGTTTGGCCGTAGCGCTAGCGCTACAGGGCTCCTTATCCAACTTTGCGGCGGGTGTTTTAATGATTATTTTTCGCCCATTCAAACAGGGCGATTTTATCGAAGGCGCGGGCGTAATGGGAATCGTCGAAGCGGTTCATATTTTCAACACCGTAATGCGTACCGGTGATAACAAAACAATCATCATTCCGAATGCCGGGCTGATGAATAACAATATCGTCAATTACACAACGAAACCAACTCGTCGCATCGACTTAATTTTTAGCATCGGTTACGACGATGACTTAAAAAAAGCGAAGGCCGTTTTGGAACACATGCTGCAAACAGATGAGCGCATTCTTAAAGACCCAGCGCCCTTAGTGGCTGTTCACGCGCTAGCCGATAGCAGCGTCAACTTTGCCGTACGCCCCTGGGTAAACTCAATGGATTACTGGGCCGTGTACTTTGACCTCAATGAGCGGGTAAAACTTCGTTTCGACGAAGAAGGCATCAGCATCCCTTTCCCACAACGAGACGTCCACTTACATACCGCCAATTCTGAAAAATAATGTCTGCTCGCCTTATTAGAAAGCCTTTTTATTTTTTGGCAGCATTTACTTTAACATGGCTAAATGTATTGATTTTTGAGTCTAACGGCACTATCTTTAACGCCTGACTTTTTGACGCACCGTGTTGAAAACAAAGGGGCTGTTAAGAAAATAAGAATAATAGCCCGTAGTACTATTAAATCGACTTATCAGAGGGGATAAAAATGGGAATTATTAAAAAACTGTTGGCGAGCATCAAGGCAACTATCGCCGCGGGCTTTGTTTTAGCTATATTGGTGGCATTGTTTGGTTGGGAACGCACCGGGTTCAACCTGCTTGAAGTAACGGTATGGCTGCACGTGATCGTAGGCATTACATGGATCGGACTTCTTTACTACTTTAACTTTGTTCAAACTCCAGCAATGGCCGAAGCCTTAGGTGATGAAGGCGGGCCTGGTCCTGCTGCAATCGGCAAGTATGTCGCACCTCGCGCCTTACTTTGGTTTCGTATGTCCGCTGCTGCTACCTGGCTTACTGGCGTTAGCGCTCTTGAATCTACCGGCGTA
Source organism: Cycloclasticus sp. (assembly GCA_033791505.1). Lineage (GTDB taxonomy): Bacteria > Pseudomonadota > Gammaproteobacteria > Methylococcales > Cycloclasticaceae > Cycloclasticus. The sequence goes on from JASJGO010000169.1 coordinate 17,861, forward strand.
GGCATTATGAATGCATTTACCTTCGCCAGCCCTGTTATTGGTTTAGGTGCCTGGTTGGGTACGATTATGCTGTTTAATGTTTGGGTCTTAATTTGGCCAAATCAAAAGAAAATATTAGGCATTGTTGAAGCCTCGGCGGATGAAATTGCTAAAGCGAAAGTAGTCGCTGCTATGGCGTCTAGAACCAATGTTCTACTATCTGTACCTATGTTGTTATCGATGACGGCATTTGCTCACGGCAACATGTTCTAACTCAACCACTATAAAAAAACCGAGGCAAGCCTCGGTTTTTTTTATCCTTAAGCTTTATAATACCTAGCTTTAATAAACCCTGGCATTACAAATTGGCCATCCAGTGGATGGCCAACAATTTAGTTCATTTCACTTCAACAAAAGGCACATAATCATGACACATGAATTACCCCCTCTTCCTTACGCCATAGATGCATTAGAACCACATATTTCTAAAGAAACGCTGGAATTTCATTACGGTAAACACCACGCGACTTACGTAACAAAACTTAACGGCCTGATCCCGGGTACTGAGTTTGAAAATGCCAGCCTCGAAGAGATCGTCAAAAAATCTTCTGGCCCTATTTTCAATAATGGCGCACAAATTTGGAACCATACCTTCTACTGGAACTGCTTAACACCTAATAGCACGGAGCCTAACGGCGCTCTTTTAGCCGCCATCAACGATACATTCGGCTCTGTTGGTGCGTTTAAAGCTGAGTTTACCGACAAGTCTGTCAACCTGTTTGGCGCAGGCTGGTGTTGGTTAGCTAAAAATGCCGACGGCAAACTTGAAATCGTTCAAACAAGCAACGCTGGCAACCCAATGACCGAAGGTAAAACACCGCTGTTGACCTGTGACGTTTGGGAGCACGCATATTACATCGATTGTCGTAACGCTCGCCCTGCTTACTTGGATAAATTCTGGGCCTTAGTGAACTGGGATTTTGTCGCTAAAAATCTGTAGTCTCAAAGCGTAATAACAAAAAAGGCGCTGTTTTAGCTAGCCGTTCAGTTAAAGTATTGAAACTTTAGAGCCTCAAGTCAAAATACCTCAAAGTAGAAATAGTTTGGGGTATTTTTTTAAGCATAAAAGGTGGTCAAAAAAGTAAAAAACTTGAAGGCACTAACGTTTCATAAGTTCATTTAAATTTTGCAAAAATCTAATATATGAAAGTTTTAGCGCTTATTACGTGACATGCATGCCTACATTGCCGAAAGAATATCTTTATACGTATTATAGCCGTACACTTGATAAATCTGAAACATGCGTCTATTATACGTACACGCATCAACATATATTAATTAGGTGATAAAAATGAGTAGTTCAGCTTTAAAAGATGCTCGTATGGAGATCAAAACCACTAAGAGCTTAAAGGACATGTTAAATATTGCTGCGTCATTAGCAGGACAAGACTTAACAGCATTTGTATTAGCGTCAGCTGAAAAGCGTGCTAAATCCGTTCTTTCTGAATACCAATCTTTGAATTTACAACATCAAGAACAAGTTGATTTTATGGCGGCGCTGTCCAAGCCAGCAACCCCAACGAAAGCCTTAAAAGAATTAATGTCTATGGAGAGCTTGGTTGAACGATAATGATCATGTTGTTTTAGAGCGCTACGATCCAGATAAAACCTACATTAAACAGAAGCGATTTGATTGTGAAAATAAAATAATCAATAAATTTATTGCAGGTAGCCTTAAGAAACAAGTTCGTCAAAACTTAAGCCAATGCTTTGTATTACTTGATACAAGTAACAATGATCGATTTATAGGTTTCTATACATTAAGTTCATTTGGAATAGATGCTTTAGGGTTGGAAGCATTATCTAAAGGTAGTTTGCCTTCTCGAATCCCTTGTTCCCGACTTGTAATGCTAGGTGTTGATAAGGATTATAAAAATAGAGGGCTAGGTAAACTTCTTATGCAAAGTGTCATGCTGAAAACAATAAGTGCTGCAGAACAAATAGGTATTTATGGTTTGTTTCTTGACGCGGATGATGGAGCTTATACTTTCTATATAGAGCATGGGTTTATCCCACTCCAAGAAAAAATAGATTCAAAGCCAACGCCTATGTTTTTGCATATCGATACAATGCGTTCGTCACTTAAAAAGTAACCAACACTGCCCGCAAATATCAAATAGGTGGAGAAGAACGCGTGGTAAGAGGCGGCTCTAGTATTCAACACTTTAACTGAACGGCTAGCTGTTTTAGCGCCTTTTTTGTATCTTATTATAAAACGACAAGGCTTAATGATCGTTGTACAAATCGCTGCGTTTATACTGTTCGTTTGCCTGACGAAAGAAGACCAGCAGAACAGCTGCTACTGGTAGCGCTAACAAAACGCCCGTAAAGCCGAACAATTGCCCACCAGCCATTACCGCAAAAATAACCGCAACGGGATGCAGGCCAATTTTATCCCCGACCAACACTGGCGTTAGCAATACGCTTTCTAACACTTGCGCGATAGCAAACACGGCCAGTATTGGCAGAATGCCACTGCCGTCGTGAAGTTGAAAAATTGATGCCAAACAGGCCAACACAACGCCGATGATCAGCCCAAGATAAGGCACAAAACTGACAAGGCCAGCGGTCAAGGCAATTAATAAAGCGAACTCTAAGCCAACCGCACTCAAGCCCGCGTAATAAATAACAGCCAAACAAAGCATCACTAAAATTTGGCCTTTAAAAAAGGCCGCTAAGACGACATCCACTTCTTTTGCGATACCGTTTGCCTGCTTTTCAATTCGACGCGGAAACGCGTCATGGATTTTAACGATGAGGTCATCCCAGTCTCGCAACAAATAAAACGTCACCACCGGAATCAATACTACGTTGGCAAGGCCCGCTAAAAATGCCATTCCCGATGAGCTTATAGAACTGATAACGTTTATTGCCACGCTGCCGGCGCCGCCTAAATTATCCTGTAAGGCTTGCTGTACTTTGTCGACGTCAATCTGACCGAAAACGGCGAGGCGAACTTGCAACCACGGCAAAGCCGTTACTTTCATCCAGTTTATTATCGCTGGCACTTTTTCGATCAGGCTGGCTATTTGTTGTTCTACTAGAGGCAGTAAGACCACTAGCCCCGCTATCAGTACGACAAAAATAACCGCGAAAACGACCGCCACCGCCAATGTTCGCGGCCACTTAATTTTCTCCAGCCGCGCGACCAATGGAGCGCCCAAATAAGCCAGTAATGCGGCGATAAGAAAGGGCGTTAAAATAGGCGAAAGCACATAGATAATGCCCACAAACGCTATAAAAATTAGGCCGTATTTATTATTGTTGTGCATTTTGCTCCTTCAATCTAGCATTCCAGGCCTTCAGCCCCCAAACCCAAATATATTCCAGCCCACTGATCATCGTTGTAGCCGCCACCGCATATAATACAACAACCATCCAACTCATCGGCAGCTCGATAATACCCTGGCTCGCGATCAACATGACCAGATAAACGATTTGAAAGGTGGTGTTTAACTTACTGGAAAAGGGCGGTTCACCGCAAAATTTCTCAATTTTAAGGTGATACAGCAACGCACCAAACGCGACGATCAGGTCGCGAAGTACAATCATCGCAAACAGCCATGTCGGCATCAGCCCGATAAAGACAAAAACTAGAAAACAGGATACCAGCAGAAACTTGTCCGCCAAAGGGTCAAGCAATGAACCCAGCCGGCTAGTCCAGCTAAATCTTTTAGCCAAAAAGCCATCTAAGGCGTCCGATACTCCCGCTACGACAAAGAGCACTAGCGCTAGCAAATAATCGCCCTTTAATAAAAAATAAACGATGGGCACGACCAGTATTATTCTTAAAACGCTAATCAGGTTGGGAATATCTTTCCGCGTCATCTAATCTACTTTGTAATAGAAAGTTTGAGCTAACGACTGGCGAGGAGCTTCGTTTATTGCGTCTGCCGCGTTGATAGTTTGTGCTGGTGGCGCGTCCGGCAATAGCACCGTATTTAAGGCGATAATGCTTTTTAATACATCCACGTCTCCTGATACGTCCAATTCGAGTACTATTTTAGAACCCGCCACTTGCAACCATTCAAGCTGATCAACCTTGTCCAGCGAAGATAAGTATTCTGTTACCCGAACAAATTGAGCTAAATCCTTTACGCCATTTATTTCAACAATCAGCTGGTTTTTTATTATGACTCCACGAGGCGCATAAATATTTGCCAAACGTTCTGACACGCTAACTAAACTTAGCTGCAAAACGTTTTCTAAACTGGCTGGCTGGCTGGGCTCACTGTATGAACCCTGAGCGTTTATTAGGTTCCAATTTAAGCGCCAGGTATTAGCGGTTTCTTTTTGTAACCGACCAAACAGCACTTGCTTAGCATCATACCGTTGGGATGCCAGCCAAATTTTATCTGACTGACCGCGCCAAACATCGTCAAACCCAAGTGTCGACTGGTCTTTTAAATCAAGTAATGGCACGGTAACGGCCAGGCCCGTTTCAGCCGCTGTTGTTTTGAGCAAGGCCACTAAATCCGTTGAATCTGCGTCAAGAACGTACCGTGAATTATCCGCATCCACCGCAAGCCACACCAGAATATCTGGTCGATTACTACCCCAGACGGGTATCTCATGTTGCTGCATGAATTTATCTAAAGCCGCTTTCTGAAAACTCACGGTTAACCAATAGCTGGGCTGATCATCAGCGGTTTTTTTATACTGAAACTGGTCAACATATGAGCCCACGTTTAATAAAGCCGTTGATATTGACGTATTAGCCAATACACTCGCTCTTCCAGACACCTTTCGCAGCACCTTTTTAAACGCTACGTTAATCGCCGTATTGCGTGCTGGCAACGACTGGTCATCTACCGCGACGGTGGCGCTATATAAGTCATTGATCTGAACCGCTAGCGATGGCCCGGAGACTACAAACAAGATAATACTTAGTAAATAACGCATCGTAACGCTCAAATAACCCTCATTAACATAGGTCATAGCATAATATAGTTAGCCCTAATACTGCCAACAATTAACTCAACTGATATAATCCTACTTTTTCAATTGTAAAGAGTAGCCCTTGAGTGATTCCAAAAATAGCCTGAGTTATAAAGCAGCTGGCGTTGATATTGATGCCGGGGCTCAGCTCGTCGAGCGCATAAAACCGATAGCAAAACGTACAACACGACCCGGCGTCATGTCCGGACTCGGTGGTTTCGGTTCGTTGTTTGAGCTACCACTTGATCGTTACAAAAAACCTATCCTCGTTTCAGGCACAGATGGCGTAGGTACAAAACTCAAGCTCGCCATGATGCTTAATCAGCACGACACCATCGGCATTGATCTCGTTGCGATGTGCGTCAATGACATTATTGTCACGGGCGCAGAACCTCTGTTTTTTCTCGATTACTATGCAACGGGAAAACTAGATCTTGACGTTGCAACCGCTGTTATTTCAGGCATCGGCAAAGGCTGCGAACTGGCAGGGGCCGCCCTGGTGGGTGGTGAGACGGCCGAAATGCCTGGCATGTATGAAGGCGGTGATTACGACCTCGCCGGTTTTAGTGTCGGCATCGTTGAAAAAGACCATGTTATTGATGGTTCAAAAGTGGCTCCCGGTGACGTGTTAATTGGCCTCGCATCATCTGGCGCACATTCGAATGGTTATTCACTGATTAGAAAAGTGATTGAATTGCAAGCTGATCTGGACCAAATGCTGGGCGACATACCACTAACGCAAGCCTTACTCGAACCGACTCGCATTTATGTCAAGCCCTTACTGGACCTTATCGCTAAACATTCCGTCCACGCACTGGCTCATATTACCGGTGGCGGCATCACAGAAAACCTGCCGCGCGTATTGCCTGACAACACCGTGGCGAATGTGACACTAGGCAGCTGGCCTAAACCCGCCGTTTTCGACTGGTTGCAGCAACAGGGTAATATCACTGACGACGAAATGCTGAAAACGTTTAACTGTGGTATTGGCATGGTTGTGTGCGTTCCCAGCCATGGCGTCGACGCCGTACTGGAGCAACTAAAACATAGTGGAGAGTCTGCTTTTATTATCGGTCATATCGCGCACGCAGATGGTGAACCTCTGGTTAACTACCAGTAATACACAATGAAAACTGACTACCGTATCGTCGTTTTACTGTCTGGCTCTGGCACCACCCTGCAATCGATCATTGATGCCAAATTACCGGCCACACTGTCGGCAGTTATTAGCAACAAACCCAACGTACAAGGCTTGATACGGGCACAAGAAGCTAATATCCCAACCCACGTGCTGGAGCACTCGGACTACTCCTCTCGCGAAGCCTTTGACCAGGATCTAAAAAAACTGATCGATAACTATCAGCCCGACCTGGTGGTATTGGCCGGCTTTATGCGCATACTGAGTGACGATTTTGTACATCACTATTACGGTAAGCTGATAAATATTCACCCTTCATTGCTACCCAAGTATAAAGGTACCCATACCCATCAACGGGTCATGGATGATGGCGAACCTTTGCACGGTAGCAGCGTACACTTTGTAAATACTGAATTAGATAGCGGTCCTATTTTATTACAGGCACGACTGCCCGTATTGCCCAGCGATACCGTTGAAAGCCTTGAGCTTCGTGTAAAAGTTAAAGAACACCTTATTTACCCGACTGCTATTAGCTGGCTCGCTGAGGGGCGCATCAAGCTCGACAATGATCAGATTTATATGGACGGAAAAAAGATGCGCGGCCCAGTGGTAATGGATTACATGTAACAAAGCCTATGAATTTACTTAACAAAAAAATCATTTATTATTCTTTTGGCTTTTATTTCATGTTGGCTTTTACGCCAGCCCTGGCTGCTGACTTTAAAATACCTACGTTTAAAGCAGAATACACCCTAAGCCATAATGACATCGAAATAGGGCATGTTGATCTAGCCGTAAAAAAACTAAACAACGGCCTCTACCAACTGTCTTCTTCTACAAAAACCAGTGGCTTACTATCATTTATTCGTGACGACGACGTGGTCGAAATCAGTGAGTTTGACACCTCGAATGGGCGTATACGCCCACTGACATATCAATATAGCGCTGAACTAGGCGACTCGCAAAAAGACATTAGCCTACGCTTTGACTGGCTAAAATCAACGGTGACTAATTCAACCAAAGGGCATGATTGGAATTTGTCTATTAAAGATGGCGTGCTCGATAAAGCGCTGATGCAGATCGTGCTGATGCAAGACGTCGAAACAGATCACTCCTTACAGTACTGGGTTGCCGACGGTGGCCGGCTGAAAAACTTCGTTTTTACTCGGCTGGGTAGTGAAAAAATCAGCCTAAACGGACGACTATACGAGACCACTAAACTGGCTAGAAAAAAGGACGACAAGCCGCTGATTACCTACTACTGGTGCGCCAAGTCATTACACAATTTACCGATACTACTGAAGCGTAAAAAGAGCTACGGCACGTTTGAAATGCGCCTGGAAAAAGTAACCTTCGACAAATAATATTACGCCTTCGGAAGCGTTACGCCGGTTTGCCCTTGATATTTTCCACCGCGATCGCCGTACGAAGTTTCACAAATTTCATCGGCGCCTAAAAACAAGATTTGCGCGACGCCTTCGTTGGCATAAATTTTTGCCGGTAACGGCGTTGTGTTTGAAAATTCCAGGGTAACGTGTCCTTCCCATTCGGGCTCTAGCGGGGTCACATTGACGATAATGCCGCAGCGCGCATAGGTCGACTTACCTAAACAAATCGTCAATACGTCTCGCGGTATTTTCAGATACTCAACCGTTCTGGCCAGGGCGAATGAATTTGGTGGAATAATACAAACGTCCGATTTGATATCGACAAAACTATTAGAGTCAAAGTTTTTTGGATCAACAATGGCAGAATTAATATTGGTGAAGATTTTAAATTCATCCGAACAGCGAATATCGTAGCCATAACTCGACGTGCCATACGAAATAACGCGTCCAGCATCCGAATTACGCACCTGACCCGCCTCAAACGGTTCGATCATATTGTGCTCTTGCGCCATGCGGCGAATCCAACCATCTGACTTAATACCCATCGTTAATCCTGTTTATTTAATGACAATATTTGGAATTTTACCGCTAAAGTCTTTTGCTTTAACGGATAAAGTGGCCGCTAACTTTCTAGCCATACCCCTGTAAATACTTGAAATTTGGCTATCTGGATCCGCGGCAACCGTCGGCGTGCCACTATCGGTACTGATTCGAATAGATAGGTCCAATGGTAAGGCGCCCAAAAACTCTACACCGTATTCCTGCGCCATTAGTTCACCACCGCCCTGGCCAAAAATTGCTTCTTCATGGCCGCAGTTGGAACAAATATGCAGGCTCATATTCTCAATCAAGCCCAATACCGGAATATTCACTTTCTCGAACATCTTTAAGCCTTTTTTAGCGTCGATCAAGGCAATATCCTGTGGTGTCGTTACAATCACCGAACCGGTAACGGGCACCGTTTGCGCCAGGGTTAAATGAATATCACCCGTACCCGGTGGCATATCAATAATCAGATAGTCAAGGTCATCCCAATTCGTATCGTTTAATAACTGTCCCAGTGCCTGAGTGACCATCGGGCCGCGTAAAATCATCGGCGTATCTGCGTCAACTAAAAAGCCGACCGACATCACTTGAAGTCCGTGGCCTTCCATAGGCTGTATACTTCTACCGTCGGGAGAACTAGGTCGACCCTGTATTCCCAACATAGTCGGTTGGCTTGGCCCATAAATATCCGCATCGAGAATACCGACTCGCGCGCCTTCAGCGAGTAACGCCAACGCCAAATTGACCGAGGTCGTAGATTTACCAACGCCGCCTTTACCAGACGCTACGGCAATCATGTTTTTCACGCCATTCATCGGCTTAACGCCTTTTTGAACGGCGTGCGGTTTAACCATCCAGGAAACGGTGACATCCACGCTTTTAACGCCGTCAAGCTGTTTCAAATGTTCAGCGATCTCCGTCGTCAACTGGTCTTTGATGCCCGCCGCCGGATAACCGAGAACAACCTCAACCCCAAGTTCGCCATTGACCAAGGTCAAGTTTTTTAACGCTTTAGCGGTCAAAATACTTTGCCCCGTTAAAGGATCAATAAACTCTTTTAACTTACTCTCTATGTCGGTTACAGACAAATCACCCATCATCACTCCAATACAGCTTAACTAAAACGCGCCATTTTATACGTTTCTTGCAAGCTTTGCTTAACTAAGGCCCAGCCATCTTTTATTAATTGACAGAAAACGGGTTTTACGCCAGTGTGCGTTATGTGGATGATTGTTTTTACGTTTTTAATCGTTAAAAGCTTACACACTTAAACGAATTTTAGTACTATCCAATTCATTCCTAAACTAGTTAATAAGGACTTCAACAATGCAAACCAGTCTAAGAGTTATCTCAGCCGGTATATTTAGTTTTATTATTATTTCCGTCACCGCCTGTTCGCCAGAGGTTGGTAGCGAGCAATGGTGTAAAAATATGCAGCAAATGCCTAAAGCGGACTGGAGCACTAATCAGTTAACCGACTACGGTAAACATTGTATTTTCAAGTAACGACTGCTTTCACTGCCCCCTAGCTACCACCTCATTAAACAAAAAAAGCCCTGCTTAAAGCAGGGCTTTTAATCAACAAATCTATCTACTTTAGAAATTGTAATTTATTCCAACTTGCAGTACCCACATGTCGTCTAGACTTAAATGATCACCAGAATCCGCATCATCCAAAGTCGACAAGTCTAAATTAACCTTTTCGTCTAAATCCATCCATAAAGCTTCTGCTTTAATGCTTACCGCCTCAGTGACTGCATGCTCTACACCTAAACCAAGTGTCCATGCATCTGTGGTAAAGCCTTTCTTATTTGTTTCACCACTACCCGGAGATTCTGGTAATTCCACTCGAATTTCAGAATCAATTTCAGCATACCCAGCTGTTAAATAAATCAAGGTATTGTCATTATTGACTAAGTGCCCTACTTTAGCGCGTATACCCCAATACTCGTCCATTTTGAGCTTATGCCAGTTATTTTCGTCGTCAACGGGAGTTTTTTCATCCAAATCCATCTCTGAATAACTTACTTCAATACCATACACCATATGACCCTTTTGTAAGTTGTACCCTGCTTGCAACCCATATACCAAATCTCTTCCATCCAGCGTAGATAGGTCAGCTTCACTACCCGCTGAGTCAAAAATTCCACTCGTATCATTCTTTCCTTCGCCTACGTGAACCCCAATATACCCTCCATTCCAATCAGCAGAATTTGCTGCCCCAGCGGCCAGAATTGCTCCAGCTACTACTATATTAGCTATTGTTTTCATCTTCTCAGTCCTTTGTTTAGTTATTTAATTATTACAACTCAATTAAGATAGGCTCAAGCTGTTGTAAGAATACTACAAAATATATACGCCACTATCAAACATTTTATTTACAGTATGTTCTTATCTATTTTGAACACATCATTTTCCAAACAAGTCGTTTATTCGGTAACGCCTTTGCATTTAGTTTTGTGCGATAATAAATTTCAAGTTGTTCTTTTTACAAATAGACCCTCCTTTTCCTTTTAGCTTTGTATATTCTTTAACCCTATGCCAGACACCCAACGTAAAATTCTCGTTACCAGTGCGCTTCCCTACGCCAATGGTCCAATTCATATTGGTCATCTGGTCGAATACATCCAAACCGATATTTGGGTGCGTTTCCAGAAACAACGCGGGCACACTTGCCATTACGTCTGTGCCGATGATGCCCACGGCACGCCCATTATGCTTAGAGCCCAGCAAGAAGGCATTACACCCGAGCAATTGATTGAAGACACCTGGACGCAGCACAACGCTGATTTCAGTGACTTTAACGTCGGCTTTGATAACTTTTACTCCACCCACACAGATGAAACACGCGCCTACGCCGAACTGATTTACAATCGGCTTAACGAACACGGACATATTCACCGTAAAACGATTACTCAGGCCTACGACCCCGTTAAAAACATGTTTTTACCGGATCGATTTATTAAAGGCGAGT
>JASJGO010000170.1:0-5852 GCA_033791505.1 Cycloclasticus sp.
AAAAGAGAGCTAACAGTTCATTCTTTTTAAGTAAAAAGTCGGGGTTAGTTGGGCCGCCTAATTGGGCTTTTTCGAGGGTGAACGTTTGGTAAAAAATTAACCCCCCAGATCGTAATGCATCAATTAGCTGGGGAACAATACGTCGATTTAAATAGCGCGAAACGACGATGACGTCATAGTGATTTTTTTCCAGTTGGGCGCTACTGATATCAACAGTTGAAGCGTTTATCAGACTTGAAATTGAAGCGTTTTTATTGATGTATTCAATAGCAACAGGTGAAATATCCCAGGCATCAACCTGAAGTCCGTGGTTGGCAAGAAAAAAGCTGTTCCCACCTAAACCACAGGCGAGGTCGAGTGCACGCCCCTTCTTTGGCAACAGGTAAGAATAGTTTGATAATACAAAAGCTGGAGCTGCAGAGTTGGATTCTCGTTGTCGGTAGATGGCGTCCCATTTTTTTTGTAAAGCATCCATCTAATCACGCCAGAAGATGGGTGTGAACAATACTAGCAAGGTAAAAATCTCCAGTCGACCGAGCAGCATTGCAAAGCAGGCGATCCACTTGGTAGTGTCGGGTACGCTGGCGAAATTACTGCCAACGTCGCCTAATCCTGGGCCTAAGTTGTTGAGAGTGGCGGCGACGGCGGAAAAGGCGGTGGACTGATCTAAACCCGTTGCCATCATCAAAATCATCAGCACGCCGAAGGATAAAATGTAAGCCGAAAAGAAGCCCCAGACAGCTTGGAGAACTGGGCGAGGAACGACGTGGTGGTCTATTTTAACCGGCATATCGGCGTGCGGATGTATAAGGTGGGTTATTTCTTTGCCCAATTGCTTGAACATGATTAGGATGCGAATGACCTTCATTCCACCAGAGGTGGAGCCGGCGCAACCACCATAAAAACTCAGGAAAATTAATAAAACGGGGGCGAAAGTTGGCCAGCTAGCATGGTTCGCGGTAGTGAAACCAGAGGTTGTTGCAAAAGACATGACCTGGAATAAGGTTTGTTCTATCGAATCAGAAAGGTTCGAATAGGTACCAAAAGCAATAAGAGTGGCGAGGATGATGAGCAGATGACTCAGCAGGATAAATGCATACGCCTTAAACTCACTATTTTTAGTATAGAGTTTTATATTGAGTGAATGGGCTGCCCTAAAGTGCAACGAGAAGTTGATGCCGGCTATAAACATAAAACCAATGCAAATATAGTTTAAAACCGAGCTATCGAAGAAAGCAAAGTTAGCGTCGTGGGTAGAAAAGCCGCCAATTGAAACGGTGCTAAAGCTATGCGTTATGGCATCAAAGAGCGTCATACCGGCCGCCCAATAAGCCGCAGCGCAAGCGATGGTTATACCTAAATAGACCTGCCACAGCGCTTTTGCGGTAGCCGTGATGCGTGGGGTTAATTTGGCGTCTTTAACGGGCCCTGGTGTTTCAGCTTTGTACAGTTGCATACCACCAATCCCTAACATGGGGAGAATAGCCACGGCGAGCACAATAATACCCATGCCACCCAGCCACTGCAGTTGTTGGCGGTAAAAAAGAATAGATTTCGGTAGAGAGTCCAGCCCGGTCATCACGGTGGCACCGGTGGTGGTTAAACCTGAAATAGATTCGAACACCGCGTCTGTGAGGGACAGCGAGTGGATAGATGCAACGAAAAAAGGAATGGCGCCAGATAACCCCAGGCTGAGCCAGAAAACGGCGGCAATAATGAAGCCGTCGCGAGTTCTTAAGTCTTCTTTGGCGTTTCTAGCGCTAAACCAAAGTAGGAACCCGGTAACAAAAATGGCCAGAAAAGCGATGATAAAAGGCTGGTGATTTTGCTCGTTGTAAAGGTAAGAAACGAATACGGGCGGTAGCATAGTAAAGCTAAATAAACTTAACAACAGCCCCGATATACGCCTAATAACCTTGTGGTGCATGGTTACTTCTTGAACCTGCTAAGTAATGACTTAGTCGGTTGAAAGAGAGATTCTATCAGGTGTATCGATGATTTATCGGAAACAAAGAAAATGATGTGGTCGTCTTCCTTGATGACTAGCTGGTGAGTTGTGGGGATTGATTTGTCGTCTCTAACCAGGCCTATAATAGTGGTTCCTTGTGGCAGTTTTAGATCCTGAATCATTTTTCCAACGAGTTTAGATTTGCCGTCATAGCCCTGTACGGTCGCTTCAAAGGCCTCGGCTTTTCCACGTAACAAGGAATGTACGCAGGAAATTTTACCCCGTCGTACTTGAGTGAGGATTTTACCAATAGTGGTGTGTTGAGGGTAGATGGCATTATCGATCGAGCCATTGTCTACCATACCCATATATGCATTCCTATCGACCAGACTCATGACGACTTGAGCGCCCAGACTTTTTGCGAGCATTGAGCATAGGATATTAGTTTCATCATCGCTGGTGACGGTACAAAAAACATCGGTTCTATCTATGTTTTCATCAAATAAGAAGGCTTCGTCGGTCGCATCACCGATTAATACGATACTGTTATTTAATTGCTCAGATAGTTGGTGGGCTCTTTCGCTACTTTTTGTGATAATTTTTACTTGAAGGGTGTTTTCTAACGCCTTTGCCAGGCCCAGGCCAATTCGCCCTCCGCCAGATATGATTAAGCTTTTATACGGTTTATTATGGTTAAACAGTATGCTCAACACCTTTTTTATATCTTTAGATGGCGCGATAAAGAATACTCGGTCATTCTCTTCAATAATCGTTTGATAAGACGGAATAATAAATTCACCGTCCCTATAAATAGTGGTGATTCTGGCGTAAAGGCCATTCAAGGCGTTGGTCAAGTCTTGTAGCGATTTATCTATTAGTGGGCTGCCACGATTGCACTTGCTTTCTACCAGGCTGATAATGTCGTTAGCAAAAGATAAAACCTGTTGCGACCCTGGGTGCAAAATAAGGTTTTTAATAAAGCTAACGATTTCATTTTCGGGGTTAATGATGACATCGATAGGAATTGCTTCAGCACTAAACAGCTTGTCTTGCACGTCCAAATAAGATTGAGCTCGCACACGGGCAATTTTTTGTGGAACATGAAATAGATGATGGGCAATTTGACAGGCCATCATGTTTGTTTCATCGCTGTCTGTTACCGCAATAATAATGTCGGCGTGCTTGATACCGGCGTTTTCTAATACGCTAGGGTGACATACATTGCCGCAAATTGCCGATACGTCCAGACGTTCACAGGCGGCATCAACGGCGGCCTGACTGGTGTCAATCAGGGTGATGTCGATATCTTCACTTGATAAATTGCTGGCGACTGTGAAGCCGACTCGCCCCGCGCCTAAAATAATAACTCTCATTTAAATGTTCGCAGGGTTTATATTAACGTTTGCCTCTAAACTCAATGCCCAGCGCGTGTAGCTTGCGGTACAAATGAGTTCTTTCGACGCCGGCGGTTTCTGCCAGTTTTGTAACGCTACCGTTATGTTGATCAAGGTGGTAATCAAGGTAGGATTTTTCAAATTGTGCTCTAGCATCTTTAAGAGGCAAATCATAAAAGACCGGGATATCGTTTGAAGTAATGACGGATCTGGCTGATTCGCCGAGAGTGGTTTTCACCTCGGTTAGACCAATTTCGTCCCCAATGCCCAATATTAACAGGCGTTGAACTACGTTTCTTAGTTCGCGTATGTTTCCAAGCCACGCATAGTCGCTCAAAAATTGCTGTGCTGCAACAGTAAATTTACGTTTCGGTAGATTTTCTCGTTTTATATAGTGCTGCAGGTAAAAATTGAGTAATAGGGGAACGTCCTCTTTTCTTTCTCTTAACGGCGGTAAATGCAGGCAGGCGACGTTGAGGGCATAATAAAGATCTTGCCTGAAATGACCTTGTTGAACGGCTTCTTCGAGATCCTGACGCGATGAGGCTATGACTCTAACATCGGCCTTCACTACTTCGTGGCCGCCAACTCGTTGAAATGAGCTGGACTCTAACGCGCTTAGCAGGCGATGCTGGACCTCTCTGTCCATGTCGCCAATTTCATCTATAAATAAGGTGCCGTGGTTCGCTTTTTCTAGCAGGCCGTAGTGAATCGAGTCACCCTCTTCTCGACCGAAAAACTCTTCTAACGCGTTACTAGAAGTAATGATGCCGGTATTGAGTTGAACGAAAGGCCCTCGTTTCCTTGTGCTGTGTTCGTGAATATATCTCGCGAGCGTTTCCTTGCCACTGCCGGGTTCGCCCGTTAACAGCACGCGGGTATCGTGTTGACCAAGTCGACGAGCTTGCTCAAGTAGTTGTTGGATCGTTTTGCTGCTACCCAGAGGTTCCTGAATGGCTGTTGAGAATTGCTTTAGTTCAAGGTTTTCCTGCTTAAGCTTTTCTGCCTCTAAAGCGCGCTCAACTGTTAACAGGAGTTTTGCAATTGAGAGCGGTTTTTCTAAGAAATCGTAGGCACCAAGTCGAGTGGCTTCAACAGCCGTCTCAACGGTTCCATGCCCTGACATCATGATAACGGGGCAGGATAAATCGCCTGAATTAGACCAATCTTTTAGTAAGGTGACGCCATCAATATCTGGCATCCATATATCCAAAAGAATTAAATCATGCCGGCACTCATGGCGCGCTTTTTGAGCCGCCGAAGCGCTCTCTGCGGTAGACACTTCGTAGCCCTCATCATTGAGAATATCGTTGATCAGGTTGCGAATATCTGGTTCGTCGTCGATGACGAGTATATGTGGTTTGTTCATGAGCTATTTCCGTAGGTCGGTTTGGTTTTAATCGTTTATAACAGGGAGCTGGATGATAAAATTAACCCCTCGAGGCGCTATAGGTTTAATGGTGATGGTACCACCGTGTTCTTCAATAATTTTTTTGACAATAGCTAGCCCCAGACCGGTACCTTTTTCTTTGGATGTGACGTAGGGCTCAAAAATATGCTCAATTTTGGAATTATCTACCCCTAACCCATTATCGGCAATACAAATCTCAATAGAGTCGGTATCTGGTTGATATAGTGCGGTGATGCTTATCTGGCCGTCGTCGATATCAGTGATGGCTTCTTGCGCGTTCTTAATGAGATTGATCAGCACTTGCCTAAGACGAATGGGGTCGGCAAAAATGTTCGGTAAGTCCTGTTGGATACAGATGTGTAGTTGTTTAATCTGGCCCTGATATAGAGTGGTTATTTGTTCTACGAGGGGGCCTACCGAAATGGTTTGCGGCTTAGACTGAGGGGGGCGAGCGAAGTCTGAAAAATCATTCACCATGCTTTTCATAGCGGTGACTTGTTGAACTATTGTGTCGGTCGATTTTTTTAAAATCTTATCGGCTTCATCGTCTAATTTGCCGTGCAATTTTCTCTGCAATCGTTCGGCAGACAGTTGTATCGGCGTGAGGGGGTTTTTAATCTCGTGTGCTAGGCGCTGAGCGACCTCACTCCAGGCTGCATTTCTCTGCGACTGGATAATAGGGGTGACGTCATCAAAAATCAAAACGTAACCTGACTGCGTTTTATCGGCGGCAAAAAGAGCCGTGCCTTTCAATAATAAGGTTCTTTTTTGATGGTCGATAGAATAAATAAACTCGTGCTGCCATTCTTTTTTATTGCTAGAAAATTTTTCTATCAGCAGGTTTGTAAACCCTTCAAGGGAAGGAAATTTGACGGCTATTTCTTCAAGTGAATATTCTATACAGGCCGTTAAGGGAAGCTCAAGGATTTGGTACGCGGCGTGGTTGGTCGTCTTCAGTCTCATCGAAAGGTCAAACCCCAGTACGCCGTTGGACAGGTGACTGAGGACTGTTTCTAAGTAAGCGTGCTGGTTTTCGGCGTCGCGCTGGGCGTTGTAAGCCTCTCTGCGAGCGTTTGAAATATGTGAAGTCATATCGTTA
>JASJGO010000171.1:0-2696 GCA_033791505.1 Cycloclasticus sp.
TGATTCGAAAGAACAAACATATTCACGTTGTATATCACCCCGTCACGAATGGCTGTCTAGTCAAAAAAGCACGTAAAAGCGCTACCAATATAGGTTTAAGACTTATAGAGCACGTCGTGGAAAACTCTCAACAGGCCGCCACGGCTTATCGTGAAATAGCTCAAATGAGTAATAATCATGCTGAAAATGCTTTATGGCTTCTTCAGCACGATCCAACGTTGGATGAAAAAAGTTTATTACCCAAAATTCTGGCTGATGCCTGGCAGTATGAACAGCTAGTTATATCTAGCAACCCTGTTCACGTTAAACGAGGCGCCTTATTGTCGTTACTTCCCGATAACAACAGACTTGGACGTGATTTGGCTAAAACAGCCGTCAACGCGATAAAGGGTCAGGGTGGGGAAATTGAGCCAATGCAGTCGTCACTCGTGACTATAAATATACGAACGGCCAAACACCTCTCGTTAACTATTACACCTTCTCAGGAAGGTGGTTTTACCTTGATATACCCCAGGAAAAGCAGCAAATGATTAAATCGGCCTTTAATTTTCTAACACAATCTAGTTTCAAAAATTTACTAGCAACGACTTACGCCCTTGGTATTTTATTGTTAATAGTGATTGCGACAATCATCACGTCCAATTTATCGACCAGAACAGTTGAAGAAAGTTTACGTAATACCGGTATTCAGCTCGTTGAGTCCTTTGCTAGTAGAAGTCGTTTAGCCTTGCTTTATCAAAGTGAAGATGAAGCACAAATCGTTATTACATCGATTTTATCTTTTCCTGACGTTAAAGCCGCTGGTATCTATAACGAGAAAATGCAGCCTATCTACCTCAGCAATAACGAGTTAGGTGAAATTTCGCAGAGCACGTCCGAAAAACCTTCCGTATTAGATTACGAAAACAACCTTGAATGGGTTTATAGCTCCGCTGTTTTCAGTACCACTGACGCAGAGATATCGCCTTTTTCAGATGCTCAATTCGAACCCCAGTTATTAGGCTATGTACGATTAAGTGTTAGTAAAAGCGCCTTAACCCAGCTAAAAACCGACTTTTTTAAATACAATCTAATCGTTATTGGCGCTCTGGCATCGTTGTTATTATGGGCTCTTCTTACTGTTACAGGGCGCGTTACCAAACCCATAAGTACATTAGCTAAGAATATGCATAAAGCTGCCATTGGTGGTACTAAAATTAGAACCTATATTGGTGGTACTCAGGATATCATCGACATGGAACTCGCTTTTAACAACCTGATGGAAATTCTTGAAAAGCGCGAAGCCGAATTATTAACTACGCGTGATTTAGCCTTAGAAGCGGCTAAAGTTAAAGGTGAATTTGCGGCCAATGTAAGCCATGAATTGAGAACGCCATTAAATGGCATCTCCGGCATGCTCGAGTTACTGTCTGAAATGAGCCTCACGGTACAACAAAAAGATTATTTAGAGGTCGCCTCTTCCAGCGCCGACTCATTACTAGAGCTCATTGATGACGTACTTGATTTTTCTGTTTACGATCAAAAAGATATCACTTTAAATAAAAAATCATTTAATTTGAGTGAAACCTTAGAGGATTTTATTGTTTTGTTGAGCCCTCAGGCACAACGTAAAAACCTTTCTATCGCGTACTTTATAGACGATGACGTACCGAAACAATTAATTGCTGATAACGTCAGGCTGCAGCAAATATTGCATAATTTACTGGGTAATTCGCTTAAATTCACACGCCATGGCAGTGTCAGCGTTTCGGTAACAAAACAAAAAAATGACGACGGCGATGACAATAATAAACTGTCATTATTATTTGAAGTAACCGACACCGGTATCGGGATTCCTCCTGAGGCACAAGAGAAAGTATTTCAGGCTTTTGCGCAAGCCGATAGTTCAACGACTCGCGAGTATGGCGGCACTGGGCTAGGCCTGGCAATTTGTCGTCAATTAGTCACCCTCTTCGGCGGTGAAATTGGGCTCCATAGCAACACTAATAAAGGCAGTACGTTCTGGTTCACTATAAAGGCTGAGGCAGACGACGCCAGTAACGCCACTCTATCCGCAATTGAGTTAACAGTTCCCCTGAAAAACAAGATCTTATACGTTGGCGATAACCCACTATGCCGCCGATTTATCGATCAACGACTAACAGCCTTGTCATATTCAGCTGATTTCGTAAATAACGGTACCGCGGCACTGCATATGATGCGCCAACAGGCAAAAGAAGGCACGCCTTACGAGGTGGTTTTAATCGATGAACTGAATTCAGGCATTAGGCAGTCTGCGTTAAGCAAATTTATCAATGACGATAAAGAGCTCCATACATCGCGCGTCATTCTAACGATCAATCGTCATATAAGTGAAGTAGAAATTTCCCAGGCGCAATTGGACGCGGAATATTTGACCAAACCTGTCAGACAAGCAGACTTAGCATACCTGTTGAACACAGACATCGACACCGGTGGAACTAAAACGGCACTTGCCCTTGAGCTAGAACAAACTAAGTCAGCACCCGCTTCATTCGAAGATAAGCATATCTTAATCGTCGAAGACAATCGGGCTAATCAATTAGTAGCTAAGGCCATGTTAGAACGTTTGAAATGTAAAGTAACCATCGCATCTAATGGAAAGGAAGCGGTAGAAATAGCCTCACGCCATACCTTTGACCTGATCTTTATGGATTGTCAAATGCCTGAGATGGACG
>JASJGO010000172.1:0-6966 GCA_033791505.1 Cycloclasticus sp.
ACCGGCGACAAAGCCCGAGCGTAAGCCGGGTGCATTAGAACGTTTTGATAAACTATGGAAAACCACGCAGCGAGAAAACTCGCGGTTTCCCATACGTTGACTGACTTCAAGTAATCCTAATGGTTTATCCTGACCGGCGGTGTAAATTTCTGAGTAGCATTCATCGGCGGCGATAATAAAATCAAAGCGGTGCGCCAGTTCGATTAAGCGCTTGAGCTGTTGCTCATCGTGCGTGGCTCCACTCGGGTTACCTGGATTACAGATATATAGCAACTGGCACTTTTCCCAGGTTTCAGAACTGACGCTGTTGTAATCGGGTAAGTAGCCATTTTTTTCATCGCAATTGATAAAATAAGGCTGTGCTCCGGCCAGTAAAGCCGCGCCCTCATATATTTGATAAAAAGGGTTCGGCATAGCGACAAGGGCAGGAGTCGTTCTATCAATAATGCATTGCGCAAAAGAGAACAGTGCTTCACGCGTGCCGCTAACCGGTAAGATCTGGTTATCCTGATCCAGGTTGATCGCAAAGCGTTGATTTAGCCAAGAAGCGATGCTGTGACGTAATGAATCAAGGCCCCTGGTCGTCGGGTATTGGCCTAGTGTATGCAAATGCTCGAGTAAGGCTTCCGTTATGATCTGGGGCGTTGGGTGTTTCGGTTCGCCGACAGATAGCGCAATATGCTGAAGCTGTGTAGGCGGTGTTATCCCGTGTTTAAGACGAGCAAGCTTTTCAAACGGATAAGCTTGAAGCTGAGCTAAATCAGGGTTCATATTATTAGCGGGTATTCTCTAGTATTAGCAATAAGCTTGGTAGTATAGGGGATTAGCGATTAGGATAAAATCGGCAAACAATAAATTGGCTTTAAATTCGCAAGATTAATAAAAACATATGCCCGAAAAGCTACTACAAATTTTTGCCAAAGCCCCCGTTCCGGGATTCGTTAAAACCCGATTGATAGCTGATTTAGGTGCTCAAGGCGCGTGTGATTCGTATGTGGAGTTGCTGGAAAAAACCTTTGAATTAGCAGCGCGGTGTGGATATAACACCGAATTATGGTGCGCTCCAGATCGCCAAGACGATTTCTTTTTAGAGTGTTCAGCGAAGCTTGGTTTTGTTTTGCATGACCAATCAGGCGATGATTTAGGTGATCGTATGCGAAACGCACTCGCGCAAGGACTTAGAACGCACCGAAAGGTGGTGCTGATTGGCTCCGACTGCCCAGTTTTTACAGAAGGTTATTTATCTGCCGCATTTGATTCGTTGGAACTGGCTGATATGGTGTTGGGACCGGCTGAAGATGGCGGTTTTGTGTTGCTAGGTGGTAAGAAGATGCACGAGAAGATGTTTTATGGCGTTAACTGGGGTAATAGTAGTGTGTTAAAAAATACGATTTTATCGTTTGATCGCTTTGGACTGACGCATGAACTATTAACAACCTTATGGGATGTTGACGTTCTCGACGACCATAAGCGATGGAAAACAATAGCGACATAATTTATATTTGTGCTGAGTAGATTGCTAACTGAGTTTATCAGTAATTAAGTCGTTTATTAATCTAATAATATAGTTTAATTAAACTCTCTATCAGATTGATTTAATTTAATATATAAAATATTTTTTCGTTTGTAAAATGCGCGGTTATAATACTGATTAAATTTGAATCCATCAAAACCCCATTCCAATGACAGTTGTTACATCTCAGCCACCTATCGTCCAATCTACGGATCTTTGTAAAATTTATAATGCTAAAACCGTTGTCAATAAACTAAGTCTTTCCATCGATGCGGGGTGTTTTTGCGGAATTTTAGGTCCCAACGGCGCTGGTAAAACGACGACCTTGAGAATGTTTATTGGGCATTGCCCTATAGACAGCGGAGAGCTGACGATAATGGGGCTGTCGATGCCAGATAACGCGTCATCTATTCGGGAATGTGTTGGTGTGGTACCGCAGATGGATAATTTAGACCCCGATTTTACCGTGCAAGAAAACCTGTACGTGTATGGGCGATTTTTTGGTATTTCGAAAGCGGTTTTAAAACAACGAATAGTGGAATTACTTGAGTTTGCATCGTTACAAGATAAGGCAGACAGTAAGATTTCTGAGCTGTCGGGCGGTATGAAGCGACGTTTAACCCTGGCTAGAGCATTAATTAACAAACCCAGGATATTGATTTTAGACGAACCAACCACGGGTTTAGACCCGCAAGCTCGCCAATCAATTTGGCAAAAGCTACGCGAGTTAAAAAAGCAGGGCTTAACGCTGATTCTTACCACGCACTATATGGAAGAGGCTGAGCGCTTGTGCGATCGCGTGATGGTGATGGATCACGGGAAAATTATGGCCGATGCGCCCCCTAAACAACTTATAAAAGACGAAATAGAAACGCACGTGCTCGAGGTGCACGCGGCCACTGACGAGCTAATTGAACAGTTGAAACAGGATGAATCCATCGAACGGTTTGAACAATCAGGTGATATTAGCTTTTTTTATGGCGATAAATTAAAACACGCGCTGGAGACGCTTGAACAAGGGGTGCACGACGACTATTTATTTAGGCCAGCGAACCTAGAAGATGTTTTTATTAAATTAACAGGACGAGATCTCCGTGAATAAGTTAGCTCAGGGTATGCTTTTTTTATCTCGTAGCGCGGCCATTTGGACGCGTAACCTTCGTGTTTGGGGTAAGCTTGCCGGGCCTTCACTGATGGGTAATTTTGGAGAGCCGTTGTTGTATTTATTAGTACTAGGCTATGGTTTAGGTCAGTTTGTCGGCGAAGTTCAGGGGCTTTCTTATATGGCCTTTTTGGCCTCGGGTGTTATTTGTACTAGCGCTGTAAACTCAGCCAGTTTTGAAGGCATGTATTCTGCCTACACACGAATGGACGTTCAGCATACCTGGTTGGGTATGATGTCCACGCCGGTGAGTGTTGGCGAGGTGGTTTTCGGTGAAATTCTCTGGGCGGCGACAAAAAGTCTGATTAGCGTCAGTGCGATTTTAATTGTGGCAACGGCATTAGGGCTTGTTGCAGATGGTTGGGCTATCTTTATCTTGCCAGTCGCTTTTTTAACGGGCTTGTGTTTTGCCTCGTTAGCGCTATTGGTTACATCGAGTGCCAGAAGTTATGATTTTTTTCTTTACTACACGACGCTGTTTATTACCCCAATGGTGCTATTGAGTGGCGTTTTTTTTCCAATAGATAGCTTGCCAGAAATGGTTCAATGGTTAGCCAGATCACTACCCTTGTATCACGCTATTTCTTTAGTGCGTCCATTAATGAGCGGCGGTGAAGTTTCTTATGTTTTGCCACACTTGTCGGTACTTTTGATATTTGGCGTATCTGCTGGCTCGCTGGCGACTTACCGGATAAAGAAAAGGCTCATAAAATGAGCCCCTTTCAGTGTGTGATCAGTTTAATTAAATTTATTTAGATACGGATACTTTATTTCTACCCGTTTCTTTTGCGCCATATAGAGCCTGATCGGCACGATCAATAAAAGACTCAATGCTATCGCCGGCTTTAAGTACAGTAACACCTGCCGAGAGAGTGACTTTGCCAATAGTTTCCCCGCTGCCTTTTCTCTGAAGTTTACTATTGCCCATAGCGACGCGTACTTTAT
Organism: Cycloclasticus sp.; assembly: GCA_033791505.1. Lineage (GTDB taxonomy): Bacteria > Pseudomonadota > Gammaproteobacteria > Methylococcales > Cycloclasticaceae > Cycloclasticus. The sequence continues at coordinate 3,621 of JASJGO010000172.1, forward strand.
CTGCCAGTTGAACCACGTCGGCAACGGTCTGGTTTAATAGGATAATGGCAAATTCTTCGCCGCCAAACCGTGAGATATGATGTTCGTTTCCTACTATTTGTTTTAGCAATGCGGAGACGTAGCGAATTACCCTGTCGCCGACTAGATGGCCAAAATTATCGTTAATACGCTTGAAATGATCAATGTCGATCATTATTAATGACGCATTTGGTAGTTCTTTAGCATCGATAAGCGATGTTATTTTTTTATCAAAAGTCGACCTGTTGTAGAGGCCCGAGAGAGCGTCTTTTTCAGCGGTTTCTTTTACGGCCTCTATCTCTAATTTCATTTTAGCGATTTCGGCGTTGGTTTCTTGCATACGAGCTTGCATTTCAAGATTGTTTTTAACCATCTCCCGCGTGTCTTGTAAAACTTGTTGCATAATAAGCGAAGCGGCTTGTGGGTCGTTACTGGATGATAATGCTTCGGTATGCTTATGTAGAGCCGCATCGTAGCCACAAGCTTCATTATTAACGTGTGCTATTTCATCGGTAGCTTCCGACATAACTTTTTCTAAAGCTTGCTGGATTTTATTCTGCTGCTCGATGGTGGCTGAGCCATTTACGTACTTTTCGTATAATTCGAGCATTTTGACTAAGGTGAAACCTTTCTTCTCACTGATCGCATTATCGATGACTTCATTGAGCGCTCGCGAACTACCAGATAGATAGCTATAAAAAACGGCGTAATTTACTGGTGTAGGCGCTAAATTTTGTTGCGACAACATAGGGATGACCTGTCTCAAATATTCGGCGGCTTGTTTGGGTTCTTCTGGATGTAGCATATTAATTCCTGAATTTGTTTTTTTGCACCTACCGGGCACGTTTGAGTTCAATAATAGTACAAGTTTTATTTTTTAATGAAATATATTCAAAACATAGCTGCTAACTTAAATTTTGTTCGTGTTTTGTGATCTGGTTCACGTATTAACATTCCGTTGTATCATTTAGTTTTCATCTTCACCCTATTAATGAAGATGCATTATGATGTTGTAAACCCCGTGATTTTTTATGTTTCATTAATTAAAGATATCAAATGATCGTATTGCGCTTTCTTTCACTGCTATTAATTTCGTTATTGTGTGTTTCAGTGGTGCAGGCGGACCTGTATAAGAAAATTGACCAGCAAGGACGTGTGTTTTTTACCGACAAACCGGAAGGTCGAGGTTACAAACTTATAATGCGTACGCCCAAAAAGGGCACGGTTGCTTATCGGCAGTTCGAGCAGAATCGACGTAAACTGACCCCGCTAATACGGCAACAGGCTAAAAAGCATAAGGTAGATTCAGCGTTGGTGATGGCGGTAATCCACGCAGAATCGGCTTACGATCAGCGCGCAATATCTAGAGCGGGCGCGGTGGGTTTGATGCAATTAATGCCGAAGACCGCTGAACGTTTTGGCGTTACTAACCGTAATAATCCTGCGCAAAATATTAGTGGCGGCACTCGGTATTTAAGACATTTGCTGGAGTTGTTTAAATTTGATATCAGGTTAACCCTGGCAGCCTACAATGCAGGAGAGTCAGCGGTAGCTAAATACGGCAATAAGATCCCGCCTTATCCGGAAACGCAAACGTACGTAAAGCGCGTGGTTAAACACTATCAATACTATTTGAGCGACAATAAAAGTCTGTAGCAATTAGCTATAACAAGGAGAAGCTATGCGGTTACTTCATACGATGTTACGAGTTCGTGATTTGGATCAGTCGATTCGCTTTTATACCGAGGTGCTGGGGATGAAATTATTAAGGCGTAAAGATTACCAGGAGGGTCGTTTTACGCTTGCTTTTGTAGGTTTCAAGCCGGAAAAGGAAGGTTCGGTTATAGAATTAACGCATAACTGGGATGTTGATGCGTATGAAATGGGTAATGCTTTTGGTCATATAGCGATTGCGGTTGCCGATGTTTATGATAGCTGTGAACTAATTCGGCAAAAAGGCGGTGAGATTGTTCGCGAAGCGGGCCCGATGAAAGGTGGGGGAACTGTTTTAGCGTTCGTTAAGGATCCTGATGGTTATTTGATAGAGTTATTAGGTGAGTCTTAAAGAACCCTGCAGCCCATGTTGCTTAGTAGTTTGGCTAATTTTATCAGCGGCAAACCAACCAGGGCGTTGGGGTCGTCAGCTTCTATTTTTTCAAATAAAACAATACCCAGGCCTTCTGATTTAAAGGCGGCTGCGCAACCATAGGGTTTGTCGCGTAAAACATAGTGCTCAATTTCTTCAGTAGATAGCTGTTTCATATGTACTTTGCAGGTATCCAGGTCGGAAGAAAAAGCATTAGTTTTTGAGTTTAATACGCATACACTGGTATAAAAAGTAATTATCTTTCCAGAAGATAATGATAATTGCTCGACACACTTATCGTGTGAACCAGGCTTTGTTAATTGAGTATCGCCTAGCATAGCCACCTGATCCGAGCCTATAATGAGGTGATCAGGGAAGGCTTCGCTGAGTGCGCCGGCTTTTTCGTAGGCCAACCGTGTTGCAAGGGACTGTGGTGTCTCATTCTCCTGTGCTGCTTCATCTATATCAGGTGAGGCGGCTTCAAAGTTTGAATAAATCTTTTTTAATAACTGCTTTCTGAATACAGAGCTCGAAGCTAATACTAATTTGGGTTGATTTTTCATATAATACACCTGTTGAATTAACGCTATTTTACCTACATATGAGTCATACCTTACAGATAGAAGTCGATCCTTTCTTATGCGCCACCCAGGAACGTAAAATTTCTGGCGAGCTGGTTTACGAGAAACTGCAAAGAATACAAGGTGATATTGAATCATCTAGTGATCCTATTAAAGCAAATTTACAGTTTTCGAAAGTAGGTAAATTTGTTGTTTTAACGGGTCGGATTTCTACTAATCTCGTGTTACAATGCGTAGCTTGTCTGGGGTCGATAGAATTTCCTGTTGATATTGAAGTCAAACTGGCCATCATTAATGATGAGTCATTGGTCAATTTGTTGCCAGATGGATACGAACCTTATTTATTAGATGGTGATCGTTTGTCTATTAGTGAGGTCGTTGAAGACGAAGTAGTTATAGTGCTTCCTGATTTTGCGAGGCACGAAATTTGTCCAATTGATTTACCCAAAAACAGTGCAAGTAAAGATTTTTCGCTTGAACCGGATAGAAAGAAAAATCCGTTTGAAGTGCTTAAAAGTTTAAAGAAACATTAATTCTCTGGAGAATTTGAGATGGCCGTACAAAAAAGTAAAAAATCACGTTCAAAGAGCGTGGTTATTATTTCACCCTAAAAGGATGTATTGAGCGAGCCTGCTCAGAAGGCTCGCTTAATTTATTACCT
>JASJGO010000173.1:0-2995 GCA_033791505.1 Cycloclasticus sp.
GCCGAATATAAGGAAGCAAACCGATCCCTGTCAAAAATGTTTAATATTTTGCAGAAATGAAGGAGACCATATAAGGGTGGATGTTTCGACAAACTCAACAGAACTGTCATTTTCTGATTTTTTAATTACTGCATTTTTGAAAGACAGGGGCGCTCAAAACTTAGAATTGTTTGAGCACCCACCTAGTTTCTTATAGCTTCTTATTGTGACAAAATCCACTTTACCAGCGTTTCAGTTTCTGCATCGCTAACACCTGGGTTAGGTGGCATTGGGATTTCACCCCAATTACCTGCACCCCCATTTTTAACTTTAGCTACCAGTGTATCAACTGCGGCTTCATTGCCTTTGTACTTGGCTGCAATGTCTTTAAATGCAGGGCCGACAATTTTATTTTCGATTCCATGACAGGCCATACAGTTTTTGCTTTTTGCTAGAGCTGAGGCATCGACTGTTGCAGCTGCTGCTGTTCTAGCCGCAACTTCTGTTTTTTCGGCCTTTGCTTCTGTGAGTTTGACAGAGCCTGCACAAGCGGGCATCCATTGCTTCCAAACTGCTTCGTTTTCACCCATCCAGCGGTTTGCGGCTTCTTCTGGACTCATTTCATCGACTTCGGCGTAAGCGGCAGCGGCACTGATTTGGTTGTTATTGAAGTTGATGTTTTTAATCAATTCAAATCCACATGACCATTTTTCAGGAAATTCGCTCCAAACGGCTTTTTTTAGCCATCCCTTTTTGGGGTTGCCACAATCGTGTTTGAGTTGGGGGTTTTCGCCCCATCCAGCATCCGTTTCGCAGTTTTTGTGAAACTCCGGAAATTCTACAAACTTACCGGGGTATTTACCATCGGTCCAATTGGGTGTCCAGTTATATACCAGAATGGGTTGCTTATTAGCAATTGCCTGGTCTAGTTTCGCCCTTAAGCTTTGTCGGTTAATCACATTAACGACTTCATAGTTTAAACCTAGAGCCTCGATGCGCTCGCGGTCGGGTCTTTCCCAATCTGTTGGGCCTGCTAAATAACGCCCTAGTGGTTTCGTTTCAGGAGTGCTCAACTTGTCGGCACACTTATTCAAAGCCTTCCAGTCAGGTAGCCCTGGGCAAACCTCTTCTAGATAATCTGGATACCACCACTCTTCGCGCGTTATCGCTTGGTGAGAGCCAGCGTCAATTATACGTTTTCTGGAAACTTGACGTTCAAATGGCGCTTCCATCGTTCCCTGCCAAACTTCGGCCTGGTAATGTAGTTTACCACTACCAATCTGGGGGAACTGACGTTGTGTATCAGCTTGGTGATATTCGACGTTATAACCGATTTGCTGCAATAGTTTACCGCTAACATTTGCTAATACACGCTGACTAGCCCAGTTATTCAGAGAGATTTTTATTGGCTCGGCTGACTCACCTGCCTGTGCAACTGTAGAGAATGAAGCTAAAGAGGCAAGGCATCCACTTAGAGCGATGTTTAATAGTGTTTTTGTATATTTTTTAGTCATGTTTATGCTCTCCTTATCAAATCGCATCTTTTGCATGTTTAAACAAGAAATCTAGAACGGTCTTACGCTCTTCTGTATTCAATCCTGCGCGTGGGAACATACTTTGGGTGATACCTTCCCATTGCTTCTTAGTATAATCACTAGGCTCACGAGGTACATGACATAGCGTACAGCGATTATAAAAGAGCTTCTCACCCGGAGTCATATCTGCGCCTGCAGATGACTTGATTTCCTTAGAACGCGTAGCTATATCGAATGCAGCAATATCTATCTCAACATTTGAGTATAAAACTTCGGGCGGGTGATAAGCCATATTTTCGCCTTCGGGGTCAGTACACTTCTTAACCCAGGCAACACAAGTATTTGCTGCAGTAGCCTGGCTGAGCTTGCTACTTGGTTGGCTTGAGGTCAGAATGTTCACCGCGCCACTATTACAGCGACCCTTACTGTCTAGCGATAACCACACACCCTCCTGGATGCTGAGTACGCCTTTCATAATTTTATCCCATACCTTGGCACCGCCGATTAGCGCGCCGCGATCGTTATACACTTCAATAAGATCTCCATCTGCAATGCCACGCTCTGCTGCGTCTTCGGGATTAATGAAGATGAACTCGCGTCCTTTGATATTATCAATGTGACGGATTGAGGCATTCGCCATCTGAGAGTGCAAACGCATACGTGGATGCGGGCTGACTACGTGTAGCTGGCCTTCTTTTGCATTGCCTAAATATTCAAACGGCTCCATCCATTTAGGCATTGGCGGACAATCTTCAATATTGAAACCCGCGATGGTATCGCAGTACATTTCTATTTTGCCTGAGGCGGTGTGCAGTGGGGTTTTGACGGGATCTTTATAAAAGTCACCGTGGCGAACCCAGTGTCGAGCTTCCTCTGGTACTTTAATTGGCGCAACGCCTTTTTCCCAAAACTCTTCAAATGGCATCTCGGCAGAACTATTTTTGTAAGCGCGCTCAATAATTTGCATTACGCTCATGCCTTCGGTAAAGCTCTGCTCGACACCCATGACCCCCGCTAAACGACGGAAGATTTCGAAATCATCCAGACTTTCGCCCACAGGTTCGATAACTTGACGCATGGCGTAGATTTTGTCGTTACTGTAAGTACCTCCAGAGGTAATATCATTACGTTCTAAAGAACTCGTGGCTGGCAACACAATATCTGCATATTGCATCGAAGCAGTCCACCAAGGGTCTTGACATACAATGGTCTCGACTTTTTTACGCAAGGCAAAGATTAATTCATTGGTATCTTGCTGATGACTCAAGTAGTTAACACCCGCGTTATAGATCATCCTCACACGAGGATAATTATATTCATGCCCATCGCGATGGAAAGGCGCACCAGGGTTGGTCAACATTTCGGTAATACGTGAAGCAGGGCAGCGGGTTTTAATCGGGTTACGACCTTGCGGTAAACCGGTAGGCATGGTGCCACCAGATTGTGGCATTCCGCCTCCACCGTAATGCCAACTAAAGCCA
>JASJGO010000174.1:0-18994 GCA_033791505.1 Cycloclasticus sp.
TTAAATTTAAGCAAGTGCTTTCATTGCTCTCGCTGTTCGGTATGATATCGTCTTCCACTTTTTATAACAAATTTACCCATGAAAATTGTTTCAATAAATATAAATGGCGTACGCGCTGGCGAAAGAAAAGGTTTTTTTGACTGGTTAAAACAGCTCGATGCTGACGTTCTCTGTTTGCAAGAAATCAAGGCTCAAGAGGATCAATTGACCGCCGATGTGTTTTGCCCTGAAGGTTATCATTGCTACTATCATCCCGCCGAAAAAAAAGGCTATAGCGGTGTCGCTCTGTTTTCCAAACAAAAACCAGATAACGTGACCAAGGGCATCGGCTGGCCTGATTTTGATTCCGAAGGGCGCTTTATTGAAGCCACCTTCGGTGATCTTTGCGTCTCCTCTATTTACATGCCCTCAGGCTCGTCAAAAGAAGAGCGGCAAGTTTTTAAATATGACCTAATGGATCGCCTTATTCCAGTGTTACGCGCTAAACAGGCCGACGGTAAAAAACACATCATTTGCGGTGACTGGAATATTGCTCACAAAAAGATCGATATCAAAAATTGGCGCGGCAATCAGAAGAATTCTGGGTTTTTGCCAGAGGAGCGCGCCTGGATGGACACACTATTTGGCGACGAAAAATGGGTCGATGCTTTTCGCCAGGTAAATCAGGAAGCCGAGCAATACACCTGGTGGTCTAATCGCGGACAAGCCTGGGCAAACAACACGGGCTGGCGAATTGATTATCAGGTCATTTCAAACAACCTTAAAGAATCGGTTAGCGGCGCGTCCATTTATAAAGACCAGCGTTTTTCCGATCACGCCCCGCTTATTATCGATTATGACTTTAGCATCTAATCCGACCCATCGCTGGGCGAGCGTGTTCAACGCTCGCATGCTAATGGCTTTGCTAATGGGCTTCGCCGGCGGGCTACCGTTATTGCTCACTGGCTCGGTACTGCAGGCGTGGATGACAGATGAAGGCGTAGACCTTACCACCATCGGCTTATTCGCTCTGGCCGGCCTACCGTATACCTTGAAATTTGTTTGGGCACCCTTTTTTGACCGCTTTACGCTGCCCTTTTTAGGTCGCAGACGCGGCTGGCTTTTCTCCGCGCAGATTTGCCTGGTCGCCGCGATATTTTATCTTAGTCTGCAACAGCCCAGCATCTCGCCCGCGGGCGTCGCTATTGCCGCACTTTTGTTGACCTTTTTCTCTGCCACCCAGGATATAGTTATCGACGCGTACCGCCGCGAAACCTTATCTGACAACGAACAAGGCCTGGGGGCCTCGCTCTACGTGAATGGCTATCGAATGGGCATGTTGCTCGCATCAGGTGGCGGGCTTATTTTGGCTGATATCGTTCAGTTTTCGACGGTGTATCAACTAATGGCTTTGGTCATGTTGCTGGCTAGCCTGTCAACATTATTCGCCGCTGAACCGACCGCTACACAAGACCGGCCAAAAACTCTTCGAGAAGCCGTCATTCAGCCTTTTGTTGAATTTTTTCAGCGCCGCGAAGCATTACTTATACTGCTGTTTATCTTGCTATACAAAGTAGGCGATACGATGGCGAGCAATATGACCACGCCCTTTTATCTTGATATTGGCTTCACTAAAACGCAAATCGGTACGGTCGTGAAGTTGTTTGGCTTTTGGGCGACCATTGCAGGTGGTCTGCTGGGCGGCCTTTTAATCTTGAAGATAGGTAGTTATCGCGCCTTATGGAGTTTTGGAATTTTACAAGCCGTCTCCACCGCCGGCTTTATTTTATTAAATATAACCGGCCCAAGTACGCCACTATTAGCCGGAGTGATTGCCTTTGAGAACCTTTCCGCCGGCATGGGAACCGCTGCATTTATTGGCTTTATGGCCAGCCAAACAGATAAACGGTTTACCGCGACTCAGTATGCGCTATTGACCAGTTTAATGGGTATTCCCCGTGTTTTACTTGCTGCGCCCACCGGGTGGATGGCTGAAATGATGGGGTGGAGCGGGTTCTTTATCTTCTGCACACTGATTGCGGTACCCGGCTTGCTAATCTTGCTTCGTTTTAAAAAATGGACGCCAAAAACCGACTAATCAATCGATATAAAACTGGCGCCTAAAGCCAAACTCCAGGGCCTTCGATTCACCCTCAGGGCGCAGGCTAATGTTGAATTTAACTTGCTCTTTATTTGAGATCCTAAATTCGCTGATGTAATAAATCGCCTCTCCCTCAGTTACTTTTCTTATATCCAGTTCCTTTAATTGGCCGACAAGATTAACCGCTTCTACCTTAACGAGTGCATTCACAGCGAGTGGTAATTTGCCCGGATTTTGCTTCTTCTGAACCGAAATGTTCAACACCCCTTTGTACTTGCTTCTGAGAATACCGTACGTCGTGGCCATTTGAGGCGGCAGAGTGTCTGCGGTAAATGCGTTGTAGTAAACGACGTAGTCTCCAAAATCGTAAGCATTATCCGCCTCACTGAGGACAGGTATTAAAAATAACAAAATCAGCGCATATTTTTTAAATATCATTTTTCTTTTCCATTGAGTTGGTACAAGGCGACTTCGCCGAATAGGTTTGGCCACAGCTTCATTAACGACCCCGAACGGTGTGAGTAATCCACGATATCTCTTTTTGAGATTTCTAGCGAATGCTCTTCACAAAATTGTTCAAAATCTTTCACCGTGCATAAATGTATATTTTGAGTATCGTACCATTGCGCTGGCAAGGCTTTAGACACCGGCATGCGACCTTTCATCGACAAATAAACTCGGTGCTTCCAAAGACCGAAATTTGGAAACGTGACAATACTTTTCCGACCCACTCGTACCATCTCTGTTAACGTTCGATGCGGGAATTGAAGCGCCTGTAGCGCCTGGGTCATAATGACGTAATCAAAAGACCCGTCTTCAAAGTCCGTCAACCCCGCATCCAAATCTGCCTGGATGATATTCACGTTCTTCTTTAGACAGCTCAGCACATTAGCGGGATCTATCTCGACACCGTAGCCGGAAATATTTTTGTTGGTTTGCAACCATTCCAGTAATGCTCCATCACCACAACCTAAATCCAGCACTCTGGATCCGGGCTCTATCCATTCACAAATTCGCTCTAATTCGACCCTTAACTGGCTCATTCAGACACCTCAATGTTGCTCATATAGGCGCTAAATGCATTGATATAGTCGTCATTTTTTACTAAAAAGGCGTCATGTCCGTGGTTTGACTCAAATTCCAAATAACTCACCTGTCTGCCAGCATCGGTCAGCGCCCTGACTATTTCTTTGGAACGTTTGGGTGAAAAACGCCAATCTGTGGTGAAGGACGCGAGAAAAAATTTAGCCGACACCTTATTAAAAACGGCCGACAAATCACCCTGTTCTTTTTCAGCTGGATCAAAATAATCCAGCGCTTTTGTCATCAATAAATAAGTATTGGCGTCAAAGCGACTGACGAACGACTCGCCTTGATAACGTAGATAGCTTTCCACCTCAAACTCGATGCCATAATCGTAATTAGCTGATCATTTTTCAACTCGCGACCAAACTTGTCGCCCATCGCGTCGTCAGATAAATACGTGATATGCCCCAGCATTCTGGCCACTTTCAGACCACTCGCCGGCACAACCTCATAATCATAATATCGGCCTTCGTGAAAATTGGCGTCACTCATAATCGCCTGCCTGGCAACCGCATTGAAAGCGATATTTTGCGCTGACAGCTTTGGTGCGGACGCGATAACGATAGCGTGACGAATCTTATCTGGAAATTGAATCGCCCATTGCATCGCCTGCATTCCACCTAAACTACCACCGGCCACCGCAGCCCATTGATCAATACCTAGCTTATCCGCTAGCCTTTTTTGATAGTTGACCCAGTCAGCCACCGTGATAATAGGAAAATCTGGCCCATAGGCCTTACCAGTTTTGGGGTTAATGCTTCGAGGCCCCATTGAGCCGCTACAATGACCTAAATTACTGGGTGATACGACGAAAAAACGCTCTGTATCAATCGGCTTCCCCGGACCAATACAAATTTCCCACCAACCGGGCTTGCTATCCTCTTCACTATGGTACCCAGCCGCGTGATGATCGGCAGATAGCGCGTGACAAATTAAAACGGCATTATCTGCCTTTGCGTTTAAGGTGCCGTACGTTTCGTACACGATATCGTACTGCTCGATTACTTTGCCGCTCGTCAGCACTAATGCCTCATCAAAATGTAGCGTTTGAGGGCTTACCAGCCCGACGGAATGTTCAGGTATTTTAGACAGCATATTCTTTTAGGTTATATTAATATTAATTAATATCATTTTTAATTATATTAAAAGCGCTTTATATTCACTAATCAAGCCTTAACTTAGCTCGCATTTAGCAGCGATAATAACATGTACTTGTATAATGATTTAGATCAAACGCTGATCAACGAACGCGTAGAACAGTTTCGCGATCAAACAAACCGCTTCTTAAGCGGCGATTTGACCGAAGAACAGTTCCGCCCATTACGCCTGATGAATGGATTGTATATTCAAACCCACGCACCGATGCTGCGCGTCAATATACCGTACGGCTTATTATCTAGTAACCAACTTCGCGTTCTGTCTCATATTGCTACGAAGTACGACAAAAATTACGGTCACTTCACTACCCGTCAGAATATCCAGTTTAACTGGCCAAAACTTGAACAAGTTCCCGACATACTGGCCGATTTAGCCGACGCTCAAATGCACGCCATCCAAAGCAGTGGCAATTGTATTAGAAATATTACTTGCGACCCATTGGCCGGTGTTTGTGCCGATGAGATTGAAGACCCGCGACCGTACTGTGAAATAATCCGCCAATGGGCAACGCTTCACCCCGAATTTTCATATTTACCTAGAAAGTTTAAATTCGCCGTTAGCGGCTCGCCAAAAGACCGTGCCGCGACACAGGTTCACGACATTGGCCTGAATATGAAGAAAAACGATTCAGGCCGGCTTGGTTTTGAAGTGCTCGTTGGTGGCGGGCTCGGTAGAACCCCCGTCATCGGACAAGTCCTCGCGCCGTTCATCGCCGAGGAAGATATCCTCTCATACTCGGAGGCCATTCTTCGAACCTATAACCGTTTTGGCCGCAGAGACAATAAATATAAGGCGCGTATTAAAATTTTAGTGCGCGAAACCGGCCTGGATAAATTTAAAGAACAGGTTGAAAGCGAGTGGGCAAACCTCAAAGACGGGCCGTTAAAGCTGACTCAAGAGCGTATTCAACGAGTTAAATCGTTTTTTTCTCCGTTCGCTTACCAAACGATTTCAAATGACAACGCTTATGCTAAAAATCTGGATCGTAGCGGTGCATTTAGGCAATGGGTGAAACAAAACACCGCCGAGCATAAACAAAGCGGCTACCGGATCGTGTTTGTCTCGCTTAAATCCCCTATGCGTCCACCCGGGGACATTACCGACCAGCAGATGTGTGAACTTGCTGACCTTGCCGATCAATTCAGCTTCGGCCAACTTAGAACGACTCACGATCAAAATTTAGCCCTTACGGACGTACGTAAAGAAGATTTATTCGAGCTATGGCAACAATTAAGCAAACTTGAACTGGCAACCCCCAATATCGGCACCCTCACCGATATGATCTGCTGCCCTGGTCTTGATTTTTGTAGCCTCGCTAACGCCAGCTCAATTGATATTGCCCAAGGCATTACCGAACGATTTAGCGACAGCGCCATCGATCTCGGCGAGATCAGCCTCAAAATGTCGGGCTGCATGAATGGATGCGGCCATCACAGCATCGGTGAAATCGGTATTTTAGGCGTCGACAAAAAAGGCGAACAGTGGTATCAACTGACGCTTGGCGGGGTAGACAGCCATGATAGCAAATTGGGCGAAAGACTCGGTCGCGCAATAGCAAAGGATAACCTCGTTGACGCCATAGACGACATCGTTAAGGTCTATAAAGTAAATCGCTGCAACGATGAAAAGTTCGCCGATACCTTGCAGCGAATTGGGCTACAGCCTTTTAAGGACAAGGTCTATGGTGCTCATTAAGAACGCTCAGATCACTCAAGATAACTGGAATTACCTGGTAGAAAATAAGCCTCTTCAGGCCAACAACAACATCGTTAATCTGGACTATTGGCAAACGAATAAAGAGGCGTTAATCTCATCCGGAAAACCTGTTGGCTTACGGCTAGGCGGTGATGAAAACCCTGATAATTTTATTGCTGACCTGATGCACTTTTCGCTGATAGCGATTGAGATCCCCTGTTTTACTGACGGCCGAGGTTACTCTCTCGCAAAAATATTACGCGAGACCAACCATTTCAAGGGTGAAATTCGAGCTGTCGGAGATATTTTGCCCGATCAGGCACAGTATTTAAACCGCGTCGGGTTTGATGCGCTTGAGTTGCCTAATGAAGAGTCCGCCAATTTAGCGCTTAAAAAAATTTCTGAGTTTAGTGTTTTTTACCAGTCTTCCTTTGTTAGCACTAAGGGAACAGGTTAATATTAGGTGCCCAATGGGGCTTGCTTAGCGCCCGCTAAACAAAGCCTCAATCCGCTTCGCTTAATGTATTGATGCGGCCAACAACCGCCGGTTGCTTTTAAATTGCTTTGAAACGGGTACTATTTGTATGTTCAACCCGTCTAGCTGAGGTAACATTTCTCGTAGCACAATCAACGTTTCGGCGTGCGGATGAGCTATTCCAACCGCGTATCCATTTTTTAAAGCCAGCTGGATTAAACGATTAAACTGTTCTTTTATGCTGGCCGTATCAACGTGATGGTCTAGAAAAACGTCTCTTCTTATCGTCGAAACGCCTTGTTCTTTGGCTATTTTTTCGGCCACAGACTTTTTTGAGGTTCGGCTATCGACAAAAAAATACCCCCCCTTCAGCATCTCTTTCATCACCCACTCCATATGTCCTGGGTGCCGGGTTAACAGGCTCCCCTGATGATTATTCATACCAATGGCGTATGGCACCTTGTCAAACGCCTGCTGCAGGGCTTCAATGACGTCCTTTTCTTCCATATCAACATTCAGCAGGCCCTCTTCCGCCGCTTCACCCAGCGTTGATTGCATAGGCATATGTAACATCACCTCCTTTCCATGAAGGTGAGCCAGGTTGGCCAGTTGTTTGGCCTTTGGTGCGTTAGGCAGTACCGCAAAGGTCAGCGGTGCGGGAAGGTTTATCATGCCCTCACCATCGCTCAACCGGTAACCAATATCATCAATGATTATACTAATCACACCCCGTGGTTTAGCCTCATCAGAAATAGCAGCTAGCGGCGAAAATATCAACATACAACACAGTAAAGACTTAACTAAGAAGCTCAATATGCGCTTTAGCCCCTGTCCTTTTATGTTATGTATTCTGTGCATTCGGCAATAAGTTTACTTCATTAAGATATTAATGCCCTTAAGAAGGTTTAGCGCTTCATTTAATGGATAATCGCGGCTGATATCTTTCTCTTCTTTTTCGTCCTCGACTGTTTCACCATCAGGGTTTGACAAATGTTTGCTTAAGTCCTTTTCTTTCAGCGCAACAAAGTCATTATCTAGCTTTTCGAGCTTTACATTCGATAACGTCACGTCTGGTGATATGCCCTCGGCTTGAATCGAACGGCCCGCTGGCGTGAAATATCGCGCTGTCGTTAATTTGATCGCGCCGCCCTTATTGTTCTCGAGTACCGTTTGCACCGACCCTTTACCAAAGCTTTGACTCCCCATGATGACCGCGCGCTTATGATCTTGCAGTGCTCCGGCGACAATTTCGGACGCAGATGCTGAGCCGCCATTAATTAATACGACGAGAGGGGCGCCCTTCAATACATCATCGGGGCCAGCCTTGAAGCTCATCTTAGAGTTTTCAATACGCCCTTCTGTATAAACTATTAGGCCCGAATCTATAAATGCATCGCTAACTGAAACGGCTGCGTCTAAGAGGCCACCCGGGTTGTTTCGCAAGTCCAAAACAAGGCCTTTCAATTGATTATTTTCACTCTCTTTTTTTAATTCCGACAGGGCATCTAGCAGATTGGCGCCGGTACGCGTTTGAAAACTTGCGATTCGCACATAGCCATAACCAGGCTCTAATAAACGGTGCTTAACGCTGACCACTTTAATGACCTCACGGGTGATCGTAATTTTTAGCGGTCGCTCCTCACCTTCTCTGATAATCGTTAGTAAAATATCGGAACCTGGCTCTCCGCGCATCACTTTTACCGCATCGGATAAGGTCATTCCCTTAACGGGTTTTTCATCTAAACGAATGACCAGGTCGCCCGCTTTAATGCCCGCTTTAGAGGCCGGCGTATCATCGATAGGCGCTATAACTTTTACAAAACCGTCTTCCATACCGACTTCGATACCCAGGCCTCCGAATTCGCCTCGAGTTCCTTCGCGCAATTCCTCAAAGTCTTTCTTATCCAGGTAAGTTGAATGAGGATCTAAGCCCGTTAGCATCCCCTTAATGGCATTTTCTAGCAGGTCGTGGTCGCTGATTTCTTCTACGTAAGACGCCTTAATCTGCCCAAAGACTTCGGAAAAAGCCCTCAAATCATCCAGCGGCAATGACGTATTCGATGAATCTTTTTCAGCAAAGACCATTCCGCCTACACTTACCATGACACCCAGTATCGCGCCGACTAATAATACCGGTAATGTTTTACGCAAAAAACTCATATCAACTCCATTCACTTAACTTATTTTAACCGACGCGGCCATTACTGACCGCCCTACACCAAAGAGCCGGGTTCACCGGCTTACCATTTTTTCTGATACTAAAGTATAGACCAGCTTTCTGTTGTCCGCCGCTAAAACCTACTGTGGCGATTGTTTCTCCAGCATTAACCCAATCCCCAACTTCTTTGTATAAATCTTCGTTATGGGCATATAAACTCAAATAATTTGAGCCGTGATCAACAATAATCAATAGACCATAACCGCGTAACCAGTCGGCGTATACAACCCTACCATGTGAGATAGACCGAATCGCCGTGCCTTCGCTTGCAGCAATCAGCACACCATCATAACGGCCCGCCTGTTTCGCGCTACCAAATTTTTTGCGTAATTGCCCTTTAATTGGCCACGGTAACGTTCCTTTTAAGCTCGGAAAGGGTTTGTTTTGCTGTTCAATAACAGGAATGTCGTTAATAGCCTGTCGAATGCGGGTCAATAAGTCCGTTAAACGCTTCTCGTTTTCTTTTAACGCCGCCAGCTCCTGGCCTGATGACTTAATCTCGTTGTGCAGCTTGGCCAACATGGCGTTTCGCTGTTTTTTCGAGGCGATCAGGCTTTCATTTTCTACTCGTTTCGCTTCAACAAAAGCTAGTCTTTCGATCTGTTCGCTTTTTAATTGTTCTGTAACGGCTTTTAGCTGTAAAAAAGCATTATCGAGCACCTTGATATTATCCAGCCTCGCTCGGTTAAAATAGTCATAGTACTGCATGACTCGACTTATTCGCTCTGGCTGCTGCTGATTAAGCAGCAGTTTAACCCGTTGTTGCTTGCCCATATAGTAGGCCGACCTTATTTGCTCTGCCAATAGCCCTTTTTGACTTTTAATGTCTAGCTCTAACGCTTTTTCCTGCTGCTGCAATTGTTCAATTTTTCTCTCAGCTTGAGCCAGGTTACTATTTAAATCCCTAATGTTTTTCGCCGTTTCGCTGAGCTGTTTTTCTATTCGCTGAAGGTCACTTTCTTCTTTCGTTTTCGCCCGTCGAGTTTGCGCTATATTTTTTTCAACCAATTGCATACGTTCGCGCAACAGGGCTAATTGTTTTTTATTGTCTTCTTCTTTTGAAGCAAAAGTAAACGTCGCGATAGGCAATAAAACCACCAATAGAATAATCTTGGCGTAGACGTTCAAACTTATGTTTTTAAGACAAAACAAAAGACGTTTAACCCTTCAAATGCAACAAACTATGACCGCTCATTTCAGCAGAAGGGCTAAGCCCCATAGCCGCTAACAAGGTGGGGGCCACGTCGGCGAGATCACCAACATTATCGAGCGTTGCTGGCCGTCCAACGTATACAAAGGGCACCGGATTGGTTGTATGCGCGGTATGTGTTTGCCCCGTTGCAGAGTCAGTCATTTGTTCTGCGTTGCCGTGATCTGCAGTGATAAAAACCTCTCCGCCTACCATTTCTAGCGCTTTTATCAGGCGCGCGATAGACGTGTCTATGGTCTCGACCGCTTTAACCGCCGCTGCAAAATTGCCGGTATGCCCCACCATGT
The DNA here is from genome assembly GCA_033791505.1 of Cycloclasticus sp. Taxonomy (GTDB): domain Bacteria; phylum Pseudomonadota; class Gammaproteobacteria; order Methylococcales; family Cycloclasticaceae; genus Cycloclasticus. The sequence goes on from JASJGO010000174.1 coordinate 10,210, forward strand.
CACAATTTGCATAATTGGTAATGATGGCGTCGTACTTATTCGATAAAACCGCCTCGACCAACTTATCGGTTAACTCAGGCGCGCTCATTTCTGGTTGTAAATCGTAGGTTTTAACGTTCGGTGATGGAATTAACACGCGGTCTTCGCCTTCATTTGGCGTATCAACACCACCATTAAAGAAAAATGTCACGTGCGCGTATTTTTCCGTCTCGGCGATGCGCAATTGCTTTAGCCCCTGTTTTGCCAAAATTTCACCAAAACCATTTTTTACCGCTTGCGGAGGATACGCAACCGGCAAATCAAAATCTTCGTGGTACTCCGTTAAACAGACAAACTGGCTTAATAAAGGGGTAACACTGCGTTGAAACTCGTTAAACGATGTCTCAGTAAACGCTCGCGTTAACTCACGTGTTCTGTCGGACCTGAAATTCATAAAAATAAGGCTATCGCCATCGTTCATTGTAACCGCCGGCTCGTTTTCAGCGTGAATACTGGTAGCCAATACAAACTCATCCGTATCTCCACGCGCATAAGACGATAACAGGCCTTCAACGGCTGTGTTCGCTGAATAGTCTGCCTTACCCTGGGTTAATAAATCATAGGCCGGCTGAACCCGCTCCCAGCGATTATCTCTGTCCATGGCATAAAAGCGACCCACCAGCGAGGCTGTTTTACCCACACCTAATCGAGCAAACAACTGATCCATTTCTTCTAACGAGGCTAGGGCGCTTTTTGGTGGTGTATCCCTGCCATCCAAAATGGCGTGTAAATACAGTTTTTTAACGCCTTTTTCCGCCGCCATTTCTATCATCGCCTGAATATGTTTTTCGTGGCTGTGTACGCCGCCCGGGGAAACCAGGCCGATGACGTGCAGGGCTTTGTCCTTTTCAATAACGTCGTTTACCAGCCGACATAAAATTTCATTTTGTTTAAACTCGCCTGACTCGACTTCCTTGTTTAACTGGGTAAACGTTTGAGCTAGCAGTCTTCCAGCCCCTAAGTGCAAATGACCCACCTCTGAATTACCCATCTGCCGATCTGGCAAGCCCACCGCGGAACCCGAGCAATCTAATAAGGCCTTAGGACAACTGGCCCATAATTTATCCCAGGTTGGCGTATTGGCGGCTCTAACCGCATTAAATTCATCCGATTTCGAATAGCCAAATCCATCCAAAATCATTAATACAATAGGTCGTTTTGCTAAATGTTGTTTCAACAATGCTATCTCCGTGGTTTGCTTGGTATAATGCATTCAATTATGTCGCGTTATTTTACGATATATCGCTTTTTAATGCTTAAACTATGACACAGGTGCAACAATAATGACCAATCTAGCGACTGATGAACTAATAAGTAACGATACGGAGATAATAAAGGCGGCAAACTTGTTAAAGGTGCTCTCTCATCCTATTCGGTTAAAAATTATTTGCCAATTAGGCCACGAAGAAAAAACCGTTCAACAGTTAATAGCCAGCGTCGGTACAACCCAAAGCAATGTTTCACAACACCTTTCAATTATGCGCGACAGACAGGTATTACAATTCCGAAAAAGCGCAACTCAGGTTTTTTACAAAGTATCTGAAAAAGCCGCCATAGATTTGGTGCAGTTGCTAAAGAAAATTTACTGTTAATTTAACCACCTCAAAAAGGCACCCCTCCCTGATGGATATTTATTTTGAATTTATAGGCAATCATAGCCTTCTTTTTATCGCTCTTTTAATTATTGTTATATTCCTGTTACAGAGTCTTTTTAGTGATTTAACACGAAAGTATAAATTAGTAACGGTTGCCGAAGCGATAGACCTTATCAACCGTGAAGAAGCGGTGATCATTGACACACGAAATCAAGCAGAATTTGACATCGGACACATTACCGACGCTATTCTTATCCCTCTTCCCGAGATAAAAGAAAGCGATGAAAAGCTAAAAAAATACGAAGGCAAGCCTTTACTTTTTTATTGCAAAACGGGCGCTCGTTCAGATGAGGCCTGTAAAATATTAAGCAAACTGGGTATTAATAATATCTATGCCTTAAACGGTGGCGTTCAATCCTGGCAGGACGCAGATATGCCGCTGGTTAAAAAATAACTCACTAATTCGGAAAAAAAATGGCTGATAAAGAACCCTCTGCGACGACCGACAAACAATTCGCAATTCAAAAACTGTTTGTAAAAGACATTTCATTTGAATCGCCTAATGCGCCGTTAATTTTCACGGAAAAATGGAACCCACACGTTGATATCAATTTAGTCAACAACGCTCGCAAAGCTCCTCAGGACCTTTATGAAGTCTCCGTAACGGTAACGGCAACGGTAAAGAATAATGAGCAGACGGCTTATTTAATTGAAGCGACTCAGGTAGGTATTTTTGGCGTTAAGGGTTTTCCAGAAGAAGAACTTGGTCCCCTGCTGGGCAGCTACTGCCCCACCGTTTTATTCCCCTACTTGCGTGAAGTCGTCTCTGAGTTAGCTACTAAAGGAGGCTTCCCTCCGCTACTACTTAACCCGGTCAATTTTGATGCCTTGTACGCTCAGCACGCTCAACAAAACGACCCGTCTAAAGCGAACTAAACGCGCGACGTGGCAACTCCAGAAAAAATAGCGGTTCTAGGAGCTGGTTCATGGGGTACCGCTATGGCTATTATGATGGCTCGCGCGGGCCATCACGTGACGCTATGGGGCCATGATCCCGCCCATATTGAGACGCTCCAGCGCGACCGCAGCAACGTACAATTCCTTCCGGGTACTTCTTTTCCAGACAACTTATCTTTGTCTGACGATTTGGCGCAAACCGTGGCAGAACATTCGTTTTTGATGCTCGCCGTGCCGAGTCACGCATTTAGACAGACGCTACTAAAATGCCAGCCTCATTTACAAAAACACACCACGCTTAGCTGGCTGACCAAAGGTTTTGAAACCGATACGGGCTTATTGGCCCATGAAGTAGTCTACGAAGTGCTGGGTAAAGAGACGCCCATGGCTTTAATTTCTGGGCCAAGCTTCGCTCTCGAAGTGGCTCAGAATCTACCCACCGCCGTTATCGTCGCCTCACCAGATATAGACGTAGCAACGCGCGTCGCAAATACACTAAGAACGCCGACCTTCCTCACCTATCCTAGCAATAATATCGCCAGCGCCGAAATTGGCGGCGCCATGAAAAATATTTTAGCTATTGCCGCCGGCATTTCAGATGGTTTGGGCTTTGGGGCGAACGCCCGCGCTGCCCTCATCACCCTGGGGCTTACCGAAATGGTTCAGCTTGGCAACGTATACAACTGCTCTGAGAGTTCATTCCTTGGGTTGGCAGGCGTAGGCGATCTGGTGCTCACCTGTACCGACGACAAGTCTCGCAACCGCCGCCTTGGTTTATTGTTAGGCCGGGGCAAAAGCAGAGACGAGGCGAAAAAAACTATCGGTCAGGAGGTTGAAGGCATACACGCTGCTCAGGAAGTCTATACGATATGCCAGAAATGGTCTTTAGATATGCCTATCTGCATCCAGGTATACCGCATTTTATTTGAGGAAATTGCCCCCGAAGTCGCCGTTAAGCACTTGCTAACCAGGGCCCAGCGGGTTGATCCTCAAATAGACTAAGTACTGTACTTTATATTTCTGCTTACCACTTAAAGCCCTGTTGCCGCCACGCTTCGTAAACTGCAACGGCTACCGAGTTAGACAAATTCAGACTCCTGCTGCCCTCCTGCATCGGTATTAACACGCGATTTTCTTCTGCAACCGTGTCCATCAACACCGGCGGTAAGCCGCGTGTTTCAGGCCCAAAAACCAGTGCGTCGCCAGCTTTATACTTCACCTCGGCATAGTTATTTTTTGCGAAGCGTGAAAAGGCGAAAATATTATCCGGCTTTTCCGCCTCTAAAAAGGCGTCAAAACTTTGATATTCTTTAACGTCTGCCCATTCACGGTAATCCATTCCTGCGCGCCTCAGGCGCTTGTCGTCTAACTCAAATCCGAGTGGATGGATTAAGCTCAAGCGCACGCCCGTATTAGCGCAAAGCCGCATAACATTGCCCGTATTGGGGGGGATTTCCGGTTCGAATAGAACAACGTGTATCATGGCGCTTATGCTTTTCTGTTAACTGGTATAATTCGAATATTATCTCACTATCTTTGATCAAATGTTGCACCCTAAACTAGCTACTTTTTTCTGTGGAATGCGTTTTCAAACGCCCGTCGTCATGTTGTCTGGCTGCGTTGGCTTTGGCCAGGAATACACCCGCATCGATGGCTTTTCCCATAAGGACGTTGGCGCTGTGTGTTTAAAAGGTACAACGCTGGAGGCGCGCTTAGGCAATCCTACCCACCGCGTGTATGAAACGCCGTCGGGCATGCTCAACGCCATTGGCCTACAAAACCCGGGTGCCCATAAAGTCGTTAACGACATCTTACCTGCACTAGATTTTAAGGAAACCCGTTTTATTGCGAATGTATCCGGCTCTACCATAGAAGAATATATTGAGGTCACGCGGCTGTTTGACCAATCACCTATCGACGCGATAGAAATTAACATCTCCTGCCCCAACGTAAAAGAAGGCGGCGTGACATTTGGCAATGACCCCGATATGTCTGCTCGCGTCGTGGCGGCCTGTCGTTCGGTGACAAAAAAACCAATCATCACCAAACTATCCCCGAACCAGACAAATATCGCAGAGAATGCTCGCCGTTGTATTGAGGCCGGTAGCGACGCCTTTTCGGTGATCAATACACTGATGGGCATGGCGATTGATACGACTTCTCGCAAGCCCATTATTGGTAATATTCAAGGCGGCTTATCGGGCCCAGCCATCAAGCCTATCGCGCTATTAAAGGTGCATCAGGTGTATCAGGTCTGCAAAGCGCATAATATTCCTATTATCGGCCAGGGCGGCATTACCACCGCTAACGACGCGTTGGAATTTATTATTGCAGGAGCTAGTGCCATAGGCCTTGGTACTGGCTTATTTTACGACCCCTTGCTGACAACAAAAATAAATCAGGGCATCGCCGACTATTTGGATGAGCACAAATTGAACCATCTATCAGAATTAATAGGCTCTCTCGATTGCTGAAATCGCTAAGTATTACGCGCTAAAATCTTTTATTTTTCGGGTCAGGGTATTACGGCCTAAGCCGAGTAATTTAGCGGCATCGTGACGGCGGCCTTTAGTCACTTCCAGAGCCTGCATAATCAACACCTTTTCGACCGACGAAACGACCCTTCTCGCAATATCCACCTCGCCCTTAGCCAAACGCCGATTAATATCTATTTTTGCCGCCTCTAGCCAATCACCCTCAACAAGGAGCTCTTTATCGGCTTTGATGGATTTTAGCTCTTCCGGCAAATCGTCTATCTGTATCGTGCTGCTCGGACACATCACCGTTAACCAATGACAGGTGTTTTCTATTTGTCGAACATTGCCCGACCAGGGTAGCTTAGACAAATAAACCATTGCTTCTTGATCGATCACCTTAATGTCGTCGTTAAGGTCCTTTGCCGCTTTCGCCAGGAAATACCGAATCAATAAGGGAATATCTTCTCGCCGTTCTCTTACCGGTGGGATTTTTATGCGCACCACGTTTAGACGATGAAATAAATCCTCTCTAAAGCGCCTTTCTTCAACGAGCTTTTCTAGCCCCTGGTGGGTTGCTGCAATAATTCTCACGTCTACATGAATCGGCTGATGCCCACCGACGGCAAAAAATTCGCCGTCTGACAACACCCGCAATAAGCGCGTTTGCATCTCAGCCGGCATATCTCCAATCTCATCCAGAAAAAGCGTACCGCCGTCGGCCTGTTCGAAACGCCCTTTACGTCGACTAGCCGCGCCGGTAAATGCACCTTTTTCGTGGCCAAATAATTCAGATTCCAGCAGGTCTTTGGGTATTGCCGCCATATTCAGCGCGATAAAGGGTTTGTCTTTTCTGAGGCTATGCTGGTGTAACGCTTTTGCCACGAGCTCCTTACCCGTACCGGATTCGCCATTTACCATAACGGTGACGTTAGATCTTGATAGGCGGCCTATCGCTCTAAAAACCGTCTGCATGGCTGGAGCGCTGCCTATAATGCCCGACTCACTGGCTTCGGCTTGCGCCTGACCTTTACCGCTAAAGAGTTTTTTATGATGCGTGTAAGCCCGTTCAACCTGATTCACGACCTCGTCAACGTCGAACGGCTTGGGCAGGTACTCAAAGGCGCCGCCATCGTAAGCCGACACGGCGCTATCCATATCAGAATGTGCCGTCGTCACAATAACCGGGAGCTGCGGATACAGCTTTTGTAAGTCGCCTAATAACTCAATACCGTCTTTTCCTGGCATCCTGATATCGGTAATCAGCACATCAGGCATATCTTTGCACATTAAATCAAGTATTCCATCAGCACTTGAAAAACTTGTAACGATACAGCCTTCTCTTTTTAATGCTGTTTCCAACACCCAGCGGATCGATCGATCATCATCCACCACCCAAACTAAAATCTTTTCATCCATGCTTTTTCTCTAAAGGTAAAATTGTTGAAAATACGGTGTGTCCAGGACGACTGTTTACTTCTATGATGCCATTGTGTCGTTGAACATTTTTTTGTGCGATGGATAGCCCCAAACCCGTTCCCTCGGTTCTACCCGTGACCATCGGATAGAAAATCTTGGTCTGCATATTCGGCGGTATCCCTGGCCCGTTATCGATAACGTCTACTTTCACGGCTAATTTGTACGTCTCTTCTCCGATGGTAAAGTTTCGATGAATCCTCGTCTTCAAAATAATTTCGCCGCCACTATGTACCGCCTGCGAGGCGTTTTTAACCACATTTAACAAGGCTTGAATGAGCTGGTCTTTGTCCGCCAAAATATCTGGAATGCTGGGGTCGTAATCCGAAATTATTTTTATTTTTTCATCGACTTCCGCCTCAATCAATTTTCGTACACGCTCGAGAATGACGTGTATATTTATTTCCTGCTGATTGGGCGGTTCTGTAGAGCCTAGCATTCTATCGACCAGTTTTCTTAGCCGGTCAGCCTCCTCAATAATGACGTGGGTATAATCCGAGTATTCGCCATTGAGCTCTTTTGAGAGTAATTGCGCCGCCCCACGAATACCACCCAACGGGTTTTTAATTTCATGCGCCAAACCGCGCAGCATATCGGTTGCTAATTCATTTTGCGAAAGCAACTTCTCTTCGTGATCCACCTGTAAGTAATGATTAAAATCCACCATCTCTACCAGCACGCTGTCGCCATCATTATTCGTCGAAACAATCGGCGTCATCGACAGGCTGATATTTTTTTTTATTGCAACAGGGCTACTGATAGACACCAGGTGCTCAGTAATCCTTGAGCCTTGAAGGCGGCAACGCTGCAAGCCTTTTTTAACATCAAAGCTTGAGGCACCGAAGAGTCTTTCCGCTTTAACTCCAACGGCTTTGCGCTCACTGATATCAAGTAACTCTTCCGCCACATTATTCATATACACTAATATGTTGCTGTCGTTAAAAACGAGCATACCGATGGAGAGTTGCTCCATAATTGAAGACGACAAGTGATTTTGTTTTTTCATTTTAGACATAAAGCAAATAGTGAGCCAAGCCTCAACATGCCATATTCCTGCCGGCTAAGCATTTGAAAAGAGGTTTAGATGACCAGCATACGCACCCTTTTGGTGCGCGTCCACCATCGTATCGATATTCCCACCAGCTAAACTTAGTTTCTATCTCGAGCTGCTCTTGCCCTGGCGTTATTTTTTCAAATAATCCATTTTTTACTTACCCGTGTGCTGGTTTATTTTTTTAGCTTCCGCCTTAGAGCTTGGGAGCTGGCGGCGGTAGAAAAATTGAATGTTTTTGTATATAAATGGTAATTTCTTCACTCGAAATGAGTTCCTCGCCCTCACGATCAAGCACCGCCAACCTTAAAGAAAGCGATCCTCTCGATAAGTTGGTTAGTGTTAAACCCTCCTGGGCCTCCCCATTTAAATACAAGACCACCCCGTCGTCATTTTGTAACGAGGGCTGAAGCGAATACTGCACGCTGATCGAGCTAACATTTTGCAGCGTGAGCTCGTCTTTTAAGTTTACAAAGGCCAGTGCTTGATATGGGGTCAGATTATCCATTTGATGATCGCTAATATCGCGGGCAGGCTCACCCTTTGTCTGGGAGGCACTGGGTTTCGCCTTTTTTATTTCTATCGGCTGGTAGGTCATCACCGGCGGTACGATAATTTTTTCAGCACCGGCTACTGGAACGTCTGAATATGCCGTCTTACCCTGTTTGTTGATATATTTATAAACCTCGGCCTGCGTTATTCCAATGACGCATAGGCTTAATATAAAAAAAATGAGTCTCATTTTGCGTTCCTTTACGTTCAACGTATGACATCAGACCATACTTCTTATTTTTAGTGCAAAAAAAACCCCGCTTTTGCGGGGCTTTTCACCTTTCAGATAACTTCTATAGGCTGTAGTACATATCAAACTCAACGGGGTGAGTGCTCATTCGTAGACGAGTCACTTCTTCCATTTTTAGGTCGATATAAGCGTCGATCATATCATCGGTAAATACGCCGCCTTTTGTTAAGAAGCCACGGTCTTCGTTCAACGCATCTAATGCCTGGTCAAGCGAAGAACACACCTGAGGGATTTTTGCCCCTTCTTCAGCAGGTAAATCGTATAAGTCTTTGTCCATCGCATCACCTGGGTGGATTTTATTTTGGATACCATCAAGACCCGCCATCAACATCGCTGAAAAACACAGGTAAGGATTCGCCGTTGAATCACCAAACCGCACCTCAATACGACG
>JASJGO010000175.1:0-4586 GCA_033791505.1 Cycloclasticus sp.
TGCTTTAATTTTTCGGCCAACAAGCCATCTATAATAGCAAGCGTCTGCGCCCTGGATGCATTCAGGGGCGCGATATACCACTGATCGACCATACCTATAAAAGGCGTGACGACTTTGCTGATATCCTTATCCGCCAGTATCGAAAAGACCGCATGAACACGGCCGGTAATAACACGTGTTTTGATAAAATCGGCCAGTACTGCCGCTGACTCTGCATTATGCGCGACGTCCAAAAATACGTCTGGCTGCGAGCTGAGCTGCTGCAATCTGCCGGCCAAAAATACCTCGCAAAGCCCTGCACTGATGTTTTCACTTGTTACTGCGACATCGTCTTTGATATGAGCCAACAAACTGATCACCGCAGCGGCATTTTGTATTTGATGAGCACCCTTTAACGCCGGTAATGCATACGTTCCAGCCAGTGAGTGTTCGGCGATTAAGCACCAGTTATCACGGTTAATTTGGTAATCGAAATCTTTACCTGCTCGCATTAAATCGGTAGCCAGGGAGCTTGCATAATTAACCAGGCTTTCGGGCACTGTTTTATCGCCACATACCGCTTTTTGCCGCGGCCTGAACACGCCCGCTTTTTCCAGCGCTATAAGCGATTTATCATCACCTAACCAGTCCACGTGATCGACGTCAATACTGCTGATTAGAGCGGCGTCTGCATCGATAATATTAACCGCATCGAGCCGACCGCCAAGTCCTACCTCGAGAATTTGAATATCTAACTTTTGATGGCTGAAAATATCTAAGGCGGCAAGCGTTCCGAATTCAAAATAACTCAAACTGGTCTCTTGCCGTGCTTTATCAATGCGCGCAAAAGAGGCCGTGATAAGGTCGTCTGTGGCGGTTTGCCCATTCAGCCTTATCCTTTCGTTATAACGAAGTAAGTGTGGTGTGCTGTAGACGCCCACCCGATAACCAGCCTTCAAAAGAATGCATTCCAGCATCGCGACACAGGAACCTTTGCCGTTTGTTCCAGCGACCGTTATGGTGTAGATCGGCGTTGCGGGTTTTAGCTTTAGTCGCCGATATACCGACGATACGCGCTCTAAGCCCAAGTCAATTTCTTTTACGTGACACTGCTCTTGCCAGCTAAGCCATTCGTTCAGCGATGATGAGCTAGAAAAATGACTAATTTCTAGCTCTCTTCAACGGTATCCGCAATGGGCACTTCATCGAGAATAACTACTGGTTCCACGGTATGCAGTAATGACAATAATTCTGCGATGGTGCTACGCATTTCTCTACGATCAATGATCATATCGATAGCGCCGTGCTCTAGCAGGAACTCACTACGTTGAAAGCCTTCCGGTAATTTTTCGCTCACCGTTTGTTCGATTACGCGTTGACCGGCAAAACCAACCAGTGCATTAGGCTCTGCGATATGAATATCTCCCAGCATTGCTAAACTGGCCGATACACCACCCATGGTGGGGTCGGTAAGCACTGAAATAAACGGAATTTTTTTCGCCGACAGCTTCGCTAATGCGGCGCTGGTTTTTGCCATTTGAAACAGCGAAAACAACGATTCCTGCATACGCGCACCACCGCTAGATGAAAAGCACACCAAGGGGGCGTTTATTTCCATTGCCTTATTAACCGCTCGTACAAATCGCTCACCAACGACCGATCCCATCGAGCCGCCCATAAAGGAAAAATCAAAAGCCGCTGCGACGACATCCACGTCTAGCACCTTACCCTGCATCACGATCAACGCGTCCGTCTCACCAGTGGCTTTAACGGCGGCTGAGTGACGATCTTTGTATTTCTTGCTGTCTTTAAACTTTAAAGGGTCGAGTGCGGTTAAATTATTACCAATTTCATGTCGGCCGCCTTCATCCAGAAATAAGTCTAGCCGAAGCCGACCCGTTAACCGCTGATGATAATCGCACTTAGGGCAAACGTAGGTATTACTTTCCAGGTCGGTTTTATAAAGAACGCTCTGGCAGCTATCGCATTTACACCATAAACCTTCAGGCACGGAGCCTTTAGTTTTACCTTTTAACTTGATGCCTGCGGGTATTAATTTTTCAAACCAACTCATAAATCACCTAACGGTTTAATTATTTTATTATGACCAATGGCCATAAGTTTCAACGAAATAGTACTATCTATTAACAACTTGATTCGGCTAACTGGCGTCCATAGCGTTTCGCATATCACTCAACAAACTTGAAATGGCCTGTTCAGCCCGCACTGAATCATCTAAATGCTCGCTAATACAATTAATTAACGCGCTACCCACCACCACAGCATCGCCTATTTTAGCAATATTGGCAGCAATTTCCGCATTTTTAACACCAAAACCAATCGCCAACGGTAGTGAGGTGTATCGTTTAATGTTTTCTATCTTTTTCTGCACGTCGTCTAATTGCAGATGACCCGCACCCGTAACACCCTTCAATGAAACGTAATAAATATAACCTTTAGCGACCGCCACAATCTTCTTAATGCGATGCTCTGCACTAGTCGGTGACAACAGAAAGATAGGCGCTATATTATATTTATCGTACGCGTCGATCAAATCATGGCTTTCTTCCGGTGGAATATCAACCGTCAGTACGCCATCAACACCTGCCTCGGCTGCTTTAGCGGCAAACGTTTCATAGCCCATAAATTCTATCGGATTTGAATAGCCCATCAGGACAACCGGCGTGACATTATCATCTGCTCTAAATTTTTTAACGATCGCGATAACGCCATTTAACGACATACCAGCGGCTAAGGCTCTTTCACTGGCTTTTTGAATAACTGGGCCATCGGCCATGGGGTCTGAAAATGGAACCCCTAATTCAATAATATTCGCGCCAGCTTTAACCATCGAGTGCATACACGATAGAGTAAAATCAGCGTCCGGGTCGCCAGCCGTGATAAAAGGAATTAAGGCCTTTTGATGCGTCGCATCGAGTTGTTTAAAACAGTTTTCTAAGCGACTCACAGCTCAATCCCCTCTAATTTTGCAATCGTGAAAATGTCTTTATCCCCGCGGCCCGATAAATTAACCACGATGCTTTGATCTTTATCCATCATTTTAGCCAACTTGGTAGCGTACGCCACAGCGTGACTAGATTCCAGCGCAGGAATAATACCCTCTACGCGGGTCAACTGATGAAAAGCGGCTAATGCTTCATCGTCCTTGATATTGACGTACTCGGCTCGACCACTATCTTTTAGCCACGCGTGCTCAGGTCCAACGCCTGGGTAATCCAAGCCGGCGGAAATTGAATGCGTTTCTATTATTTCGCCATTTTCATCTGCCATTAGATACGTTCTATTGCCGTGAAGCACACCCGGTTTACCCGCGCATAAGGGCGCTGAATGCTGCCCTGTTTCGATGCCCAAACCTGCGGCTTCAACGCCGTACATCGCCACCGATTCGTCTTCAATAAATGGATGGAAAAGGCCAATGGCATTAGAACCACCGCCAACACAAGCGACCAGAGCATCCGGCAGACGGCCGGTTTTTTCGAACATTTGCTGACGTGTTTCGCGGCCAATAATTGTTTGAAAGTCTCTTACCATTGCGGGATACGGGTGTGGCCCAGCCACCGTACCGATGATGTAGTATGTATTATCTATATTGGTTACCCAGTCTCGAAGCGCTTCATTTAGCGCATCCTTTAGCGTTTGTGAGCCTGAGGTCACAGGAACAACCGTTGCGCCGAGTAGTCGCATGCGATAAACGTTCGGCGATTGACGTTGAATATCCTCCGCACCCATATAAACCACGCATTCCAATCCAAGTCTGGCGGCCACTGTTGCCGTTGCTACGCCGTGCTGCCCCGCCCCTGTTTCAGCGATAATACGCGTTTTACCCATACGCTTAGCTAGCAAAGCCTGACCAATCGTATTATTAATTTTATGCGCACCGGTATGATTCAAGTCCTCTCTTTTAAGATAAATTTGAGCACCGCCGGTTTCTTTACTGAGCCGTTTGGCGTGATAAACGGGTGATGGACGACCGACATAATCATGCAAATCCGCATCCAATTCTGCGAGAAACTCCGGGTCCTTCATGTACTTCACGTACGCTTCGTTCAGCTCTTCTATAGATTCCATCAGCGTTTCGGCGACAAAAAGGCCGCCATATGGGCCGAAGTGTCCGCGTTCGTCTGGTAAATGGTAATCTGTTATTTTCGTTTGTTTGTGAGACTTAGTCGTTGGCACGTTTTACCTCTTGCATAAATTGTTGTATTAACAGGTGGTCTTTGACCCCTTTACTGACCTCTAGCCCACTACTGACATCAACGGCGTAGGCCTGTGTGTTTTTTATCGCTTCGCGAACATTCATATGACTCAACCCACCTGCTAATATCAATGGTAATGGGCATTCGTCTGGTAATAACCCCCAGTCGAATGTTTGCCCAGTACCGCCGTATTGCGCACCGTCATAGGCGTCGATCAATAAGCCAGACGCCGAGTTATACTGCCTGGCGAGCTGGTTTAAGTCCGTCGTTTGCTGCATCCTGATCGCTTTTAAATACGGCTTGTTAAAGCTGTTGCAAAATGCCTCGCTTTCATCGCCATGGAACTGCAAAATATCAATCGAAACATTATCCAGCACATCTTCTATAAAA
>JASJGO010000176.1:0-20731 GCA_033791505.1 Cycloclasticus sp.
ACTAATAATTGGTCATCTTGATCAGACATAAACCAACCCTCCCTGAGCAGACAACCGCGTATCTCGTTTAGAAGACAATGACATAAGTGAGTAGTTCAATTGTTGAAGATAAAAAAGCAATTTTTTTATTATTCCGTATAATTTGCGCAAATCTTCCGTCATTATTACCTTTTGAAGCTTCTCAAATCAAATTAATATCATGCCTGATAATGTATTTTCTTTTGATGTCATTATTGTAGGCACTGGTGCCGCAGGTCTTGGTCTGGCTCTATCACTGCCGGATCACCTGGATATCGCCATTCTTTCAAAATTGAGCATGAACGAAGGCAGTACCTATTATGCCCAAGGCGGTATATCTGCCGTTCTTGATGAATTAGATTCCATCGATGCACATAAAAAAGATACGCTCAAAGCAGGCGCAGGCTTGTGCCATGAAGATATTGTTGAACTGGTGGTATCAAAAGGCAAGGCGAGTATCGACTGGCTTATGGCCAACAACGTACAGTTCTCGACCGATAATAACGTCCGTTCAGCGAACAAACTTCATTTAACTAAAGAAGGCGGGCACTCGCACCGACGCGTCGTACACTCCGATGATTCTACCGGACGAGCCGTACAGACTGCGCTAAGCGACCAGGTGGTGGCCAAATCCAACGTTAAAATTTTTGAGCACCATAATGTTATCGATCTGGTAACTGAGGAAGATAAAAATTCCTCGACAAGTAGAATTACAGGCTGCTATGTACTGGATACCAAAAAAGACACCATATTCAGTATGCAAGCCCCCTGCATTACCTTAGCCACCGGCGGCGCCAGCAAAGTATATTTGTATACCAGCAACCCTGATGTATCAACGGGTGATGGTATCGCAATGGCCTGGCGAGCTGGTTGCCGCGTCGCGAATATGGAATTTATGCAATTCCACCCAACGTGTTTATTCCACCCTCAGGCAAAATCTTTTTTGATCAGTGAAGCGGTCAGGGGTGAAGGTGGTTTGCTTCTATTGCCCGATGGTACACGATTTATGCCGAGTTTTGATAAGCGAGCCGAGTTGGCACCGCGTGATATTGTCGCACGCGCCATCGATCACGAAATGAAGCGACTGGGCGTCTCCTCGGTATTCTTAGATATAAGCCACCGCACGGCCAAATTCACAAAATCGCACTTTCCCATGCTACACGAAAGGTGCCTTGCGTTTGGTTTTGATATGACGGAAGACCCTTTGCCGGTCGTTCCTGCAGCGCATTACACCTGTGGTGGCGTGATGACTAATATCAACGGTTTGACTGACATCACTGGCCTCTACGCCGTCGGGGAAACCGCTTTTACTGGCCTTCACGGCGCCAACAGGATGGCAAGCAACTCGATCCTTGAATGCCTGGTTTTTGCAAAACAAGCTAGTAGCGATATCGTTGAATTTCTTAAAGATACGCCTAAATTGACGCAGATACGCCCATGGGACGATTCCAAGGTCATCGACTCAGATGAGGCCATCGTCGTCTCGCATAACTGGGCAGAATTACGCCAATTCATGTGGGATTACGTCGGCATTGTACGAACAACAAAACGATTACAACGAGCGAAGCAGCGTATCTCCCTTCTAAAACAGGAGATTGAAGATTATTACGGGCATTTTCACGTGACGAATGATTTTCTTGAACTACGAAATCTCGTTAATACGGCCGAATTAATTATTGATTGCGCTTTAATTCGTAAAGAAAGCAGAGGCTTGCACTACACGCTCGATTTCCCGCAGCTGGATGATAAGCATTTTAAAAAAGACACCATTCTTATACCTTAGCCGCCATCAACTGATCCTTGTAGACCTTCAAGGCGACGCGTATTTTTCTAGCCGCTTCGCCAGATAGTGAATCCGCGGCCAACACGATATTAAGATCGGCCGTTTTACTATGGAAATGCAGGAAAATAAAGGGGCCTAATATGGCACTCGTGCCTTTCAGCGTCGCGATAAGCGACTGACCAGTTTGATCAATCAACTCCCAGCAGCCATCGGGTTTACACCTAATTTCACTGAAACCCATGTTATTTAAAGTACCTGAACGCAAGGTATAGATAAATAAAATAACGACGGTAACTGACAAACTACATTGAATAATAAAATCTAAATTATTTAACCAGCAAGAAAACAGCGCTAAAACAAATACCGACATCATAACGAGCCGAAGCGTTATAGATTTCTTTAACGCTACCTCAAATGCTGGTATGGATTTTTTCAACGATACTCGCTACAGCGGGGTCATCTGGCTTATTGCCATATAACATAAAGCCTAAAATATCCGGGTCTTCAATGTCGAGTAGCGCGGTAAACGCCAGCTTTTCATCGGCAGACAAACCATCGTACGAGGTCTCTACAAAGCGGGTAAATAAGACGTCAAGCTCCTTCATGCCACGTCGGCAACGCCAAAGGAGCTTTGACTTATCTGACATTAAGCTATTTTTCGCTCGACTAGCAGCTTTTTAATTTCAGCAATCGCTTTCGCTGGGTTTAAGCCCTTAGGACACGTTTCTGTACAATTCATAATGGTATGACAGCGATACAGTTTAAATGGATCTTCAAGCTCATCTAGTCGTTCGGCTGCATTTTCATCACGAGAATCCGCTAACCAGCGATACGCTTGTAACAAGATCGCAGGACCTAAATAACGGTCTCCATTCCACCAGTAACTCGGGCAGCTGGTAGAGCAACAGGCGCAGAGAATACACTCGTACAGACCATCCAGTTGCGAACGGTCTTCTTTAGACTGTAGGCGTTCCCTGTCAGATGGAGGCGGTGTAGTTGATTGAATCCATGGCTTAATAGACGCATATTGCGCATAAAAATGCGTCAAATCAGGCACAATATCTTTTACCACGGGCATATGCGGTAACGGATAGATTTTGATCGGCCCGCTAATATCACTAATATCTTTAGTACAGGCCAGGGTGTTTTTACCGTTAATATTCATCGAACACGAACCACAAATGCCTTCACGGCATGAGCGTCGAAAGGTCAATGTCGGGTCAATTTCATTTTTAATTTTGATAATCGCATCTAGCACCATCGGACCACAGGTATCCAAATCGATCGTGTATTTATCAATCCGCGGGTTCTCTCCGCTATCTGGATCCCAGCGATAAACTTCAACTTCTTGAAGCTTACTCGCGCCTTCAGGCGCAGGATAGGTCTTTCCTTCTTTAACTACAGAGTTTTTTGGAAGTGTAAATTCAGCCATTTGTTAATCCTCGTTAAACCTTAATAGACACGCTTTTTAGGCGGTACAACTTCCACGTCATCTGACAGCGTATACATATGTACAGGACGGTATTTAATGTCGATCTTGTTATTATCATCGAACCACATAATGGAATGTTTATGCCAGTTATCATCATCCCTGTCAGGGAAATCTTCGCGCGCATGCCCACCACGACTTTCTTCTCTATTTAGCGCGCCAGCGATGGTGACTGCGGCCTGAGATAGCAGGTTATCCAGTTCAAGCGTTTCGATCAGGTCGGTATTCCAAATCAGTGATCGATCGGAAACCGATACGTCTTCGAATGATTTTTGTACCGCAGCCAACTTATCAACGCCCTGTTGCATTGAATCGCCGGTTCTAAAAACCGCCGCGTGCATTTGCATAGTTTTTTGCATATCCAGACGAATCTCGGCCGTTTTCTTAGAACCATTAGCATTACGGAACTTATCTAAACGCGTTAAGGCTTTATCACACGCATTCGCAGGAAGATCAGGATGACTAGCGCTCGGCGTCACAACCTCAGCCGCTCTAATAGCCGCAGAACGACCAAAAACAACTAAATCGAGCAAGGAGTTGGAACCCAATCTGTTGGCGCCGTGAACCGACACGCAAGCCGCCTCACCGATAGCCATTAGGCCTGGAACGACTGTATCAGGGTCATCGCCCTTCAATGTGACCACTTCGCCTTTATAATTTGTCGGTATACCTCCCATATTGTAATGCACGGTGGGTAACACAGGAATAGGTTCTTTGCTCACATCAACACCGGCGAATATTTTCGCGCTTTCGGCGATACCGGGTAAACGTTCATTAATCACTTCGGGCCCTAAATGTTCAAGGTGAAGGTAAATATGATCGGCGTCGGGACCTACGCCGCGGCCTTCATTGATTTCGATGGTCATAGAACGACTGACCACGTCACGAGAGGCTAAATCTTTAGCATTCGGCGCATAGCGCTCCATAAAACGCTCGCCTTTCGAATTGGTTAAATAACCACCCTCTCCGCGTACGCCTTCGGTAATCAAACAACCCGAGCCATAAATACCCGTTGGGTGGAATTGAACAAACTCCATATCTTGTAATGGCAAGCCAGCGCGTAACGCCATCGCATTACCATCACCTGTGCAGGTGTGCGCAGAAGTACATGAAAAGAATGAACGACCATAACCACCGGTCGCCATCACGGCCATCTGCGAGCGAAACAAATGCAGCGTGCCATCGTCCATTTTGAGCGCCAGAACGCCACGGCAAACGCCGTCATCGTCCATAATTAAATCCAGCGCAAAATACTCAATAAAGAATTCAGCGTCGTGTTTTAAAGATTGTTGATACAGCGTATGCAAGATCGCATGACCCGTTCTATCCGCCGCCGCGCAGGTACGCTGAGCCGTTCCTTCACCGTAATTGGTGGTCATACCACCAAATGGTCGTTGATAAATTTTGCCTTCTTCAGTACGTGAAAACGGCACACCATAGTGTTCCAGCTCGACGATCGCAGGAATCGCTTCACGACACATATATTCAATCGCGTCTTGATCGCCCAGCCAGTCAGAACCTTTGACCGTATCGTACATATGCCAGCGCCAATCGTCCTTGCCCATATTACCGAGCGCGGCACTAATACCGCCCTGCGCGGCAACCGTATGACTACGCGTTGGAAAAACTTTTGTAATGCACGCTGTTTTAAGGCCTTTTTGTGCCATACCAAACGTAGCGCGTAAACCCGCACCGCCAGCACCGACAACGACTACATCATATTTATGTTCGGTTATTTTATATTCTTCAATACTCATAAAAACTCTAGCCTCCGAGGGCGATACGGACAACAGCGATAACACCCGCTGCGCCTAATAAAAACAATAAAAGATTGGTCACCATAATGGCGCCTATGCGTACCGCCTTATGGCCGATGTAGTCTTCATAAATGACTTGCATACCCAGTGCCGCGTGATAAAAAGCGGCCACAATCAACGACACAATTAAGGCGGCCGACCACGGTGAACCAATACATTCAATAACCGTTTTATAGTCTGACATACTGAGCAAGGCCACCTGAAAAGCAAACAAAACCGTTAACGGGATAAGCGCTATAGCGGTCACTCTTTGAGCCCACCAATGGTGCAAACCCTCTTTGGCAGAACCCAGGCCTTTAGCCAGCCCTAGTGGTGATCTTAAACTCATCCTATGCTCCTGTTGCGAATAAAAGTGCAGTGATCCAAACACTCGCGGTCAAAAACACCGCAGCGGCCAGAACCACCAGAGACGACTTTTCAACGACATCTTTATCGAAACCGTAACCCGCGTCCCATATTAAATGCCTGATGCCATTAGCCAAGTGAAAAAACAGCGCAAATGACCAACCTAATAAAATAAGTCGTCCAAAAAAACTACCCATAAAGGCTTGCGCCGATACGAACGCTTCTTCCCCACCGGCTAATGCCATTAACCACCAGACTAGGACGATTGAGCCGATTGAAAGAAAAGCACCCGTTCCCCGATGTACGATTGAAAGTAGCGCGGATAAAGGCAATTTGTATATATCTAGGTGCGGCGATAGTGGTCGGTTATTGCTATTCATAAAAATAAATCTCTTGGTGGCGTAAAATATTTAATCGGAACTTTTTAGAAATCGATGCAGCGGCCATTCTTTTCCCAATCACCGTAGCGAGTAGGTTCAGGGCCTGAGCGTCCATTGATTTCTTTAGCTGACTTGGGTAATTGCTGATTGACTTCTTTTACTTTTTTTTCATTAAATTCTACAACTTCGTCTATTTCTTTCTTCATCATAAATAACCCCCAGATAGAAGCACGTTAGATTAAAACATCAGTCTTTTATATTCAAGGTTATCGTGCAAATTTTTTGTGCCGCAACATAAGCCTTTTTAACGATATAATGTATTTTCAAACTCCGTTTCAAACACAAATACACAATGATTTTATACGACCTCAACACCTCAACCAGCATCATTTCATTTTCCGGCGTTGATGCGGCGCAATTTCTACAGGGCCAGGTAACGTGTGACGTACTAGCTCTGAATCATACAGGCTCCGCTTTTGGTGCGTTATGTAATCCTAAAGGTCGCGTTATCACTCTGTTTCGCGTTTGCAAATTAGAAGAAACATTCTATTTACTGCTGCCAAAGGAGATGAGCGAAAACGTTATTAAGCGCCTAAAAATGTTTGTTTTCCGCTCTAAAGTACAAATCGAAGATGTATCTGATCAGTACGCCGTTATCGGCATGTCTGAGTCATTACAAAATAAACAGCTTGAGCCACTTACACCCTTGGCCCAAATCCGGCTCAGCGATAACGACGATTTGAATCTTTTTATTACAACCTTGGAAAACTATCAGCAAATTATAAAAAACCCTACTGTTACGCTTAATTCAAACCCCGACGATTGGCAGCAACTCATGATAACGGCGTGTATCCCCGAAATAGGGCCTATCAGCAGTGAGAAATTTGTTCCCCAGGTGATCAATCTTGATTTGTTGCACGCCTTAAATTTTAAAAAGGGTTGTTATACCGGACAAGAAATTGTCGCCAGAATGCACTACAAAGGAACGATTAAAAGACGCCTGGTTATTTATCATTCAACTGATGAACGCGCTGCTGGAGAAGAACTTTTTATTTTAGACGACGCTAATAGCATCGGTACTATTTTAAATTGCATAGTATCTGACAAAGGTGGATATACGGGCTTGGTCGTTTTAAAAACCCCAGCGATAGATAATGAAACCTTGGCCTTGAAGAACGGTGACGCGTTAATAATCGTGCGCCCACATTACGATTTACAACTCGCCTAAATAAAACCCGCGTCTAGTAAGCCTGGTAACAAAAAACCGGCTTAATTAGAAGAATCAATTAGGTTCTTTAAGTCGTATAAAATATCTTCTGCCGCAGACGATTGCGTTACTAACAAACGAGCCTCGCCAGTTTTATCAAAAACAAACACCGCGCCACTGTGTGACACCTCGTAGTTGCCTTCTTTATCCGCATCACCGTAGCCAAAGGTCACTCGGTAACGCTTGGTCATATCTTTTATTACCTCATCGTCACCGCGTAGTCCGATAAACGCAGGACCGAAAGTTTGCGTATATTTTTTCAGCTTTTCGGCCGAATCGCGTTTCGGATCGACCGAAATAAACAGCACTTTAACCGTGGAAGCAGGCTCGCCTATTTTATCCAGTATCCCAACTAATTGATGCATCGTGGTTGGGCATACACCTGGGCAACTGGTAAAGCCGAAAAAAACCGCCACGGTGTAACCCAGGTAGTCCTTCGCCGACACCGCTTTATTATTTTCATCAGTTAATTCAAACGCCAAATCAGGTATCAAGCCTTTGATATTGGTTAATCGAGTGGCTTCGTTTTGGCTGCAAGCAGACAAGTACAGGGCCATCAATATAACGCTCACTGGTTTAATTATTTTCATATTCTTTTCCCTTTAAATAGTTCAATCTGCGACGAAGCACCAGCACCAATCCCAGCACACTCATCATGCTAGCGGGAATCCAGGTAATTATACCGCCATATATTTGATCCGCCATCGGGCTGATTGGCCAGGCGCGGCCACATACGTCATAAACGTCGTAAATAACGCTACTAGTTAGCGTCAGATAAGCGCCCAATAATTGTTGCGGAACGACTACCACCAGCATCATCGCTATGCGCGTTTTAAAACCCTTTGCTTCGCCCCGCCACTCAGGCCCAAGTACCAACCACCAAAACAAAAAACCATCTATCAACATCGACCAGTTCATTATTAAATACAACTGCTTGCTCAGCATCGCGGCAAAATGAATCCCCGGTAATAGCCAAAGGTAGATCAAGCCAACGAACAAAACCGGCGCGACGACTGGGTGTTGAATCAGTCGATATAGAAGCTCGCATGGCAGCCGAATTATCGTTGGTAGCGACGACCAGGCGGGCATCCATCCAGGCACGCCTTTTCGCACCAGTTCGATACCGCCCAACACGAGCAATAATGGCCCCAGGTGATGAAGAACCAGGTGCTGAAAGCGGTGAACCCAAAACATATATTGTGATAAATAATCCAGGTACGTATGCGAGACCAGATAAATTGATAGCAAGCCTAAATAAAAGCTCAGCGATTGCCAGTAAAATTTAACCGTTTTCAGCTCCCTTCCAGTCAGCAGCACACCACGCGTATACAGGCCGCCCGTGATCAACACAGACAACAGCAGTAAAGGGGAAAACTCCCATGGTAATAAGTAACTTAAGGAAGACATCTAGACGGGCAGTAAAAAATCATTATTATAACAAAGCAATCGCCCGCAGATTGATTAAACATTTTCATCGCTATCAACAATCGTAGTATGCGGAAAAATCAGCTTCCAATTTAGATCGGGCTATAACTGATGCAGATCATAAAAACAACTTAAATATTTTCATAAACTGTTTAAAACCTTGCCTAATGATAGTATTAATGACTCAAAGAGCAGTTATAACAATTAAAAATAAAGGATCCAATCAGATGATACTAAGCCATATTAAAGGATTACTTGTAAGCCCCTCAAAAGAGTGGATTAAAATTCGTGATGAACAATGCAGCGTCGCCGACTGTTATATCCAGCACGCTTTGATTCTTGCCGCCATACCCGCCATTTCGGCTTATATTGGCGCGACTGTAATCGGCTGGGATATCGGCGATAGAAGCTTTAAATTTACCGTAGAAAGTACTATTCCATTGGTGCTAGGGTTTTATATAGCATCCCTTATTGCCATTGGCATTCTGGGTAAAACCATCCATTGGATGTCTGACACCTATGGCACGAGTAAAAAGCTGTCTACCTGCATTTCATTAGCCACCGCAATAACTACACCGCTATTTATTTCGGGCGTATTTGCCCTTATTCCCGTGCCCTGGCTTATTTTCCTCACCAGCTTGACTGCCATCACTTACAGCGTTTACCTGCTGTATAGCGGAATCCCCATCGTCATGGGCGTAAACCCTGAGAAAGGTTTTTTGTACGCTAGCGCAGTACTGACGATGGCTCTGGTAATCGTGGTCGGTATTTTGGTCGCAACGGTTATTTTTTGGAGTATGGGACTAGCCCCGATACACGCCTAAGCCGGTTTAAACTTACGACTTTTTTATACGTGTTCTGATCGCATATGCGGGAATAAAATAACGTCACGTATGGTCGATGAGTTTGTTAAGAACATCACCAACCGATCGATACCGATACCCTCGCCGGCTGTCGGTGGCATACCAATTTCAAGCGCGCGAATATAATCAGCGTCGTAATGCATCGCCTCTTCATCACCCGCGTCTTTACCTTCCACTTGCTGCCTGAATCGCTCTGCCTGATCTTCTGAGTCATTTAGCTCTGAGAAGCCATTCGCCACTTCCCTTCCACCCACGAAGAATTCGAAACGATCCGTTACGAATGGATTAGCATCATTAAGACGCGCTAAGGGCGATACTTCTGTTGGGTATTCTGTAATAAATGTCGGCTCGTGTAATTTTTCTTCTACCGTTTTTTCAAAAATTTCAATTTGAAGTTTACCGAGTCCGTAACTTTCTTCAACAGGAATTTTTAAGCGCTTGGTTATTTCCAGGGCGGCTTCTTTTGTCGCCAGGTTATCGAGCGTTATGTCGTCATTGTAATGCAGAATGGACTCAATCACGGTCATGCGCCTAAACGCTTTTCCTAAATCGTAGTCTTCACCTTGATAATGCACGGCTGTTGTTCCCAGCACGTGTTCAGCCAGGCGGCGTAACAGGTCTTCGGTTAAATCCATAATATCCGTGTAATCGGCATACGCCTGGTAAAACTCAAGCATGGTAAATTCTGGATTATGTCGCGTCGAAAGTCCTTCGTTGCGAAAACTGCGGTTGATTTCAAACACGCGTTCAAAACCACCGACAACGAGGCGCTTTAGATACAATTCTGGGGCTATTCGCAGGAATAGTTCCATATCCAGCGCGTTATGATGAGTAGCAAATGGTTTTGCCGTAGCACCGCCGGGAATCACATGCATCATCGGTGTTTCTACTTCCATAAAGTCATTATTAACCAGATAAGCACGGATAAAACTTATTACCTTAGTACGCGTTTTGAATATATTCCTCGACTCTTCATTCATGATTAAGTCGACGTAACGTTGGCGGTAACGCTGTTCCTGGTCGGTCAAACCATGAAACTTTTCAGGTAATGGCTGGAGTGACTTTGTCAGCAAGCGAATAGCGCTGACTCGAATCGATAACTCATCCGTTTTTGTTTTAAATAACACACCCTCGACGGCTATGATATCGCCGATATCCCAGCCCTTAAATGTTTGATACAGGCCTTCTGGTAATGTGTCGCGTTGAACGAATAATTGCGCGCGACCCGTCATATCCTGCACATGCGCAAAGCTTGCTTTACCCATCACGCGCTTACCCATCAAGCGGCCCGCAACTTTTACTGAAACGGCTTTTTCGTCTAGCGTTTCCTTATCAAACTGATCATACTGATCGTGTAAGGCCTGCGCGTAGTTTTCACGCCTAAAGTCGTTCGGATAGGCATTACCCTGTCGTTTAATTTCCGCCAGTTTTTCGCGACGTACTGCGATTAATTTATTTTCGTCGGGTGCTTGCTGCTTATTATTTTGTTCGCTCATGTCTTATATTCCACTCTTTAAACTGGCTTCTATAAATTGATCGAGTGCTCCATCGAGCACCGCTTGTGTATTACCGGTTTCAACACCGGTGCGTAAATCCTTAATCCGTGACTGATCCAACACGTAAGAACGGATTTGACTGCCCCAGCCTATATCCGATTTATTGTCTTCCTGCGTCTGCTGGTCAACCATCTTTAATTGTACTTCGCGCTCGTATAATTTAGCCTTAAGTTGCTTCATCGCGGTGGCTTTATTTTTGTGCTGAGAACGGTCGTTTTGACACTGTACGACCGTATTGGTCGGCAAATGGGTAATACGCACCGCCGACTCGGTTTTATTAACGTGCTGACCACCCGCGCCACTGGCGCGATAGACGTCGATTCTTAAATCAGCCGGGTTAATATCGATATCGATATCATCATCAATTTCTGGCGAGACGAATACCGCTGCAAAAGACGTATGACGACGATTACCTGAATCAAATGGCGATTTACGTACCAATCGGTGCACACCAATTTCAGTCCTTAGCCAACCATAAACGTAATCACCCTGAATAGAAATGGTGGCGCTTTTAATCCCCGCCACATCACCGGCTGACACTTCAATCAGTTCGGCTTTAAAGTCATGCTGCTCGGCCCAACGTAAATACATGCGTAGAATCATTTCAGCCCAATCCTGGGCTTCTGTACCACCGGAACCCGATTGGATATCAAGGAATGCGCTATTGGCGTCCATCTCGCCTGAAAACATACGACGAAACTCTAAATTGGCGACCTTTTTTTCGAACACCGCCAAATCATCCTCAATCGTACCCACCGTTTGATCATCGTCATCTTCTACTGCCATTTCTAGCAGCTCTTTGGCTTCTTCCAGACCATTGGTCAGCTCATTGATGGTATCGACAACTTGCTCGAGTTGGCCCCGTTCTTTACCTAAGGCTTGCGCTCTGGCCGGGTCATTCCAAGCGGTGGGGTCTTCTAGCTCCCTTAATACTTCGGTTAACCGTTCGTGCTTAGTGTCGAAGTCAAAGGTACCCCCTAAGCGATACGGTGCGCTCTTTCAGGTCGGCAATTTTATTGGTGATTGGGTTTAGCTCACGCATAGAGGTGATGGTTTTAAACAAGGCCTAAAGGTTATTCGGTGGTAACAGGTTCTTTTACGCCTTTTAGTAAAGCGTCTAGCGTGTGCCAGGGTAACGTCGCGCATTTTACACGAGCTGGATACTCACATACACCCGCTAATACGGCTAATTTGCCCAATTGATCCATTTCAACGTGTTCACCGGTCGCCATACTGTGAAATAGCTCGAAGAGCTTTTGTGCTTCTTCTTCGGTTTGGCCTTTAATAATATCCGTCATTAACGACGCGGATGCGGTAGATATGGCGCAACCTTGCCCCTGAAAACTGGCATCGGTAATTTTTCCATCGTCTATTTTTAAAAACAAGGTGAGGCGATCACCGCATAGTGGATTGAAACCGTCTATTTGACGATCGGCATCGTCCATCTTACGGAAGTTCCTGGGGTTTCTATTATGATCAAAAATTACTTCTTGATATAGGTCTCTTAAATCGTCCAGCATTATCCAAACATCTCTATTAAATTTTCTATTCCAGCCATTAAAGCATCGACTTCCTGATGCGTATTGTACATCGCAAATGAAGCTCTAGCAGTAGCCGGCACGCCAAAAAAGTCCATCACAGGCATCGCGCAATGGTGGCCTGCTCGTACCGCAATTCCCTGATGATCCATCATTGTGCCGATGTCGTGAGGATGTATACCGTCCAGTACGAACGACATGATCGCGCCTTTATTGCTAGCCGTTCCAATAATCCGTAGCTTATCGATTTTTTTTGATTGCTCGGTAGCGTACTCGAGAAGGCTATTTTCATGCGCTGCAATTGCTGCTATGCCAACGGTATCAATGTAATCCAGCGCCGCGCCCAAACCAATCGTTCCGGCGATATTCGGTGTGCCCGCTTCAAACTTGTAAGGTACTTTGCTGTACACCGTTTTTTCAAACGTCACTACGCTGATCATATCGCCACCGCCTTGATACGGAGCCATTTGTTCTAGTTGTTCCATTTTTCCATACAACGCACCGATACCCGTTGGCGCGTACAGCTTATGTCCAGAGAACACGTAGAACTCACAATTCAGCGCCTGTACGTCGACCGCGATATGAGGAATAGCCTGCGCGCCATCAATTAACACGGGGATATCATGCTGATGTAGTAAATCGATCAGTTGCTTTACCGGATTTATCGTACCCAGTGCATTGGACATATGTGAAATGGCGGCAAATTTCGTTCTTTTGCTGATCAGCGCCTCGAACTCTTCAAGTATCAACTCGCCTTGCATATTAATCGGTGCTACTTTCAGAGTGGCGCCGGTTTTTTCGCATAACATTTGCCACGGCACGATATTAGAATGATGCTCCATCGCTGTGATAAGTACTTCATCGCCTGCTTTAATCTTTTCTGCAAGCCCATTGGCGACCAGATTGATCGCTTCGGTTGCACCGCGGGTGAAGACTATTTCTTTTTCCGAGCTGGCGTTTAAAAACCGCTGAACTTTTTTACGTGCATTTTCATACGACAGGGTCGCGCGCTCACTTAAAGTATGTACGCCACGATGTATATTCGCGTTATCATTTTCATAATAGTGAACGATGCTATCAATCACCGCTTTAGGTTTTTGGCTGGTCGCTGCATTATCCAGATACACCAGTTGCTTGCCGCGCACTTGCTGATCCAGCACGGGGAAATCCCGGCGGATTTTTTCTACGTCATAGCTCACTAAATTTTCAAGCACTTCGCTCATAGCCACTCTTTTTTCATACCATTTTGCGGAAACCGTTTTAACAGTTCATCCAGCACCTTCATGCGAAGCGGTTCAAAGCTAATGCGCTCGACCATTTCATTTGCAAACGCAAAGGTCAGCATGTTTTTTGCCATTTGCTCATCCGCACCACGAGAGCGCAAATAGAAAATAGCTTCATCATCGAGCTGACCAACGGTCACGCCGTGCGCGCACTTAACGTCATCGGCGTATATTTCGAGCTGCGGTTTAGTGTCTACCTCGGCGCGTTCTGATAACAGCAAATTGCGGTTATTCATTTTTGCATCGGTTTTTTGCGCGTCCTCTGCAACGATAATGCGTCCCTGGAATACACCGCGTGAGCTGTCGGCCATAACACCCTTATAAAACTCGTTACTAACCGCGTGCGGCTGGCTGTGATTTAGCCGCGTATGGCTGTCCATATGCTGGTGATCCTGTCCAATGTATAAACCATCCAACGTGCAATTTGCTGCAACGCCTAAATTAGCGTGAACTTCAACGCGCGATAATACCGCACCAAAGACGTAATTAGATTGCTGAAAAATAGCGTTATCTTCTAAGCGCGAATACACACCACCGATATGATAGGCCTTTAAAGACTCGGCCTGTAAGCGAGTGTGAGAGAGGTTTGCATTTGGTTCAACGACCACCTCTGTCACCACGTTGGTCAAATAACAACTGTCGTCATAGCCGGTATAGGTTTCAAACACCGTGGCTTTTGAAGACGCCATCGCGATAATCAAATTGCGGCAATTCGATAACTTTAACGCACCGTCTTTGGATGAAATAAAGGCTAGCTGGATGGGTTTTTCAATGGCCGTATTTTCTGCGATACAAATCAGTGCGCCATCGGTAAATAGCGCTGTATTAAAATTAATAAAGCCTTGTGCTGGCTCTTCAACCACTGAGTCCAGCAAGGCTTTAAATAGGTCTTGCTGTTCTTCGTTGGCGCTTAATGCTTCGCTCAACGGCAGCACCGTTACGTCATCTGGCAAACCACTGAGCGACGAGTATGCCGACTGATAAAACCCATCAACAAACACCATATGGTGGCAGCCTTCGAGCAACACCTCGTCTAATAAAGCCTGATCAACCTCACCTGCTTTTTCAGCTAGCGTGAATTGGCTTTTTTCGATCGCAGTAATATTGGTATAACGCCATTCTTCATCGCGAGGCGCGGGGAATCCTGCTTCGGCAAATTCAGTTGCAGCGCGTTCGCGTAAACTTACTAACCAGCGGGCACCACTCCCTATTAGGGGTGTTGAACTGGCGCTTAACAAGTTAGCGTAATGGGTATTGGGTAAATGTGTTACAGACATATTTTTTAACTCGCTATTTTATCTTCGACCCAGCTGTAGCCTCTCTTTTCTAGTTCGAGGGCTAACTCAGCACCGCCAGACTTAACAATTTGCCCGTGCGCTAAAACGTGCACAAAATCAGGTGTAATATAGTCCAGTAGACGCTGATAGTGAGTTACCAACACAAAGGCCCGAGATGGGTCACGTAAACGATTAACGCCTTCAGACACCACTTTTAACGCGTCAATATCCAGACCCGAATCGGTTTCATCTAGCACGCATAAAGTGGGCTCAAGAACCGACATTTGTAGTATTTCGTTACGTTTTTTCTCACCGCCAGAAAACCCTTCGTTGACCGCGCGGTATAAGAATTTTTCGTCCATATCGAGATCTTTCATCTTGCCTTTGACCAGGCCAATAAAATCCATCGCATCCAGTTCGGATAAATTATTGTATTTACGAATACCGTTAAGCGCCGCTTTGAGCATATAAATATTACTCACGCCTGGTACTTCAACCGGGTATTGAAACGCCAGGAAAACACCAGCCCAGGCGCGTTCTTCAACGCTCATTTCGAGTAAGTCTTTACCGTGAAATAGCACTCGGCCTTTGGTAATTTCATAACCAGCGCGACCGGCAAGGATATACGACAAGGTGCTTTTGCCTGAGCCGTTGGGGCCCATAATAGCGTGCACTTCACCCGCATTAATTTCTAAATTAATGCCTCTTAAAATCTCTTTACCTTCCACGCTTACGTGTAAATCTTCTATCTTTAGCATTCTGCTATTCCTTATAACTTTAAATTTTAATGACCTGCAGCGACTGACGCTCTAACCGACACTGCCTTCAAGACTAATACCCAACAAGGCTTGCGCTTCAACCGCAAACTCCATCGGTAATTCTTTAAACACTTCTTTACAAAAACCATTCACAATCATCGATACCGCGTCTTCTGATGAAATACCGCGTTGCATACAGTAGAACAACTGGTCTTCACTGATTTTTGACGTAGACGCTTCGTGTTCAATGGTGGCGCTTGGTTGTTTGGTTTCAATATAGGGAAACGTATGCGCGCCGCATTGATCGCCCAATAATAAAGAGTCACACTGCGTGTAGTTTCTGGCATTTTCAGCCTTACGGCCAATTTTAACCAAACCGCGATAAGTGTTTTGACCGTGACCCGCCGAAATACCTTTTGAAATAATCGTGCTGCTGGTGTTTTTTCCGTAATGAATCATCTTAGTGCCGGTGTCGGCCTGCTGATAATTATTGGTCAACGCCACAGAGTAAAATTCACCGGTTGAATTATCGCCTTTCAATACTACACTTGGGTATTTCCAGGTAATCGCCGAACCCGTTTCTACCTGCGTCCAAGAGACTTTAGCGTTGTCACCACGGCACTCTGCGCGCTTGGTAACAAAGTTGTAAATACCGCCCTTGCCATTTTCATCGCCGGGGTACCAGTTCTGAACGGTGGAATATTTGATTTCAGCGTCCTTCAAAATAACCAGCTCAACCACCGCCGCGTGCAACTGATTTTCATCGCGCATTGGCGCGGTACAGCCTTCCAGATAACTAACGTGGCTACCTTCTTCAGCGACAATCAAGGTGCGCTCAAATTGACCGGTATTGGCGGCATTAATTCTAAAATAAGTTGATAATTCCATCGGGCAACGTACGCCTTTAGGGATATAAACAAACGAGCCATCACTGAACACGGCTGCGTTTAACGCCGCATAGAAATTATCGTACTGCGATACAACGGTGCCCAGATATTGTTTAATTAATTCTGGGTGCTCTTTAACCGCTTCGGAGAATGAGCAGAAAATAACGCCCGCTTCATAGAGTTTCGCTTTAAACGTCGTGGCTACTGAAACGCTATCAAACACCGCGTCCACCGCCACACCCGCCAGGCGCATTTGCTCTTCTAGCGGAATACCTAATTTATTGTAGGTATCAATCAGCTTTGGATCGACTTCATCCAGGCTTTGCGGACCATCGGCCATACTTTTAGGCGCAGAATAATAACTGATCTCCTGGAAGTCGATTTTAGGAAATTCAACGAACGCCCACTCTGGGTGCTCCATCGTTAACCAATGTCGATAGGCTTCCAATCGCCATTCTAGTAAGAATTCCGGCTCGCCTTTTATCGCCGACAAGGAACGAATAACGTCTTCATTCAAACCCGGGGCAAATGAGTCGGACTCAATATCGGTCACAAAGCCATCTTTGTACTCCTGGCCGATCATATCTTTTAAATTTTCATTAGATGCTGACATCTAGCTCTCCACTTTCAAATCATTCGATACCTGCCCTTTAAGACGGACAGGTAAGCTAATATTCACGTATTGTTGATTGGCCGGAGCCACTAAATCGGCCAATGTAACGGCTTCTAAAGCGGTATACACGGCGCGATTGATTAAGTTCCAGTTTCCTTTGATTTCACAGGAAGACTCCTGCTCACAAATACCCTCATCGGTACTGCATTCGGTCATGCTAATGGGGCCTTCTATCGCCATAATGATTTCAGCAATATTTGTTTCCGTGGGCGATTTAGTCAAAACATAACCGCCTTTAGATCCCCGGTGAGAGGTCAAAATGGCTTCTTTAGTTAACAGCTTCAGTACCTTGCTGACCGTAGGCAAGGCGACACCCGTGGCTTTTGTAATATCGGTGGCCGCATGAATAACACTGGGCTGATGGCCGATATGGGTCAAAACAACCGTCGCATAATCTGTTAATTTACTAACTCTAAGCATAAGCACCTCTCATATAGGACTATTTTAGTACTATATGGTTGCAGTGTATAGCTGATTTTTAAGATAAATCGGTAAGGTCTAGAGAAAAAGCCGGCTGTATACGGCTCAAAATTTTTAACTAATGCTAGCGTCCATGCAAGCCAAGCAACGAGTCGACGTGGGTTCTAATGCCAGACGACGAGAATCAATTTCATCGCCACAAACAAAACAAAATCCATACTCATCTGTTTCTATCCTGTTTATCGCGCCATCCACTTTTACAATTTGATGCTGTCGCCGTCTCGATGTCTCCAGTGACATTTGCTGCGCTTGCATCGCATCCATACGAGACAGACGTCCCAGACGAGCTTGATCCAGCTCGACCGGTTCATTCGATAACTGAAACTGTTCTTCCTGTAACTGTAGGTCTAACCTTAAGTCCAACAGTTCTTGTTTTAATCTATCAACGTCTATGTTATTCATCTTTAATTTATCGTTGCCCGGGCCACTATCTGCGGAATATTACTATACAAAACTCGCTTCAGGTACGAGGCTTGTTGATCAATCTAGCGATTTTAGCCGTATCATGACCGTCTCATCGGCAAACTCAATCTGGTCGCCCTCCATAATCTTTTTCCGTTTTCTGGTTTCGACCTGACCGTTCACCCGCACCAAACCTTCAGCAATAACGGCTTTTGCCTCACCACCACTGGACACCATACTTTCAAATTTAAGAATTTTATATAACTCAACGGGTTGCTTGGGGATTTCTACTTCTTTCATATAAATACACACTCACTTAGGGACATAGCATTTTTGCTCTGTCGTCGGGTAAATCGTAATACTGGTACAGGCATATCATACTTGTTTCATTAGAGGCCTCAACGTCCATCGTGCGCAGCAGCGTTTGCCATAGGCTGATGCGTTTGGAACTGCCCGCGTAGTCACCGCCTTTTTCGCGCTTCGCGAGCCATAAGCCTTCACCGTTAAAACTATACACCGGCAATAAGTCTCGCCTTTGTGGGGCGGGCATGATCCGCTCATCTAGATTATCCAGCACTAACGGCACCGAGTTTGGTCGCTCGAAGTAGCTCACGACCATATGCGGTTTGTTAATTGTTAACGCTTTAACGTAAGTTAGGCGTAATTTACTTTCATCCAGGCCCATCGACGTTAAGGTGAAATATTTAGCGATGGACAAGTCTTCGCAATCACCGCCGTCGCTTACTAGCGTTTGCAGCGGTGTCGCCCAGTAGTCGTCCTTTCTCCAGTGCAGGATATCGTCAATAAATTCAACCCGATTAACAAAGTCGTTCACTGAATTTAATTTCTTAATATCGGACCAGCGAGAACCTGAATCGATCAACGTTTTCCATGCTTTAACGCGTTCGCGCGTTTGCTGATTTATACCATCAGAGAGGACGGGGTCGTCTATTTTCGGTGTCCCCGCACAGCCGATTAAACCGACTACACAAAACGTCAGTATGATTTTAATAAGACTACTCATAAGCTTCTTAGTCATAAAACCTCCCGTTTGATTATCATAAACCCGCGGATTATGGCAGCGAAGGCGCAACGGTTTTCATCTCAGCGTAAATTTTTTGCGAAATACGCTTAAAACCTTCTTCCGTCGGATGAATTTCATTTAACCAATCGGACTGAGAACCCGGTGTTAACGTCCCCTGCGTCTGTACGACCCGTAATCGCTGGTTATTGGGTGGTGTCTGAGCGAGCGCGATTAAGCGATCACCAAATTCCGTTAGCATATACTCAAGAATTGGCGCGTGTAAGCTGTCAGGGATACCACGGCGCAGCAAATACGGTTGCACCCATGGCTTTGTCTTTATTAAACCCCAAAAGAACTCTGCACCCTGATCCCAGGGCACCGCTATATCGTAGGTATGGGTGATTATTTGCGCTTGCGGAATGATATCCGCACAAAGATTTAGCAAACGTTCATAAGCCAACAGAATGGATTGCAGCTTTTGTTCAAACCGCACGCTATTGACGCAGTCCAAAAAAGTCATCCCCGGCAGGTAATCGTTTAGTAAAGGCAACATATCGTTTTTTCCTACCATATCGTTACCACCAGCCGAAAACAAAAGAATGTCCACAAACTCCTTATTGCGTTTAAGCGTTCGATATAATTTTTTAAATTGTTTTCCCGACGTCATATCAACCGCCTCGTCACCGTTGGAGGCCAGCCGTAATAAATTCGCCTTATTCGTGCCGTGAATTTTATCCGAAACGTGGTTAACAATATTAATATCCGCACCAAACGCGATCCATTTTCTCGGATAAGCAAACCACGAGTCGCCTTCAGCCACGATGCCAACGCGGTCAGGCTTTCGTTTACAGATGTGCGTAAAATCGTACGAGTTACCCGTTACTCCACTTATGACGGATAGGCGACGACGGCGTTGTTGCGGTGTTTCAGGTGGCATAGATCTCTCCTTAATCTAAGATCCAAATCGTTCGATGAACTTCGTGCAGCGTCACTCCAGCAATGTTCACCAGTCAATTAGGCTTATCTTAATCGCCCAGCTATAAATGGCAATTATTTTTTACACCTTCCGCCAACCATTACATAGGACAAAAGTTACAAAACATCCGACTCTATATCAAGCTCAAAATAAAAGGTCGTTCCATGGCCTGGAGTGCAATCAAAGCCTATTGCACCGCCATGAAAATCTATTATTTGTTTGGCAATCGCCAGGCCAAGACCCGTTCCACCTTTTTCTCGCGTGTCTGAGGAATCAGCCTGTGAAAAGTGCTCAAAAATACTCCCCTGGAACTCGACGGGAACACCTTTACCTTGATCAGTAACGGCTATGCGGGCTTTATTATTTTC
This sequence comes from Cycloclasticus sp., assembly GCA_033791505.1. Classification (GTDB taxonomy): domain Bacteria; phylum Pseudomonadota; class Gammaproteobacteria; order Methylococcales; family Cycloclasticaceae; genus Cycloclasticus. Next base: position 20,610 of record JASJGO010000176.1, read on the forward strand.
ACATTGTACCGTTATAAGAACCTCGCCACTTTCAGGCGAATACTTAATAGCGTTGGACAAAAGGTTAGTAAAAACTTGTAGTAAACGCCTCTCATCAGCATTAATCACACAGGCGTCACAGT
>JASJGO010000177.1:0-20839 GCA_033791505.1 Cycloclasticus sp.
CCATCTGTTCGACTAGCGGCTGAACCAGTTTATGGAAAAAAGCATCTTTCGTTTCTAATTTATAACCATGGCGAATAGCACGGCGAATAATACGTCTAAGTACATATCCCCTGCCTTCATTAGACGGCAATACACCATCGACAATTAGAAAAGCGCAGGAACGAATATGATCTACCAACACGCGCAATGAAGTATGGCGTAAGTCTGTTGACTGGGTTAATTTAGCGGCCTCTTTTATGAGTGCTTTGAACAACTCTATATCGTAATTATTAGCGAAGCCTTGCAACACCGCAGCTACCCGCTCAAGCCCCATACCCGTGTCAACGGAGGGCTTTGGCAACGGCGTTAACTCGCCTTTGCTATTTCGGTCATACTGCATGAAAACCAGGTTCCAGATCTCTACGTAGCGGTCACCATCTTCTTCAGGGGTGCCTGGAGGACCACCCGGTATGTCTTCGCCATGATCGTAAAAAATTTCAGAACAAGGACCACACGGGCCGGTATCGCCCATTGACCAGAAGTTATCCTTTGCGCCAATTCTAGATAAACGCTCAGGGTCTACGCCGATCTCATTTAACCAAATATCCGCCGCTTCTGTATCTTCATCAAACACGGTGATCCATAGTTTTTCAGCTGGAATGCCCAGTTCGTCGACTAAAAATCCCCACGCGTATTGAATCGCTTCGCGCTTAAAGTAATCGCCAAAACTAAAGTTTCCGAGCATTTCAAAAAAGGTGTGGTGACGCGCCGTATAACCTACATTTTCCAGGTCATTATGCTTACCACCAGCCCTTACACAGCGTTGTGAAGAGGTGGCTTTAGTGTAGCCGCGCTTTTCCTGCCCCAGAAAAACATCTTTAAATTGAACCATGCCGGCATTCGTAAACAATAAGGTCGGATCATTGCCGGGCACTAGCGAACTAGAAGGGACAATGTGATGCCCTTGTTCTTTAAAATAGTTCAGAAATGCTGAACGAATTTCAGCACTGGTTAAATTTTTCATTTCAATAAAACCCGTATTAAGACAAATTATTAAACAACTGTTTAATCATGTCGTATGTAAATCCTTTATGTTGAAAAAAACGCGTCCGTTTGGCGCGCTCCTTCATGTCTGTTGGTGCGAGAGGCCCGTATTTTTTATCGTGCAAGTCGCTTAACAAAACCTGCCAATCGGGCACTTCCTCAAACACCTCGTCTATTTCAAGTTCAATACCGCGCTCTCTTAATTCGTGCTGTATGCGAATCGGGCCATAACCATTTCGTAGTCTTGAGCGGCTATAGTTTTCGGCGAAACGCTGATCACTTTGCCAATTTAACGCGACGAACTCATTTAACAGTTCTTCAATATCGGCTTTTTCAAAGCTTTTTTCAGTTAGTTTTTGAGTTAGTTCGCGTTGACTATGCTCACGCCTCGCTAGCATCGCCAAACAGCTTTCTCTTAAGCGTTTCTTCTCTTTTTTTTGTTCCTCGCTCAGGCCTCGGCATCCTGTCTAGAAGTTGGTTCAAACGCCTTCTTTTCAGGCAGCAGAGCTACTCTAATTTTTGCTTCTAGCTCAATGGCCTTATCTTTATTTTCTTTAAAGAAAACCTTTGCATTGTCTTTACCCTGGCCGATTTTAACGCCTTCAAAACTATACCAGGAGCCCGCTTTTTCGACCAAATCAAGACTAACTCCCAGATCAATCAGCTCGCCCTCACGGGAAATACCTTCACCATAAAGGATTTCAAATGTCGCTTGCTTAAAAGGAGGTGCCACCTTGTTTTTAACTACTTTAACTCGGGTATCGTTACCTAGAATTTCATCACCTTTTTTTATCGCGCCAATTCGACGAATATCCAGTCTGACAGAGGCATAAAACTTTAGTGCATTACCGCCCGTTGTAGTTTCTGGGTTGCCAAACATCACGCCAATTTTCATACGAATCTGGTTGATAAAAACGACCAACGTATTCGAACGTTTAATATTTCCGGTTAGTTTACGCAGTGCTTGTGACATTAAACGCGCTTGTAAGCCCATATGGTGATCGCCCATCTCACCTTCAATTTCGGCTTTAGGCGTTAACGCTGCTACTGAGTCAACAACGACCATATCGACCGCGCCAGAGCGCACTAACATATCAACAATTTCTAGCGCCTGTTCACCGGTATCCGGCTGTGAAACTAGTAATTCATCCATATTAACGCCAATTTTATCGGCATAAATCGGGTCTAGCGCGTGTTCAGCGTCGACAAAAGCCGCCGTGCCACCCGCTTTTTGGCATTGCGCGATGGTTTCTAAGGTTAAGGTCGTTTTACCAGAAGATTCAGGGCCATATATTTCGACGACTCGGCCTCGCGGCAAGCCGCCAACACCTAACGCTACGTCAAGCGCTATTGAGCCGGTCGAATAGGTTTCGATATCAGGAATTGCGGTGCCATCGCCCATACGCATCACAGAGCCTTTGCCAAATTGTTTTTCAATCTGTAATAAGGCAGCACTTAATGCTTTCTTCTTGTTTTCGTCCATTCTCTGTCCCCTTTAAAGCCGCTGCGTCGTGCAAAAGCGTTTGTTTTGAATAATTGTAAATTATCACACAATCCGGCATGGTCGCATAATGCTTTTCTACTTTAAAGCACTTAAGACGACTGATACTTTATCAGTAGCTGCAATGCAAAACTCACCGCTTGCTGTCTAATTTGTTCACGGTTTCCATTAAACACTTGCTTAATTAGTACGACATCCTCAGACGCCTGTTTAAACCCAAACCATACTAAACCAAGTGGTTTTTCTGCAGAGCCGCCAGCGGGGCCTGCGACACCCGTAACAGAAAGCGCCAGCGACGCTGAAAAAACACGTTGAGCACCCTCGACCATTTGCTCTGCTACTTGCCCACTTACCGCGCCATATTTCTCCAGGCTGGTTTCATCTACCCCGAGCAACTTGTGCTTGACTGCATTACTATAGCTGACCACACCACCCAAAAACCACTCGCTACTGCCCGCAATATCCGTTAATACTTTAGCTATCCAACCACCGGTGCAGGACTCGGCTAGCGCGAGGGTTTTATGATGTTTCAGCAGTAGCTTTGCCAACAGATTACTACGCTCATTTATCTCTACATTCATCGATGCGGTCGTCTTCAAGGCGTTAAAATTTTCCATTAAAATTCACTGTCATCTAGCAAGATTGTTAAACTATCACGATGTCTAAAAATGTAAACATAAAAGCGACACAAACACCCATGATGCAGCAATTTTTACGCATCAAAGCCGATCACCCCGCGACACTTTTATTTTATCGTATGGGCGATTTTTACGAACTCTTTTTTGATGATGCGGTCAAAGCTTCTGAGCTACTAAGCATTACACTCACTCGCCGTGGCGACACGCCGATGGCGGGCATTCCACACCACGCCGCTGATGGTTATTTAGCCAAGCTGCTAAAAGCCGGCGAATCTGTCGCCCTGTGTGAACAAGTAGGCGATCCAGCGTTATCAAAGGGCCTTGTTGAACGTAAAGTAGTCCGCGTTATAACCCCTGGCACCCTAACCGAGGACTCTTTATTAGAATCAGACAAAGACAGTTTGCTGTGCGCCGTATTCGAACATAAAACGAGCTACGGGCTGGCTACCATCGACCTCGCCAGTGGTCGTTTCTTATTGCAACAACTCAATAATGAAACGGAATTAAAAGCAGAAATAGCTCGCCTTAACCCCGCCGAAATATTGATCAGTGAAGACAATAAGCTCTCACGCATTTTTAACCAACGCAAAGGCGTTTCGGCGCTAGCCGATTGGCACTTCGACCAGCAAACCGCTACACGCTTGCTAAATAAACAGTTCGGTACGCAGGACTTACGTGGCTTTGGTTGCGAAAAAATGCCGCTAGCCATTTGCTCAGCTGGGGCTTTATTGCACTATCTGAAGGGTACGCACCAGGCCTCATTACCACATTTACAATCCATTAAAGTCATACATCAAACTGACTTCATTACGCTCGATGAGTCTACCCGTCAACACCTTGAGTTGGACTACCACCCTAGCGGCAATATTAACTTCACCTTGCTTGGCCTGCTTAATCGATGCAAAACCGCCATGGGTGCGCGTCTATTACGGCGCTGGATCCACTTACCATTGCGTCAGCATGCCACTATTCAACAGCGACATTTGGCCATCGAACAATTTCAACTTCCCAAGTATTTAGAAGATATACAGTCATCACTTAAATTAACCGGCGATATTGAACGCATTACCAGTCGTATCGCTTTGCTCACTGCCAGACCAAGAGACCTGGTTGTCTTAAAGCAAACCTTACAAGCACTGCCGAGTATCCAAAACACCCTTAGCAAACTCGACGCACCTTATTTAAAAATGCTTAGCCAACAAACTGGACAGCATCAGGATCTATATCAGTTATTAGCAAAAGCCGTGGTCGAAAACCCGCCTGTACTGATACGCGATGGTGGCGTTATTGCCGATGGCTACGACATAAAATTAGATGATTTTAGGAACGTTAGCGCTAACGCAGACCAGTTCCTACTCGACCTGGAACAAAATGAACGAGAAAAAAGCCAGCTAAACACCTTAAAAATAAGCTATAACCGGGTGCACGGTTACTACATTGAAATACCACGCTCACAGGCCGACAAAGTACCCGAACACTTTATTCGCAAACAAACCCTGAAAAATGTTGAACGATATATAACCCCCGAACTAAAAGTATTTGAGGAAAAAGTTTTACACGCTAAAGAACAGGCGCTTGCACACGAAAAAGAACTCTATCATGCATTATTACTGAGCTTCTCATCGCGGCTAGGCGAACTACAGGCTTGCGCAGAAGCGCTGGCCGAAATTGATCTATTGGCTAATTTTGCAGAGCGCGCCTTAACGCTCAATTTCAACCGGCCTCAGTTAACAGATAAGCCCGGCATTACGATAAAGCAAGGCCGCCACCCCATCGTTGAACATGTTTTGCAAACGCCGTTTGTAGCCAATGATATTGAGCTCCATGCAGAACGTCGAATGCTGATTATTACCGGACCGAATATGGGTGGTAAATCGACCTATATGCGCCAAATTGCACTGATAACGCTGATGGCGCATATCGGCTGTTACGTGCCGGCCCAAGAAGCGACCATTGGGCCTATCGACCAGATCTTTACCCGCATAGGTGCGTCCGACGACCTCGCCGGTGGTCGGTCTACGTTTATGGTTGAAATGTCAGAAACGGCTAATATTTTGCACAACGCCAGTGATAAAAGCTTAGTATTAATGGATGAAATAGGCCGCGGAACCAGTACCTTTGACGGCTTATCCCTGGCCTGGGCGTCTGCCGAATACCTGGCCAATAAAACCCGGCCATTCACTCTATTTGCAACCCACTACTTTGAAATGACGGCATTACCCGAACTTGCGCCTACCACGGTTAATGTTCATTTAGACGCCATTGAGCACGGTGATAATATTGTTTTTTTACACGCCGTAAAAGAAGGCGCCGCCAGCCAAAGCTACGGCCTTCAAGTAGCCGCACTCGCTGGGGTTCCTAAAGTCGTTATCAATAACGCGCGAAAGAAACTTAGTACGCTGGAAGCTCAGCAAAATATCAGCTCCAAAACAGCGTCTAAGCAAGATCAATTTGAGCTATTTAGCCCCTCTTTAAATACGGAGGCTGTGTCTTTTATTGAACAGTTAATCCCCGATGATTTAAGCCCGAAAGAGGCTTTGAATGCGCTTTATAAACTAAAGGGTTTAATCGGCTAATTACCAGTTCAGGTGTTTAACTAATTCCTTTACCGGTACAAAACCCGGCACCATCGTTCCATCGTCAGCGATGATGGCGGGCGTTCCGTTCACGCCAAAGGCCTGAGCGAGCTGCATATGTTCATCGATCGGGTTGTCACAGGTTTTATTGATGACTTTATTATTCAACTTCGCGTCTGTTAACGCTTGATTTCGATCATCCGCGCACCAGACTGAAACCGCTTTAAAATAAGACTCCGTATTAGGCCCTGATCTTGGAAAGAATAAATACCGTACCGTAATGCCCGCGTCAGTATAGCTACTAAGTTCTGAGTGAAGCTTCCGACAATAGCCACAGTCGATATCTGAGAATATAGTGATCGTATGTTTTGCATTTTTGGCTGGAAAAATGATCATACTTTTTTCGTCGACTTTTGCCAGCGCCTCTTTTCTGACCAATTTAAGAGATTTATCGGTTAAATTTTCTCGATTGATTAAATCAACCATTTCACCCTGAATAATATATCGACCATCCTCAGAAGCATAGATAACGCGTGCACCAACAACCACCTGATATAAACCATCAATGGGTGTTTTACTGATATCTTCTTTTGTTACACCGGGTATAGCCTTTGATATATTGTCCGCCATCGACTGCTGGTCGGACAACGCAACGCCATTGAAAGCAAAACCGAGCAAAACACCCATTAACAATTTTTTCATTTCTAACCTTTGATTTTGTATTGACTATATTAGACACGTTTAAGCAGAAAAAACATACACGCGGCGTTAAGACTTTACCCGCGTGGGTGGAACTTGTGATGAATATCTTTTAAACGCTCTCTAGCGATATGCGTATAAATTTGTGTAGTCGATAAATCACTGTGCCCTAATAATAATTGCACCACGCGTAAGTCCGCCCCGTGGTTGAGCAAGTGCGTTGCAAAAGCATGGCGTAAGCTATGCGGCGAAATGATACTGTTAATACCCGCCTGGTTAGCGTAACGCTTGATCAGGTACCAAAAGGCCTGGCGCGTCATCCCGCTACCCCGTTTCGTTGGAAAAACAAAGTTGGTTTTTTTTTGGCCTAAAATATCTAGTCGTTTTTGAGCAATAAAATCCTGTAACCAGCTTAACGCTTCTTCACCAACAGGAACTAAGCGGTCTTTATTACCTTTTCCCGTTACTCTTACCAGACCTCTTCTAAAATTTATTTCGGACAGCTCCAGGCCAACGAGTTCACTCACCCTCAGACCTGTCGCATAAAGCAGTTCTAGCATCGCCCTGTCTCTAAAGCCTAACGCTTCGTTTACGTCGGGTGTTTGCAATAAACTTTCAACGTCTTCTTCAGAAAGGCTTGTGGGTAAACTTCTTCCCAGCTTGGGTGCATCAATAATCGCGCTCGGGTCTTCGATGAGTTTACCTTCACGGATGGCGTAAACGTAAAATCGTTTTAAACTGGATAAAAAGCGCGCTGATGATCTGGCAGAAATACCTTGCGAAAGACGTTCAGACAGGTATTTGGATACGTCGTGTGACTGGCAGCTCAATAAGCTTTTATGCTGCTTTAATAGCCACACAGAAAATTGGTTCAAGTCCGCCCGATAAGCAGAAATAGTATTATCACTGAGGCCGTACTCTATCCATAAAGCTTCAAGAAAGATATTAATTTGGTCGGCGCTCACCGATGGATTTTTTTACTTTGCGTCATGCAGCAATCTTACCAATAATGCCGTGCCTTAAAAGCAATCTACTGAAAAAATCATAAAAAAAGGTCGGTAAACCGACCTTTTTAAACTTAATAAACGCGAGCTGTTTACAGCTTTTCTTTAATACGCGCCGCTTTACCACGAAGTTCACGCAGGTAGTACAATTTAGCGCGTCTTACTGAACCGCGTCGTTTAACTTCAACGCCGGCTATAAGCTTGCTGTACGTCTGGAATACACGCTCAACACCTTCACCGTGAGAAATTTTACGTACGGTGAACGCAGAGTTCAAACCACGGTTACGCTTAGCGATAACGACGCCTTCAAAATTCTGGAAACGTTCTGTTTCACCCTCTTTAACTCTTACTTTGACGATAACGGTATCCCCTGCAGAAAATGTGGGGAGTTCGCTTGTCATTTGTTCTGCTTCTATTTGTGCAATTATATTACTCATTTTATTCCTCAGTTCTCAACCGTATGATTATTCAATTCTTCTTTGTATTCATCAAGTAACGAAATTTGATGCTTACTTAACTCTAATTTTTTTAGTAAATCAGGGCGTTTTTGCCATGTTTTACCTAATCCCTGCTTTTCCCGCCAGTTGGCTATCTTCTTATGATCACCACTTAACAGCACATCTGGCACTGTTTTACCGTCAACAACCTCCGGCCTCGTATAATGCGGACTATCTAACAAGCCTGCTACAAACGAATCTTCAACGGCTGATTGCTCATGACCCAACACGCCCGGCAACGTTCTTGCAACGGCATCTATCAGCACCAAAGCGGGCAATTCACCGCCACTTAAAACAAAATCACCTATCGACCATTCTTCGTCAACGTGAGACTCCAGTAACCTTTCATCGATGCCTTCATATCGGCCCGCTAACAATACCAAGTGTGAAAACTGGGATAAATAGTTAACACCTTGTTGATCTAAGCGACGCCCCTGAGGACTCAAATAGATCACTTTCACCGCTTCTTTAGCGTCCTTTACAGCAGACTGAATAGCCTTTTTAAGCGGTTCAACCTTCATCACCATGCCAGGCCCACCACCGAAAGGGCGATCGTCTACCGTTCGATGTACATCTTCGGTAAAGTCCCTTGGGTTCAACGTTTTTAACTGAACCCTACCATCTCCTATTGCTCTTCCAACGACCCCTATAGAGGCGGCTTGCTCAACCATCTCTGGGAATAACGTGATGACATCAAACCTCATCATCGTTAAAAATCGGCGTCCCAATCGACAATCATTTGCTTTTCTTCCAGGTCAATCGACTTAATGATCCGATCCATGGAAAAAGGAATCAAGCGTTCTCTTTCCCCTTTTATGACCATCACATCATTCGCACCCGTTTCCAGCATATGGTCAATAACACCAAATTCTTCACCCGTCAGCGAGACGACATTCAATCCAATTAAGTCGGACCAATAAAACTCATTTTTGCCAAGCTTTTTTAACTGTTCAGATGGAATATAAATATCACACCCAATCCAGGTCTCCGCCTCATTTCTGTCATCAACGCCTTCTAACTGGACGATAATGGTCTTTCCATGTGGCTTACCAGCTTTTACTTTTACAGCCTGGCGTACTTTATTACGCTCTATATACCAAGGCTGATATGACAGGATATTTTCTTTTTCATCGGTGTTGGCATAAATCTTTAACCAACCTTTTATTCCGAATACTCCAGATATACTGCCTAGTTTTAACCAGCTTTGCTTGCTTTCTATCTGTTTAGAATTATCTACTTCAGGCACTTTATGCAGCAGTTGCAACAGCCTCTTTAATTAACTTGGCAACACGTTCCGTTGCTTGAGCGCCTTGGCCTACCCAATGATCAACCCGATCTGTATCTAGCGTTAAACGGACTTCACCACCAATTGCTCTTGGATTATAATAACCAAGCCTCTCGATGTAACGACCATCGCGACTTCTGCGACTATCTGCTACTACAACGTGATAAAAAGCGCGCTTTTTTGCGCCGGTTCTTGAAAGACGTATCTTTACCATTTATTTTCCTTTAATTCTATTTTCGTAAATCTTAATTAAGTTAACTCGTGAATTTTACGCGAATTATTAAGCTTGTTGAAGTTTTTTTAGCTATTTGTCGTTTGATTCCGCCGCTCCTTGCTAAAAACATTCACTTTAACCGGCAAAAACTCTCTTTAAGGCTAATTTCTTAGAAAGGAAATCCTTGTCCCTGCCCAAATTGGCCTTTTAAACCGCGCATCATTTTTGCCATACCGCCTTTGGACATTTTTTTCATCATTTTTTGCGCCTGCAAAAACTGCTTCATCAACTTATTCACATCCTGAACCTGCAAGCCCGCTCCGGCGGCGATCCGTTTTCTTCTTGAACCATTGATTAAATTTGGAAATATTCTTTCCTTATTGGTCATGGAGTTGATCAGCGCGACCTGCTTAGTTAAATCTTTATCGTTGACCTGTTTTTTTACGTTCTGTGGGACGTTCGACATGCCTGGGATTTTATCCATCATTGCACTCATGCCGCCCATTTCGACCATTTGCGACAGCTGATCTCTATAATCTGCCAAATCAAACCCCTTGCCTTTTTGAAGTTTCTTAGCGAGCTTTTCTGCCTTACCTTTATCAACTTTTCGCTCTATTTCTTCTACCAGTGTAAGCGCATCACCCATGCCCAATAAACGTGAAGCAACTCGATCGGGGTGGAAAGGCTCAAGTGCATCAGTTTTCTCACCAACACCGAGAAACTTAATCGGCTTGCCAGTAATTTGGCGAATTGACAACGCCGCGCCACCTCTTGCATCGCCATCTGTTTTGGTCAAAATGACGCCTGTCAACGGCAAGGTATCGTTGAATGCCTTCGCGGTATTCGCTGCGTCTTGCCCGGTCATACTATCTACGACAAATAAGGTTTCAGTAGGTTTTGCCGCCGCATGAACCTGGCATATTTCATCCATCATTTGCTCATCAACGTGCAAACGACCGGCCGTATCAATAATCAACACGTCACAAAATTGTTTCGTCGCCTGCGCTATCGCCGCATTAACAATATCGACGGGCTTTTGCTCTATACTGCTCGGGAAGAAATTCGCGCCAACCTCACCTGCCAAGGTTTGAAGTTGATCGATAGCGGCGGGACGATATACGTCGGCGCTAACGACCATGACTGATTTTTTTTGTCGCTCAATAAGCCAACGGGACAACTTGGCTACCGTAGTCGTTTTACCAGAACCTTGCAAACCGGCCATAAGAATAACAACCGGGGGGGCGGCAGATAAGTCAAGTGACTCATTCGCTACACCCATTGTTTTAACTAATTCTTCGTTAACAATTTTCAGCATTGCCTGGCCGGGCGACAGGCTTCGCATAACATCCTGACCTAGCGCTCGCGTTTTAACTGTATCTGTAAATTCGCGCACAACGGATAAGGCGACATCCGCTTCCAGCAGGGCCATTCGAACCTCGCGCATCGTATCTTTGATATTATCTTCGGTGAGCCTGGCCTGGCCTCTAATGCGTTTAAAGCTGTCGTTCAGCCGATCAGTTAAATTATCGAACATGGTATTTACCCTTGAAGTGATGGCGTTTATTTTCGCACGTCTTTTTATCTAATGCAGGAGATTTTTATATTTAAAAACACTAGCAGTTAAATACTTGCACCTATCATTCGCCACAGCTCACCAGATCGCGAGCGACGCTTATGATAACAAGACGCCAAAGCTACAAACCAACTAACTTCGTTTTAAACATAACTGGTTCGATGGAATATTCCACTTAAGCCCGCTTTATGACACACTATGCGTATGCTTATTTCCCTCACAATGTTTAACAATTTAACTATTTTTACCGCTTTGGCGTACTTAGCTAGCGCCGGTTTTATTGTCACCAGCCTCTTCACTGGCAAACTGCCGAGTAAGCAACGCACGTTCGTATTAATAAGCGCCTTCGTCGCGCTGCTTGCTCATACCTTGCTGATCACTCACAGTTACAGCGTTAATCATGCGCTTGCGAATGATTTTTTCAATATGTTATCGCTGGTTTTTCTTGTTATTAGTGCATTGTTTTTTTTCGCCGCCGTTACACAGCCTGTTGAAACGCTGGCGATTATCGTATTCCCTTTCACTTCCATCGCCGTTGTACTCAATATGGGTAATGCCTTCCCTGCCACACCGCCTGTCGTTTTTAACGGCGCGTTACAAACACATATCATCCTGTCGATTTTGTCCTATAGCTTGCTGACGGTCGCAGCTTTTCAGGCCATTATGCTGTCTTTTCAAGAAAAACAACTGCATAACCGGCAAACCGGTAAGCTGATCAATTCTCTACCGCCGCTTCAGCTGATGGAGAATTTGCTGTTCCAGGTACTTTCCCTGGGCGTTTTTTTACTCACATTCGCGCTCGCTACTGGATTTATTTTCTTAGACGACATTTTTGCCCAGCACCTCGTGCATAAAACCGTTTTATCGATATTAGCCTGGCTACTATTTACCACACTGCTTTGGGGTAGACACTTTTTAGGTTGGCGCGGACAAAAAGCGGTAAAATGGACGTATAGCGCTTACTTCGCTCTAATGCTGGCTTATTTCGGTAGTAAATTTGTTTTACAACTGCTGCTTAGCTAGCCGTAATCTTAGCGCTTTAGGTCTTTTGATAACTCATCGAGTAAACCCTCGCACGCGTCTTCTATAAGATCGAGTACTCTTTCAAAGCCGTTTCCTTCACCGTAATAAGGGTCTGGTACTTCTTTGAAGGCACTGCCCGAAGCAAAGTCGAGCATATATTTAATCTTGTGCCGATGTTCTTTCGGACACGCTTGCTGCGTTAAATGAAAATTATCGCTGTCCGCTACCAGCAAGTGGTCGAACTCCTCAAAATCAAAGTCATCTAACTGTCTGGCGGTTAAATCGCGAAAATCTATGCCACGCGATAAGGCCGATTGCACAGACCGACCATCGGGACTTTTTCCCACGTGATAGGCGTGCGTACCCGCAGAATCCACTTCAATCAAGTCGGTTAGCTTTTTATCGATCAACATTTGTCGAAATACACCGTGCGCGGTGGGCGAACGGCAGATATTACCCATGCAAATAAATAGTACTTTTATCATTTAGTTAACAGCGCGTTTACGCGGTCGAGATCTTGCTGTGTGTCAATCCCCGCTTCCGGCGCTTGTGCTACAGCGGGTACGAAAATCTTCTCTCCGCTATTTAAGATGCGCAGCTGCTCTAAGGATTCAATCTGTTCCAACGCGCACGCGGGCCAGGTGATATATCGGCGTAAAAAACCCGCCGTATAACTATAGATACCTATATGCCTAAAATGGCTACTTTGATAGCTCGATGGTTTGGCGGGAAATGATTCTCGGTCCCAGGGAATGGGCGCCCGACTAAAATACAGGGCATATTCATTTTGATCGCGCACCACTTTTACCGCGTTAGGGTTAAGAATTTCTTCCAGTTCTGAAATTGGAGCGCATAAGCTCGCCACCTGGGCTTGCGCCTGACCCATTAATGCCGTCGCGGCCTTATGTATTAATTCAGGGGGAATTAATGGTTCGTCACCCTGACAGTTAACGATAATAACGTCATCCGCCCAACCCAGCGTGCTCGCTACCTCGGTAATGCGTTCAGTGCCGCTATTATGAGCATCAGAGGTCATTACTGCATTGAATCCAGCGCGCATAACGCAATCCAGGATACGTTTGTCATCGGTGGCCACGACCACCTCTTCGGCCCCAGCCATTGCCGCTTTTTCACAAACGTGCAAAATCATTTCTTTACCGGCAATTTTTAGCAGCGGTTTCGCTGGCAGTCTCGACGAGGCATAACGCGCCGGAATAACGACTTTAAAGGTATTTATCATAGCTTTTAACGTAATTTATCAGCCTCTTCAGAGCTCAGCTTTCTTGCCTCATCAATCAGCATAATGGGAATATCATCACGAACAGGATAGGCCAACCGGCAAGGCATGCACACTAATTCCTGCTCCTCCTTTAAGTACTTCAGACCAGATTTGCAAGCAGGGCAAGCCAAAATATCGAGTAATTTTTTATCCATCTATCTTCTCTTTTATTAATGCCAATAGGTTTAAACCAAATGTCTGCGTCATTTGCGCCCTAACAGGAACGTACCAATGTTTGTCGTTGGCTATCAGGGTACATTTAACGGCGTCTTTTTCCGTCATTAAAACAAGTTTATCGTCGCTGAAGTTTATATCTTTTTTGGCGTAGCTAAAATGGTCTGGGAAAACATGTGTTTCGAAAGACAGGCCAAACCTTTTCAGATGAGAAAAAAAACGCGTTGGATTACCGAGCCCAGCGATAGCGTGAAAGGACTTTTGATTAAAATCTTGTAGTGGCACCCTGTCAGATTCATCTAGAATTTTAACGCCTTCATTACCTTCTATTTTTAATGGGAACTCACCATAGCTTGCCAGGCCATTACAGACTACAAAATCGACTGTTTTCAATCGTTCTTCCGGCTCTCGCAAAGGGCCCGCTGGTAATAAATAGCGATTTCCGTAGCGTCGTTCTCCATCTACCAACGCAATCTCAATATCACGATACAAGGCATAATGCTGAAGCCCGTCATCAGAGATAATAATATCGCAATGATAGTGATCAATCAGCGCTTGCGCACTATCGGCGCGTTTAGGTCCGACTGCCACGGGGCAGCTGGTACGTCTCGCTAAAATTTTCGCTTCGTCGCCGACTACTCTTGAATCACTATCCGCTCGAACTTGCTGTGGCCAGCTTGAGGCTATACCCCCATAGCCACGACTGATAACACCCGGGGAATAACCAGCAGATTTAAGCAATTCTGCGAGCCAAACGACCAACGGCGTCTTACCTGTGCCACCGACGGTAATGTTACCAACAACAATAACCGGAACGGATAAACGCGTGGTCCGGAGCCAACCTTGTTTATATAAGAATGAACGCAACTTAACGATAAGCCCGAACAACCAGGATAGTGGAACAAACAGGAGTGCTATTGGCCGCCGTCCATACCACATGCTATCGAAAAAACGACTCAATTTATGGCTCATGGTGGCAAAAATAAAGTTTATTTTTCCGCTGGCGGCTGATTGGCCGCAAACGTTATGTTAACCAGGCCTAACTGGCTTGCGGCGTCTAATACCGTCATCACTGACTGATGCGTTGCCTTACCATCAGCACTGATCAGCAAAGGGGTGCTTGGATTGTCGCCAGCGGCCTGTTTCAAGGCTTTCTTTATGGTTTCCAGGCCAGAATTAACGATTTCTTTCTGGTTAATAAAAAAGCGGCTATTTGCATCAATGCTAATTTCAAGTACTTGATCCGCTTTTTTTTGTTCCCCTGAGGCCTGCGGTAATTCGATTTTTAATTGTGTTTCTCTATCAAAGGTCGTTGTCACCATAAAGAAAATCAGCAACAAAAAAACGACATCAATCAACGGCGTTAGATTGAGTTCAAACTCCTCTTTTTTCTTCTGTTTAAAGTTCATGTGGTTTACTCGCGATCTCCATGCATCATCTCAAGCATCCGAACCGCCTCATCTTCCATTTTGATCACTAATTCATCAACGCGACCTCTAAAGTACCGATAAAACATTAAGGTAGGAATGGCCACCGTGAGCCCCGCCGCCGTGGTAATAAGCGCCTGAGAAATACCTCCCGCAAGTACCGATGGATCACCCACGCCAAATTCCATTATCGCCGCGAATACTTTAATCATACCAATCACCGTGCCGAGCAAGCCCAGCAAAGGCGTAATAGACGCTATAGTGCCGAGTGTATTGAGATACTTTTCGAGCTCGTGAACGACCTGACGGCCAGCCTCTTCGACGCTCTCTTTCATAATTTCGCGACCATGGGACTGATTCATGATACCGGCCGCCAGCACGCGGCCTAATGGTGAGCTGGCTGATAATGACTGCACCCTGCTCTTATCAAGTTGGTTCGCTTTATGTAATTTCCAGACGGATGACACCAGCTGGCTTGGGTTGATTTTTTTACTACTTAATGACCAGAACCTTTCGCCAATTATCGCTAAGGAGATAATCGAGCAAGCGATTATAGGAACCATTAACCAACCACCCTGCATTAAAATATCAAGCACATTTCCCTCTATTCTTATAAAATCAACGTGGCATCATATTACTTTATTTTTCACTGCGCGACACCTCTACTCATAGCAAAACTTGAGATCATTGTATTTTTTCGCACCAGGCCCTTATCAAGCAATCAGCAGAAACTATTTACAGAGCAGGACGCCCCTCACCCAACCTGATTTAACACTATGGAACCCAATTCCAGAACTTCAAGTGCGTCGCTCGAAAACTATTCACGCTAACGGGCTGTTTTGAAGTGAAGATTACCGCTAAAGCACCGTGCGTAGCCGAATCAAAACCCTTAATACCCTTTTCCGTATAACGACTAACCACTTCCTGCTTTGGAAAACCAAAACGATTTCGGTAACCCACTGGAAATAAGACAAAACTCGGCTTAACTGCCTCAATAAAATTCCTGGTTGACGAGGTTTTGCTGCCATGATGTGGCGCGACCAACACGTCTGCCTTGAGTTTATCCGGCATATATTGAAGCAATGAACGCTCTGACGTTTTTTCAATATCTCCCGGTAATAAAACGCTACCATTAAATGAGCTGACCTTTAGCACGCATGAGGCGTCGTTGCCGTTAAATAGATTGACTCGAGCGGGGTGTAAAAATTCGAATTCGACGCCATCCCATTGCCATTTGACTCCCTGTTCGCATGCAGTCGCCGATTTATCATCAAAAACGCTGGGGACGCTTGTGAACAAATTACTAGCGCCCATCTCAGCCAGTAGAGTTTTTGTACCACCCGCGTGATCGTTGTCGGCGTGACTGATAACCAGGTGATCTATCTTTGTTACCCCTTCACCCCGTAAATAGGGAATAACAACTGACGAGACCAGATCACTTTCAGCAGTGTATTTTGCGCCGGTATCAAATACCAGTGTGTGGGATGCGGTATGAATAACGGCTGACAAGCCCTGACCAACGTCTAGCAAGACTAATTTAAACTCAGCATTTTCTAATGAGGCCGTTTTTACTGGAAAAATTAACGGTATAAACAGCACCCATGCCATAGGCTTTGGAATAAAGCCTTTAGGCAATAACAATAAGGCCACACCCAGCATGGCTATAAGGCTCGCCCAAATGGAAACGCTGGGCAGTAGTAACTGAGAATACTCAATATTTGCCAGCGCCTGCAAAAACAACCATAAATAATCGATCAGCGTATTGACTAATTCAAGGGCACTAATGCATAGCGACTGGCTAAACGCACCGACAGCTAGCGCAATTAACAACAACGGAACAATAGCAAAACTTACCCACGGTACCGCCAGGATATTCGCCAATGGAGATACCAGCGAGAGCTGCTGAAAAAAATACAGTACTAATGGCATTAACCCTATCGCAACAAAGCACTGTATTTGAACTATCTGACGTATAAAATGGGGTCGCCCGAAGCGACCAACAAGACCGTACAAAATAACCGCTACGGCAGCAAAAGATAGCCAAAAGCCAGGCGACATTGGCGCTAGCGGGTCATAAATCAATACCGCCAGTAATGCGACCGAGATAACATGAAATGGCTTGTAGTAACGTTGCCAATATACCCCTGCCAAAACAACCGATAGCATAATCAACGCTCTTTGCGTGGGTACCGAAAAACCCGCCAGGGCCGCATACAAACCAGCCGCAAGAAGACTAGCAATTAATGCATACTGCTTAGCACGGCGGCTAAAAGGCGCCAATCTAAGCGCAAGCCAATGCACAACAGCAAAAACCAGAGCGCTGATCAGACCAATATGCAAGCCCGATATGGCGATAAGATGAGATGTTCCCGTTTGCCGAAATACCTCCCATTGCCGAGCGCTGATATCGCTACGATCACCTAACACCAGAGCCTTTATCACGCCAATATGTGCGCTATTTGGCAGCGAGCTATCTAAGTAATTTTTCAGCGATTCACGCCAGGACCCCATGCTCCACAGTGGCGCGTTGTCGATGCGTTTATTATGGGTGCTTTCACGAATGTAACCCGTTGCACCAATTTTTTGTTGAAAAAGCCAGCGTTCATAATCAAACCCATGCGGGTTTGCTAACCCGTGCGGCCTTTTAAGTTTGACTAAAAACTGCCACTTTTCCCCTGATTTAATCTCTTTGGCTTTCGCGTACCAACTCAATCGCAACTTATCAGGGAAAAGTTGATTATTCGAAGGCATTAAGACTCGATCGACTCTAAATATAAAACCAGTCGACCTTAGTTTTTTAACCGGTAATTCAATGATTTGGCCTTGAATAAGAATTTCCTTGCCTTCTAAGGTTTTGGCTAACTGGGCGCTTTCTGTCGACGTGGCATAAGCTGCGGCCCAAACAAAACCCAATAGAAAAAAGCTCACCCCCCTAGACCAGTTAAAAACGACGATTGAAATCAGTGTTGTCATAATTAAATGACTAACTTCAGGTAGAATGTTGAGTAATTGAACGGACAAAATGCCAGCTGAAAAAAACACCGTCACTTTCTGAAAATTATTCATTTAGCCGCATCCATGCTCTGCTACACTTATTAAAACTTCAATTTCACTGTATGCCAAAACGATTTATAAAGAAATACCTTCCTGATGCAAATACGCTCAAGAAACACAAATATTTAAACGTATTTGGCACCCTTTTACACGATCAAAATTTATGGCATCTAAATCGCCATTCTTTTTCTGGTGCAGTCGCCATAGGTTTATTTGTCGCCTTTATCCCATTACCGGCTCAAATGGTTATTGCCGCCGCAGCGGCCATCGTAATACGCGTCAACCTACCGGTATCGGTCGCTATCGTTTGGTTGACCAACCCCATTACTATGCCGCCATTATTTTACGCCGCCTACTGGGTAGGAACACTCCTTATGGATATTCCACCCGATACGCACGCTTTTGAGTTTTCAATTGATACCCTTTTATCGGGCCTTCAGCATACCTGGAAACCATTTTTGTTAGGTTGCTTTGTACTTGGATCAACTGCATCTGCTCTTGGATACGGACTAGCCAGGATTTTATGGCGTTGGGTTATTATAAAAAAATGGAGCTTACGTAAGCGCAAAAAATAGGGCGAAACTAAAAAAGCGATATCAAATCACTTTAGAAAATTGTTTCTTCTTTTGACCCAAATAACGATCAAACACCATACAAATATTTCTGATCAATAAGCGCCCTGCCGCTTTTACGTATATTCCCTGATCCGTCATCTGCAACAAACCATCCTGCTCCATCACCCTCAGTTGCATTAACTGCTGGCTGAAATAATTAGCAAAAATGACGCCATGGGCCTGTTCAATCACTGAATAATTCAGTTCAAAATGACAAATAAGCTGAGTAATAATAGCTTGCCGTAGTTTATCGTCACTATTGAGTTCCAGACCCTTAAACACGGGCAGTCGCCCATGTGCTAAGTGGTCGTTATAAGTCGTTAATTCTTTTGCATTCTGTATGTAAGCGTCACCAACCCGTCCAATTGAGGTCATGCCGAAGCCAACCATATCACACTCAGAATGCGTCGAATAACCCTGAAAATTGCGGTGTAATTTTCCTTCACGTTGGGCTATCGCCAACTCATCATCCGGTTTTGCGAAGTGATCCATACCGATATAAATATAACCTTCCTGCAATAAACGCTGGGCGACCATCTGTAAAATATCAAGTTTCTCTTCAGAGCTTGGCATATCGGCTTCATTGATCTGCCGTTGTACCTTAAACATGCCCGGCAGATGAGCATAATTAAACACCGACAGCCTTTCTGGTTTAACCGACAGCACTTTGTCTAAGGTTTTAGCATAAGAGGTTACGGTTTGTAGCGGTAAGCCATAAATCAAATCGATATTAGTCGAACGAAAACCTTCTCGTCTGGCTACTTCCAGTATTGAAAATGTTTGCTCCTCGGTTTGAATCCGATTAACCGCTTTTTGTACCGCTGGATCAAAATCCTGTACACCTAAACTCAGTCGGTTAAAGCCTAACTCCCGCAGTTGAATAATCGTTTCAGCGCTCGCTTCGCGCGGATCAATTTCTATCGAGTACTCAGCAGAATCATCGTCACGCAAAGTAAAGTGTCGCCGAGTGACATCCATCAGTTCTTTCATTTGCTGAAAGCTTAAAAACGTCGGCGTTCCGCCACCCCAGTGTAATTGGTCCACGACGCGTTCCTTATCAAACAAAGCACCCAACACGGCAATTTCCTTGTGCATATTTTGTAAATACGGCACCGCGTGTTGACGATTTTTGGTAATAATTTTATTGCAAGCGCAGTAAAAACAGACGGTGTCGCAAAAGGGTATATGGAAATATAACGATAACGGCCCGCCTCTTTTATTCGACAGCATAATGTGTCGCCGGTAATCATCTTCATTAAATTGGTCGTGAAACTCAAGCGCCGTAGGGTACGAGGTATATCGTGGCCCCGCCTTGTCGTAACGATTAATCAGCTCAATATCAAACTTTATGGCTTGCTGCAAAACATCTCCTTACTCACGCTTCGTCGATACGCCGACGTAATAAAATAGGCGTAAAGTAGATAAAAAATATCAAAAATGCCATCAGCCAAAGGCCACTAGATACGGTTAACCATAAAACGTAATCAGCCGGCATAAATAATGGAACGATCACTCTAAAAAACACCGCGGCATTGATGCTTAGAAAAGCGGCCAATATCATTGCATTGACCTTGATAGTCCGCCCGGTATGACCCAGTGAAACCCGGCACATCATGCCCAGCGTTAACACGCCGATTGCACCAGCCGTCATCGCATGGAGCGCTAATGGGGGGGGAACAATATCGAAAACTGATAGGAAATCCAAACTGATGCCTACGATCATCCATAGGTAACCGCTGAATAATACCCATAACATCGGCAACCTATAAATACCCTTGCAATACCAACCCGTCATTCGAATCGTGTTGCTCGCCATAGCCACCGCGCAACAGGCTAAAAAGACATACGAGCCATAATAAAAAGGCTTTAATATCATCAGCGCAACGATACTCAACACAGACACCCATTCGACCAACGGCCAAATCACGGGGATGGATCCTGGGGAGCCTGATTTGATAAAAAAAGGAACCACGCGGCCCGCAATGATGGCGATAAAAATCAATATAATACCAATGACCAGATGTGATAAGCGACTAACGCCAATGGCTGTTAACTGTAAAGCGTCTAGATGAAACAATACGTTACTAACGAACATACCCAGCAACAACAGTAAAACAGGTACATTTCTGAGCTTAGCTTGCTGCCATATGGGTATCGCTAAATAAAGAATCAAACACGGTAGGAACGCCAGGTCGACCAAGGCTATTAACCAACCATCCAATATATTGGCCATGAAGGGCACCGCCCTTCCCAATAAC
>JASJGO010000178.1:0-4254 GCA_033791505.1 Cycloclasticus sp.
TTTTATCAACGCCGCTTTGACACTGGCGGTAATTGAAATATCTTCTGATATAACTCCAATAGGTCGTTCATCGGTACCGACAGCATAGCCACCCGCTCCTGCGCCTCCAACCAGTAATGTCGTACAGCCAGCCATTAACAATATACAAAAAAACATGATTACGCTGATTTTCTTGTTCATTTTGTTCTTCCTGTTAGATAATTCATTGGTATAGTCGACTTAACATTTAAGTACATATGCTATTGGTCTTTTTTGCTGAGTTTATTCAACTGCCTTAAACGTTTGAGTTTATCCGAAATTTTTATTTCTAAACCTCTTTCAACTGGCTCATAGTACACCTGCCCTAATAATTCTTGCGGCAAGTAAGTTTCACCTGCGGCGAACCCATTCGGTTCGTCGTGTGCGTAGCGATAGCCTTTATGGTAACCCTCTTCTTTCATAAGTTTTGTCGGTGCGTTACGAAGGTGATAAGGCACCTCAAGGCTACCGGTGTTTTTAATAACAGTTCCTACGGTATTAAATGCCTTATAGACGGCGTTACTTTTTGCTGCACACGCTAGATACGCGACCGCCTGCGCCAGGGCCAGCTCGCCTTCAGGGCTGCCGAGTTTTTCTTGCGTTTCCCAGGCATTAAGGGCAATTTGTAGTCCTCGTGGGTCTGCATTGCCAATATCTTCAGACGCTATACGAACAATACGACGCGCTACGTATAGTGGATCGCAGCCGCCATCGAGCATTCTTTTAAGCCAGTAAATTGAAGCATCTGGGTCACTGCCGCGAACAGATTTATGTAACGCCGATATTTGGTTATAAAAATCTTCGCCATGATTATCGAATCGACGCAGGCCGTCTTTGATCACCTCTTCAACCGTTGATACTGTAATCGTTGTAGCCTTATTCGCTTGCGTGAGTTTGGCGCTGAGTTCTAAATAATTCAACAAACGTCTGGCGTCACTATCGGCCGAATTGAGTAATAACTGAATAGCTTCTTTTTCAATCGACAATTCACCACCGAAACCGTGTGTTTGATTATTTAACGCATTAGAAAGAATGGCCTCTAAATCAACAGATTCTAACGGTTTTAAGGTGTAAACCCTGGCTCTTGAAAGCAGCGCGTTATTGAGCGAGAAAGATGGGTTCTCGGTGGTTGCGCCAATAAAAGTAAAGGTACCCGCTTCCACGTGAGGTAAAAATGCGTCTTGTTGGGATTTATTGAAGCGGTGAACTTCGTCTACAAAAAGAATGGTGTTTTGCTGATTTTCAAGGCGATTTTTTTGCGCTTGCTCTACGACGTTGCGGATGTCTTTTACACCAGCTAAAACGGCTGATATTGAGATGAAACGAGCATCGGCGTGTTGAGCAATAATTCGCGCCAGCGTGGTTTTACCAACTCCAGGAGGCCCCCATAAAATCAGTGAATGCAGCAAGCCAGAATGAATCGCTTCGTATAACGGCTTGCCCGAGGCTAAAAGATGGCTTTGCCCTGCAAATTGTTCTAGTGTTTGAGGCCTTAATCGATCAGCTAATGGCTCTGTTTGGCTCATTACTCGAGGGTTTCTTCAAAAACATCCGAGCCTTCAGGTATTTCAAAATCAAAATTATCGTCATTAATGGCTGTAGATACCTCAACGTGGCTAAATAGCAGGCGCGTCTTTTGACCAAAGCTGTCTTGTAATAGCATCCGAGACAGCAAGCCATTTTTAAGACCAATATCGATATAATCAAATCCACTCGAATCATTTTTTGGCGTCAGTTTCATCCAGTCCAAATCGTCTTCCGATTCTAGTGTGGCGGTATTGAAATGCTTATCGATCGAGGCTGAACCGAGAATAATAGCCAGCGGCGTTGAGTCTATCGCTTGTGAAGAGTTCTTTACCGTTACTTGCTCTAAATCTTCGTCGTAGACCCAAATTTTTTCGCCATTTGAAATAATCTTTTGAATATAGGGCGTTGAATAATGCCAGCGGAATTTACTCGGTTTTTTTATCCAAAACTCGCCCGTTGACGATTGCGTTTGCGCGCCCCGTTCACTGCTAATTACTTGCGTGAACTGACCGCTCATTTGCTCGTAACTGTTTAACTGAGTTTGCAAGCTTTCATCACTATTTTCAGCAAAACAAGAAAGCGTAACAGCCAGCAAAAACAAAATAATACATCTACCCATTCGCATTTTATTACAACTCCGGTGGGGGTGGGGCTAACACTTCGCGCGAACCATTTGATTGCAATGGCCCAACAACACCACTACGCTCCATTTCTTCAACCATTCGCGCAGCGCGGTTGTAACCAATGCGTAATTGTCTTTGTACGCCGGAAATGGATGCTCTGCGCGTCTCGGTAACAATTCGTAGTGCCTGGTCATATAATTCATCTGAATCTTCTGAATTACCACCTGATGATCCACCATCAAATTCAGCGGGGTCAGATGCCGAAAGAATACCTTCGATATAATTTGGTTTACCTTGCTTTTTTAAATGCCTAACTACTTTGTGTACCTCATGGTCATCAACAAAAGCACCGTGAATACGTTGCGGCAGACCAGAGCCTGGAGGTAAATACAGCATATCGCCATTACCCAATAAAGCTTCGGCACCTGACTGATCCAGGATGGTTCGTGAATCAATTTTAGACGATACCTGAAAGGCAATTCTTGAAGGAATATTTGCTTTAATAAGCCCCGTTAATACGTCAACCGACGGCCGCTGTGTGGCGAGTATTAAATGCAGGCCAGAAGCTCGGGCCTTTTGCGCCAAACGCGCGATCAGTTCTTCTACTTTTTTCCCCACCACCATCATCATATCGGCCAGTTCGTCAATGACGATAACGATCTGTGGCAACTCGGCCAACGTTCCCGGGTCGTCCTCATCTATAAATGGTGTAGGCTCCCACAAAGGATCGGCCAGCGGGCTACCCGCTTTAATCGCGTCTCTTACTTTTTTGTTGTATCCCGTTAGATTTCTGACCCCCAGAAGTGACATTAACTTATAACGTCTTTCCATTTCGGCAACTGACCATCGTAAGGCATTCGCAGCCTCCTTCATATCCGTCACCACGGGTGTAAGCAGATGAGGAATGCCTTCGTAAACCGACAGCTCAAGCATTTTAGGGTCGATCATAATCATTCGAACCTGGTCGGGCGTCGCCTTATAAAGCAGACTCAGGATCATCGCGTTAATGGCCACTGACTTACCTGAACCGGTCGTGCCCGCTACCAGCAAATGTGGCATTTTGGCGAGATCGGCAACAGTGGGTTGACCGGCAATATCTTTACCCAAAACCAGTGTCAACGCTGAGTGTGATTTTTCATATGCCTCGGATGAAAGAATTTCACTGAGCCGAACCATTTCGCGCGACTCATTGGGTATCTCTAGGCCGATGACCGATTTACCAGGAATCACTTCTACCACGCGTACGCTGTTCGTTGACATTGATCGCGCTAAATCCTGCGCCAGGCCACTAATTCTACTGGCCTTAATACCGGGCGCTGGCTGAATTTCGAAGCGCGTTATCACTGGACCAGGATGTACGGCAACGACATCAACTTCAACACCGAAATCTTCTAATTTAAGCTCTACCAGTCTAGACAGCGCCTCCAGGGCCGCGGTCGAATAACCCTCGACATGTTCAGTCGCTTCGTCCAACAGCCCTAAGGTAGGCAAGGAACCTTCTTCTGTAAATAAACCCACTTGCCGTTCCTGATCGACTCGCTCACTGGTTTTAATATCTCTAAGAATCGGCTCAATACGAGTTTTCGGTTTAGCTAAAAATTTTTCTGATTGCTTTTTAAAGACGTTTTCGCGTTTTCTTTTAGCATCACCGGATGCTTTACGTTCACCGCTATCATCTATATATCTTTTTAATGACCTGATTAAACGAAGCGATAGATAGCCCATCTTATCCATCAAATACAACCAGGACAGGCCGGTTGATAAGGTTATGCCAATTAAAAATGCGCTAAACAGAATAAGTGTTGCCCCTTGAAAGGCGAATAAATGGATTAAATAATCCCCTATTTCCAGTCCAATAATGCCACCTGGTGAACCCGGCAAGGTTAACCAATTTTGAAAATAATGCATATCAAGTAAGCCAGCACCAGCAATTAAAAAAATGATGAAGCTGACCCAGCGAATACTTTGGTGGAATATTGAATCGGCCAGGTCTGAGTTTGCTTCAGATAAAAATTTCCAGGCACTACTAAACAACATAAAAGGAAAAGTAAAAGCCATAATACCGAGGATAGAGAGCATTAAGTCG
>JASJGO010000179.1:0-13546 GCA_033791505.1 Cycloclasticus sp.
AAGCGGTGGAACCTAGGGTGACCAGGTTTATAAATTTTCTTCGTGAAATAACCATGTTTTCTCCTGTTATATTTGCTTTTAAAGTGTATATAAATAATCAATTAGTTTTTCAATCTCGCCATCGGTCAGAATATGGTGCTTACCAAAGGGAGGCATAATTGACGTCGAGTTTTTTGCGGTGGCGTCCCATATTTGGGCTTTAAGAGTAGCTCTATCAGGAAACCTTGCTTTCATCACTACAAGAGGAGGGCCGATGTTTCCAGGCATCTCGCCATCATCTATAGCGTGGCAGGATAAGCAGTTACCTTTTGTTCGTTCAAAGGCGACAGTCTTTCCGTCCATTTCATTTGAGTAAGCCTTGCTAGAGGCCAAAGCAATAGTGAATATTACCATACTCAGTAGGTACCAGGGTTGAGTGGTTCTTTTCATAATACTACTTGGCTTCGAGCATATAATGTACGGCATTCGTAACTTGTTCATCAGTCAGGCTTAAGTTACCACCTTTGGGCGGCATAATTCCAGTATTCCCGCTAAATCCATTTATAGCATGTTGGACAAGTTTTTCCTGGCCTTGTTCCATGCGTTTACCCCATATTGCTATATCACCTGTTTTAGGCGCACCAGCCACGCCGCTACCATGACAAACGACACAACTTGTAGAGTAGGTGGTTTTGCCTAAAATAGCTTTCTTGCTAAGCTCTGGCTTCGATTCAACCTTTTTTACAGAAGAATCTTCTTGATCAGGAGTGATGCCGCGGAGCGAGTGGATGACTTCAATGGTTTTGGGGTTTTTACAATTTTCCATACAGCGAGTATTGTTCGTGTCTGGCCGGTCATCCATATAGAAGTTTTCCTCGTTCGGCATTTTGACGTTAGCTAAATTGCTTTGATTTAAAACAAAGTCATCTTCTACGATCTCGTTTAGGTAAAGTATATAAGCCGAAATGGCGTAGACTTCATCGGCTGTTAACGATTTTGGCGCTGGGTAGGGCATGGCTCTATTAATATAATCCCACAGCGTTGATGCATAAGGCCAAAAACTTCCAACGGTTTTTTCTGGGCGTTCATCTGTTAGGGAGTCTTCTCCGCCGGCCAAAATCGGCCAGCGTCCCTGACCTTCTCCAAACGAGCCATGACACGAGGCGCATTTAGCCTCGTACAAAGGTTCGCCCTGGGCAACCGAGCCTTGTCCAGCTGGAAGACCTTTACCGTCAGGACGAATATCTATATCCCAACCAGTTATTTCTTTAGCAGTTGCTGTTTTTCCAACACCATAGTGCCCTACGTTTTCAGCAAAACACGTCGTCGATATAGACAACAGAGCAAGGACAATAAGCGAATTAAATAATCTATTTAAGCTGTACATTATTTACGCCTCCATCACTGCTTAGTTGCCAGGTATGTATTGAATTTTTGTGGTAAATAGAATTAACGCCACGAATTTCTCGTAATTGTGCAAAGGTGGGTTGTACGTAACCCGTTTCGTCAATGGCGCGGCTTTGTAATAAGCCTGGCGCACCATTCCATTTAAATGGCAGTGAGAAGCGGGTAAATGACTTAGGTAGAACGAGGCCTTTTAGTTTGGCGGGGCGCCAACTAACGCCTCCGTCTATGGATATATCAACATGTTTTATTTTACCTCGACCACTCCAGGCAAGACCTTCAATTTGATAAAGGCCTTTTGAACTCCAAGGGTTTTCTGGGCAGGGAGAGGTAATAACCGAATTAGCTTCTTGCTCGTATGAAAAACGTCTAGCACGGCCATCGGGCATTAAGTCGGTGTATTTAGATGTTTCTTCGCGGTGGTGCCAAGGTTTGTCGCCAATTTCTAATCGCCGAAGCCATTTAACGGATGTGTTGCCTTCCCAGCCCGGGTTAAACAGGCGTACGGGATAACCTTGTTCGGGGCGTAATTTTTCACCGTTTTGTGCATAAACGACCAAGGTATCATCAAGGGCTTTTTCTATTGGTATGCTACGGCTCATGCCCGCGCCGTCTGCGCCTTCAGCCAATATCCATTTGCCTTCTTTTTTAACGCCGACTTCTTCAAGTAATGTGGATAAGCGAACCCCCGTCCATTCACAACAGCTGATCATGCCGTGGGTAAATTGAAGCGCTTCCATTTGAGGTCCTCGCCATTCCATGCCGCCGTTTGCGGGGCACTCCAGGAAATTAATGACAGACTCCGATGGCAAGCGCATTAAATCATCCATGGTTAAAGTCAGCGGGTTGTCCACTAAGCCATGAATCATCAAACGGTGTTCTTTAGGATCTATCGCGGGGATTCCTGAATGGTAGCGCTCAAAAAATAGGCCGTTTGGCGTAATGATGCCTTTTAGGTCTTGCAGAGGAGACATGCTAATAGAAGAGATGTTATCTGCCGTTAGCCATGGAACGGTTCTACGGATGACGTTTTCTTCAAATTTTGAAGGCAATCCGTATGGTTTGGTCAATACGCCATCACCTAATGTTTTGCTCCACATGGGTACGTTAGGCGGCAGGTTACTGGAAATAGCTTCTCCAGTAGCCACTGCAGCGACTAGACCAGTGCTATATTTCACGCCTTTTTTTAGAAAGTTTCTTCTTGAAGCAGAAGGAACTTGGCTCGCCAATTCAGCCAGGTAAGCTTTCGAATTTTCAGGTTTTATTATTTTTGACATATGACCGTTAGAGTAATAATTCAAAATTAATTGTATAACAGTAACGGTCATACATATATAGCAAATAGCTATATATGAGCTGTCATTCTATAGTTTTTTAAGCATTTTTTGCGCTAACTGTTTTTGTTCCTGGTCGCCGGATTTTAGTACTTCTTCGAGAACCTCTCGGGCAGACACTAAATCTTCCATTTCAATATAAGCTTCGGCTAATGACAGTTTAGTGTCATCTGAGCTTTCCGCTTCATCAACGCCTTGTGAATTTTTGTCTAAGTGGTCGGTGGAATCATCAACAGCCGGTTCGTTTTTAATGAGATCAAAATCGAACTCAAATTCATCGTTAGAAGAAGTTTTTTTAGTGTCGAGTGTTTCATCGTTTGTCGCTGATTTAATGTCTTCTGGTGAAATCGACTCGATATCTTCAGTTAAGTCATCGTTTTGCGTAATGGGGTTAACGTCTTGAATGGGTTCAATCTGTATTTCTTCATCAAATGGTGAGATGAATAGCGTGGAATCAGGGCAAAGTTCTTCACCCATCTCGGCGATCTGATTCCAGGCCTCGCTATTGGATTCCTTGAGCCCGGTTAATGTTGTCGCCAGTTCTTCAAAACTGTCTGAATTAGCAGATGCAAAATAGATAGCGAGTAATTTAAGCTTGTAATCTAAATTACCAGGTTCCAAGGATAGAGCCTGTTGCATTAGATCTTCTGCTTGCTGATAGCGACCATAGGCAATGTATACATCGCTCTCCGTTAACGGATCAGCTTCCTGGGCGTGTATATCTGAATTGAATTCGCTAGGCGTGAACTCGCTTAATAAAGATCCTTCGTCAGCAGCTTGCGATAAAGAGTTAACGCTTTCATCGTGGACAGTCTGTTGATCGCTGGAATCGTCAATGTCCTGTGTTTCTTCAGGGGTTGCAAAAACAAGGTCTTCTTTGTCTGCTATTTCTTGAGCTTTACGACGAGCTAAAAACAGGCCAATTAAGGCGATTAGCAAACCGCCACCGAGGTAAAAGGGCAGGTTATCGACGCTGTCATTTTTAGATTCGGCGGTGGAGGATGTATCTACGACGGGTTTATTCGTCACAGGAGCTTTCGTGGCTGATTGAAGTTGGTTGAGTTGTTTGTCTTGTAATGTGACCAGGCGTTGAAGTTTTTCTACTTGTGTTTCTATATCATTCAGGCGTGATTTTAATTCTTTATTTTCTTCTTCAAGCGTCGTGGCCATTTCAATGGCCGTATTCGCATTACTATTCTGGCTGTTTGAACTGACGGGAGTTTCTGTGGAGTTGCCTTCTACAGTAACGCCTTCTTTTGATTCGGCATTAGGTGTTAATAACGTTAAGCTTGGTTCAACCAGCTTGTTTTCAAGTTTTTTTTTAACGTCAGATGCCGAAGCGGTTTGCTGAGTTGGCTCATCTGCTTTGGCAACAGCGGTCGGTTTTACCGCCTTAGTAGTAGAAGACCAAAGGTTGTTTTGTTCGATATACTCGTTAAGGGCTTGCTGTGAAGATCGGCTTTCAAGCAGGTCATCGCCAGGAAGGTGAAGAATAGCGCCTTTTTTTAAAGCATTAATGTTTTTTTTATAGAAAGCTGAAGGGTTGTTGTCATACAGCGCCAGCATCATTTGTTCGTGCGTGACAGTGTGGTTGTTTTTGAGCAGGGTTTTAGCTATACCCCAAATTGTATCTCGACTTTTTGTTGGGCCATACTCTTCCACTGGAGCTGATTGTACGGCGGGCACCACATTGCTGCTTACTTGAGCATTGCTCGGAATGACTGGCGATATGGGCTGGCTTACGGCCAATTCTATAGGCGTCGTCCTAAGGTCAGACATCGTAATAGGGGGGTCCAAAAGAATAGTGAATTCTTTAAGAGTGCGCCCCTGTGGCCATTCGACTTCAAGAATAAAGTTTATAAAGGGTTCTTTGATGCTTGAAGCAGAGCGGACGTCGATGGTAATGTCGCCATTTTTCTCAAGGACCGGGGTGAATACCAGTTCTGATAAATATTGCGGCCGATCAATCCCAGCCTTTTTAAAAACTTCTCGAGGTGCAATAGCAATTCGCACATTACTAGGGTCTTCATTTTTGGAGCTAATGAGGGGTATTTTAGCCTTCAGCACCTGGTTCAAAGCCGAATGCGCTTCGATTTCACCTATTCCAAGCGCATAAATAGTGGCGGAATTAAATAAACACAATGCGGCAATAGCCTTAGTCGATTTTTTCATTTCTTACTCCTAAACTTGAGATAGCCTGTATTCCTTATAAGCCCGAGGTACTACTGCTAAGATTTTTAATAACTATAGTCTAAAGATAGTTTTTTACTAGTAATTCA
This sequence comes from Cycloclasticus sp., assembly GCA_033791505.1. Lineage (GTDB taxonomy): Bacteria > Pseudomonadota > Gammaproteobacteria > Methylococcales > Cycloclasticaceae > Cycloclasticus. The sequence continues at coordinate 4,997 of JASJGO010000179.1, forward strand.
GCAATCTGTACGCTATTAAGTGCTGCACCTTTGCGCACATTATCGGCAACAACCCAAAGGTCCAAACCTCTCGGGTGTGATATGTCTTCTCTTACTCGGCCGACAAATACATCATCGTTGCCGGCGGATTCGGTAACAGCCGTTGGGTAGCCGCCATCAACGCGTTCATCTAACAGGGTTATCCCGTCAAAATTTGATAATAATTCTCGGACTTTTTCTACACTGATTTTTTCTTTTGTTTCAATATGTAAGGCTTCTGAGTGAGCATAAAATACGGGAACACGAACAGCCGTTGGGTTTACCGTAATAGACTCATCATTGAATATTTTTTTAGTTTCCCATACCATTTTCATTTCTTCTTTGGTGTAACCGTTCTCCATAAACACGTCAATTTGAGGCAGTACATTAAAAGCTATTTGTTTTGGGTAAACCTTGCAGTCAGCTTTTTTCCCATTCAATAGTTTAGCCGTTTGCCCTGCGAGTTCCTCAATTGCGCTTTTCCCTGTACCAGAGACGGCTTGATAGGTGGATACGTTAATACGATCGATACCAACGGCATCATATATGGGTTTCAAGGCGACTAACATTTGGATAGTTGAGCAGTTTGGGTTGGCAATAATGCCTCTTTTAGTGTGCTGAGCGATGGCTTCAGGATTGACTTCTGGAATGACTAGAGGGATGTCGTCATCGTAACGAAAGTGCGAGGTATTATCGATGACGATACAACCGGCCGCAGCTGCCTTTGGTGCGTACTCAGCTGAAACGTCACCCCCGGCTGAAAATAAAGCAATTTGAGTTTTGCTGAAGTCAAAGTCGGCGAGGTTGCCTATTTTAATGTTTTTGCCATTAAACTGAATGTTTCCGCCTGCAGATCGGCTGCTGGCCAATGGATAGATATTGCCACCCGGGAATTTTCTTTCTTCAAGGATCGATAGCATGGTTTCGCCAACGGCTCCAGTTGCACCAACGACAGCAATGTCATATGTATTCATTTATGGTTATTCCTAATAAAAAGTCATTTTAAATTAAACACCCTATTATGAATAAGAGGGTGGGTTTATTTGTGATACAGCGCCCAGATAAGTGTCTGGCCTTGATTAATACGTTAATCTGTTAATGCGTTAAATATTTTGGTGGTGATGTCCTGTACGCTTCCTACGCCTTTGACGGTGTTGAATTTCACGGCTGATGATTTAGACAGGTCCTGATAATAATTAATTAATGGAGAGGTTTGACTATGGTAAGTCTTTAACCTATCTCTAACGATATTTTCATGGTCGTCATCACGCTGGATAAGCGCTTCTCCAGTTACATCGTCTACGCCTTCTTTTTGCGGCGGGTTGTATATCATGTGATAGGTTCTACCTGAGTCTAAATGAACACGCCTTCCTGCCATTCGATGGACGATTTCATCATCATCAACGGCAATTTCTATGACGTGGTCGACTTCAATACCCATATCCGCTAGACCATTCGCTTGCGGGACGGTTCGAGGAAAGCCATCCAGTAAGAAGCCTTTAGCGCAATCATTTTCACTAAGTCGCTCTTGAATGAGTCCAAGCATGATGTTATCAGATACTAATCCCCCAGCATCCATTATTTTTTTAGCTTCTATACCTAATGGTGTGCCGGCTTTAACGGCGGCACGTAACATATCTCCAGTGGATATTTGAGGTATGCTAAATTTTTCGGTGATAAACTGAGATTGCGTGCCTTTTCCTGAACCTGGACCACCTAAAAGAATAATGCGCATTAAATTTCCTAAAACTATAAATTTCGATCGCGAAAAATAACACAAACAGCATCTTTAATCCAGTCAGGGTTCTCCAGTTGATATATTGCACTTATCAATTTGATGGTAATGTTTATGAGTGTTTTTTTCTGTTGCAAACGATGGGCGGAATTTATTGAAGTAACTCCCTACATAGGATCTCGTTTAATCATTAAGTATTCGGATGTATTCTTTAAATAATGGGATAAGAAAATACGAAAAGAGCTGATTAATAAAGCGGATTATCAGCCACAAAAAAAGCCCTTTATCCAAGGGCTTTTTTTTTACCGTTTCGGTGAACTATTTAGCTGAGTTTTCTGGAGTTAGTTTAATCTTCGCATTCTTTCTCAATTCATTAATGTGCTTTCGAATGTGATCTTGTTCTAGTGCGGCGGTTATATCTGGCTTAACTTCTTCAAAGGTTGGCGGGGTAGCTTCACGCTGACCAGAACGTAAAATAACGTGCAAGCCAAATTGAGTGCGCACAGCTTGTTTTGTGTATTCGCCGTCTTTCATTGCCAATACCGCCTGAGAAAACTCAGGCACCATTCGTTGTGGTGAAAACCATCCTAGATCACCACCTTTAGGGCCGCTTGGGCCAGTCGAATATTCTTTTGCTAAGTCAGCAAATTTAGCGCCTTTATTGAGTTTTTTGATGACCTCTTTAGCGGTGTCTTCATCTTTCACTAAGATATGGCTCGCGTTAAGCTCCACCATTTTCATCTCACCAATACGGGAGTCGTATTCTTGTTTCAGGCGTTCTTCTGGAATGGGATTGTTATCGAGAAAATCTATCATAGCCACTTGCGACAACATGCTTAAATTAATAAATTCCATTCTGGCTTCAAAGCCAGGTGTTTTATCCAGTTTTTTCTTATAAGCTTGTTCTTTAAGCAGTTGCATATTGACGATATCATCAACGAGCTGTTCTAACGGAACGGTTTTTTCGGGGTCTACCTGGCGTCTTTCTAAGGCATAAAACTGCACCATCGACTTTTTTAATTCCTCGCCGTTCACTGTAGCGACGGTTGGGTCGTCTTCCGCCAGTGCTATTTGAGAAAAGGCCGCGAGCGCAATGGAAGCAAGAAGGGTTGATGTTATCTTCATTTAAATCTCCTGATTTTTTGATTGTTCTTCTGGTGTAAATGCTTTGATACTGAGGGCGTGGATATCGCTTTTCATCATATCGCCCAGAGCTTTGTACACTAACTGGTGCCGTTTAATTCTTGATTGTTTGTCGAATTTACTCGAAACGATGGTGAGATAGAAATGCCCACCGCCTGATTTAGCGCCTTCGTGCCCAGCGTGAGCCTGACTATCATCGAGTACTTCGATAAAATCTGGCTGTATGGCGTTCGTTAAGGTGTCCTTTATAATGTCTGTACGTATTGTCATATTTCAATTAATTGTGGTTGAGATCAGTGTTCGTTAGAAATGTTTTCGGGTTCTACGACGTGTTTCATTAAGTAAAACCCTTGTGCGATGATGAAAACGAGTGTCATGCCCAGCATGCCGAATAATTTAAAGTTCACCCAGGTGTCGGTGTCGAAATTGTACATAACAAAAAGATTTAAAGCGCCTTGTATCACAAAAAAAACGACCCAAAGAATATTTAACCTGGCCCAAATCTCGTCAGCCAGGGTTAAGCTGCCGCCCATCAGTCGTTTCATTAATGGTGTATCGCCGATGAAATGGCTCAGCACCAAAGCAGAAGCAAACAGCCAGTTAATGACCGTAGGCTTCCATTTTATAAACGTTTCATCTTGCAGGTAAAGCGTAGCACCGCCGAAAATAACGATAATAATTAAAGTGATTAAGTGGCTAGACTCAAAACGACGGTTTTTTAGCCAATATAAGCCGACCTGTATAAACGAAGCGGCCATCGCAACCATGGTTGCGATGTAAATACCTTGCCATTTGTAGGCAATAAAAAACAGTAAAATAGGGAAAAAATCGCTAATAAATTTCATCGGAATAAGGCTTGAGGGCTTAAGCTAAAACGTCAACGCCGAGCTGTTCGTGTAGCTCGTCGCGAAGGTCTTGATTAGTTAATGATTGAGTATCTAAATAAGATTGAATCGATTTTTTGTGTTTGTTGTCAATAATGCTTGAGTTAAGCTCTAAACTCCTGCTTTTACCGAGGGATTCTATCTGATCTAGAAACGCCGAAGCAGGGACTTTTTTACGCGTTAATTGATCATTGGCCCGGCTGTTATCAGACGGGTTACGGTCAATTTTTTCATTTGCGGAGAGCTGCCGGTTTGTAGCGTTCTTAGATGGCGTTACTAAGTTAAGGGCTGGCAGATTTGCTTGAATATTCATGGGCGATAATGGTTACAATGGCGGCTAATATAATAGTCGTTGCATCAATTCTTGTGTGACGTATTTCATTTGACCGAGATAATCTAACACAATTAATTAGTTTTCACTATGAATCCATTAGAACGATATTTGGCAGATCAGCAACAGAACGGGTTTATCCAGGATGCTGCGCAGGAAGCCGTTATTCATAGGCTCAACGATTTGTTCAATGAATTAATCTTGCCGATTGAAAGTCAGCAAAAACAGCCCAGAGGGTTCTTTTCTAAGTTCATGCCACGAACAACAGGGTCAAAACGTATTGCTACACGGGGTTTATATTTATGGGGCGGAGTGGGGCAAGGCAAAACCTATTTAATGGACGTTTTTTTCGACTCGCTACCGTTTAAAGAAAAACGCCGCACACACTTTCATCGTTTTATGCAAAAGGTTCATCGTCAGTTGGCTGAGCTAAAGATGGTGTCCGATCCTTTGCAAACCGTCGCCGATCAACTTGTAGGCAATTGTCGCGTACTTTGTTTTGATGAGTTTTTTGTCTCGGATATAACCGATGCGATGCTTCTAGGGCGCTTGTTCGAAGCATTATTTGAGCGCGGGATATGTCTGGTTGCCACGTCTAATATCGAACCAGATGGTTTATATCAAGGCGGTTTGCAGCGCGCCCGTTTTCTTCCCGCTATCGCCGCTTTAAAAGCGCATTGTGACGTGTTAAAGCTAGATAGTGGGACTGATTACCGTTTGCGCGAACTGGAGCAGGCAGAGATTTATCATTCGCCGCTCGATGATCAGGCGGATGTGCTGCTGATGAACTTGTTTAAACATATGACCGCGGTAGACATTGAATTTGCATCAAGTTTAGAGCTGGAAGGCCGTAAGGTGGCAGTTAAACAGTGCGCTGAAGGTGTGGTCTGGTTTGATTTTGGGGTGATTTGCGATATCCCGCGTGGTGCGGCTGATTACATCGAAATATCACGCTGTTTTCATACCGTTCTGTTGTCTGACGTTATCGTGATGGATGAGTTAAATAATGACCTGGCAAACCGCTTTATTAATATGGTCGACGAATTGTACGCGCATAATGTCAAGCTGGTGTTATCTGCCGAAGCGCCAGCTGAGCAATTATACCAAGGCAAAAAATTGGCCTTTCAGTTCGAACGGACCGTTAGTCGCTTGAAAGAAATGCAATCACACGAATACCTGGAAAGACCCCATTTACCGTAAACGGAGAACTATCATGGATAAACAAACACAATTAGAAATAGAAGCCGCCGCGTTTAGGCGCATTATCAAGCACTTTCAAACGCATACGGACGTACAAAATATTGAGCTGATGAATTTAGCTGATTTTTGCCGAAACTGTTTTTCAAAATGGTATATGGCCGAAGCAAAACAGCGCGGTGTTGATATAGACTACGATGCGGCCAGAGAAGTGGTTTATGGTATGACGTACGCCGAGTGGAAAGATAAGTTCCAATTGCCGGCGACAGTAGAGCAATTAGCTGCGTTTGAAGTGGGCGAGATAAGGCGTAAAGGTAAGGCCTAATTAGGTCATCGTCACCAGTTCTTCCGAATTGGTGGGGTGGATGGCGATGGTGTCGTCAAAGTCCACCTTGCGTGCCCCCATTTTAATCGCTACGGCAAAACCTTGAAGCATTTCATCGGCGCTTTCGCCAAATAAATGGCAGCCGACTATTTTTTCGTCATCGCCGATAGTGACTAATTTCATATTGGTTTTTTGTTTTACCTCAGAGAAAGCCTGAGTCATCGGTGCGAAAGTTGAGCTGTAAACTTTTACTTTATCATGTTGATCTCTCGCTTGTTGCTCGGTTAAACCAACGGTGCCAATCGGTGGATGCGAAAATATCACGCTTGGAATAAGGCTGTAGTCGAGTTTGCGGTCAGTTTGGCCGTTGAAAAGGCGATCACTGAGTCTTCTCGCAGCGGCAATAGCGACGGGTGTTAAAGCGATGCGACCAGTGACGTCACCAACGGCAAAAATATGATTTTGCGAGGTTTTTTGCCATTCATCGGTGCTGATAAAGCCTTTTTTATCAAGGCTAATACCCGTTTTTTCTATACTCAGTGAATCGGTATTGGGAGTGCGCCCAATAGCCCATATAATCTCATCGAATAGCCCATCAATAGGACCTTTTTCAGTATGGATAAGAAACTGGCCGGAAGCAATTTTTTCAATCGATGTCGCTGTTGTTTGACTCTCGAGTTGAATGCCTTGCTGCTGCATAGCACTCATCAATTCCTCGCCGAGCATTGGGTCGAATTGGCGTAGCGGTTGCTCACCTCGAATAATCAAGCTGACCTGTGTGCCTAAGGACTGAAAAACGCCAGCCAGCTCAACCGCGATAAATCCAGCGCCGATGACAGCGACTTTCTTCGGTTGAGTTGTTAGCTCAAAAAAACCGTCGGATGTAATGCCGTATTGCGCGCCAGGAATATCTGGAATAGAAGGTTTTCCACCGGTGGCGATAAGAAAGCGATCGGCCGTGAAGCGCTGATCACCCACTTGAATGGTATGTTCATCGATGAATGTAGCGGTGCCTTCGATTTGATGAACCGTATTTTTTGTTAAATTTGATGCGTATATGCCGTTAAGGCGCTTTATATAAGCGTCTCTATTCTGCTTTAGCGTAGACCAGTCAAACCGTTTGAGCGAGACGTCAAAACCATAGTTTTTTGACGAATGCAGCGTCTCTGCGATTGACGCGGCGTGCCACATGACTTTCTTCGGTACACAGCCAACATTGACGCAAGTACCACCTAAACGGGCCTGTTCAACAATGGCGCATTTAGCGCCGTGCATCGCCGCTCGGTTAACACCCGCTATTCCACCACTGCCACCACCGATGGCAATAAAATCAAAATGATTATTCATAATATTTATTTTATATTCAATATGTTATATAGTTTTATTAAAGTAAAATATTCTCTAGTATTTTGCTGTAACTGGTCGATAATAAATCTAAATCTTTAACATTGACGCACTCATTTATTTTATGAATGGTCTCGTTAATGGGGCCAAGCTCAATGACCTGAGCACCACCTGGTGCAATAAAGCGTCCATCGGATGTGCCACCTGCGGTCGATAAAATGGGTGTATTACCCGTTACCTCAAGTAGTGCTTTTTCTACCGCCGCACTGAGTTCGCCGCGCTCGGTTATAAATGGAAGCCCCGATACTTGCCAGCTCAGTTCATAATTATCAGAATTTTGGTCGACGATATAGGTCACTCGACTTTTAATGTCTTCGGGGGTTAGCTCACTGGAAAAACGTAAATTAAAGACCAGTTTTAATTGTCCTGGAACGACATTTTCGACGCCGGTACCGGCATTAATGTTCGAAATTTGAAAGCTCGTGGCTGGAAAATATTCATTGCCATTATCCCATTTCTCCTGCGTTAAACCGCTAAGAATAGGGGATAGGGCGTGAATGGGGTTTTCAACTAATTCAGGATAGGCTACGTGACCCTGTTTGCCGAACAGGCTTAAGTAACCATTGATAGAACCGCGTCGTCCAACGCGTACCATATCGCCAAATACTTTATGACTGGTCGGTTCGCCAACGATGCAGTAATCGATTTTTTCGTTGCGGTTATTCAGTGTTTCCATCACCTTTACGGTGCCGCCGGTTGCCAGGCCTTCTTCATCACTGGTGATTAATAAGGCAATGGATCCTTTATGTTCGGAGTGTTTAGATACAAAAGTATCGCAGGCGGTTAACATCGCGGCCAGGCTTCCTTTCATATCTGCCGCGCCGCGTCCGTATAATAAACCGTCTTTAATGGTCGGTTGAAAAGGCGGTGTATTCCATTCTTCTAGTGGTCCGGTTGGTACAACGTCGGTATGGCCAGCAAAGGCAAAAACAGGCGATTCAGTTCCACGCCTTGCCCATAGGTTTCGGGTGTCGGCAACGTTCATCCACTCAATAATAAAGCCTCGTTGCTGTAAATAATCCGCCATCAAATCCATACAGCCCGCGTCATCAGGCGTTAGAGATACTTTTTTCAGTAGTTCTTTGGTCAGTGCTAGTGTGTCACTCATAAAGAAAAAATTTGTTGGTATGCGTTATTAGAAAAACCTAATTCAAGTGATTTTCCGGTATCGAGAATAGGGCGTTTAATAATAGCAGGGTTTTCTGTCATTAATTTCAGCGCTAAATCCTTATTGATCGCAGTTTTAGTTTCATCAGGTAGTTGGCGCCAGGTGGTACCACGCTTATTGATCATGGCTTCCCAGCCAAATGTCGATTCGAGCTTCTCTAATAAGTCAGGGTTTAAACCATCTTTTCGATAATCATGAAACTGAAACTCGACAGCATTATCAGCAAGCCATAGGCGTGCTTTTTTAATGCTGTCGCAGTTTTTAATACCGTATAAAACGACGGTCATTTTAATCCCTTAATAGCTCGTTTAAGCCCACTTTACTACGGGTTCTCTCATCTACTGT
>JASJGO010000180.1:0-11008 GCA_033791505.1 Cycloclasticus sp.
TTCCGACGACTAAACGTACGCCATACCTTTCCGCATAACCCTGATTAGGGTCCACAGCCTTGCTAATAAGCTGTCCAATCAGCAACTTCTTTTTATGAAAACGCATATTGCCCGATAACAATTTTTCAAAATCAAGGATATCGTCTACCAGCAAGGCAAGATGCTCGCTGTTTTTATCTGCAATTTTCAGTAGATTCTGAACTTTTTTTGGCAAATCACTCATGCTGCCATTGGATAACAAACTGAGTGGGCCTCGGATTGACGTCAGCGGCGTGCGCAACTCATGGCTCATAATCGCAAGGAATTCAGATTTTGCCTGATTGGCAATAATCGCTTCTTCTTGTGCCTGTTGACGTTCCTTGATATTTTTTTCTAAAGCGGCATTTACGCTACGTAGCTTTTTAGCCGCACTCCTGGTTTTCTGATACAAAGAGATCATCGCCGCTATAAGTATTATAAATAGCACGCCAACGGCGGCCACTATTTCGGGAAAAACCTTTAACTCTTCTTCGAAAAAGCGTTCTGTTGGCAGCACACGCATGGATATGGCCCTATCCATCATCCTTACTTCAGACCTTGCTTGCCAGTCAGAGTAATTATTTTCACCCGCTCCCTGCTGTTCATATACGCTCTGATTATCTATTAACACCGACAGCCTATAATTTTCGTTCTCTTTAGTAGATTCTGACAGACTAAATACGTAGTTTAGCCATGGCTCAATTTTAAAAACTGCAAGGATAAACCCGTTGAATTCATTATGAATATAAACTGGAACGTAGATCAAAAAGCCCTGGCCACCTTGAACTAGCTCAATGGGTGGCGTCATAACAGGTACTTTCTTATCTCGAGCAGACTCGAGAGTAATGCGTCTATTTGTTTCGAACGCTAAATTTATACCTCGAGCATTCTCATTTCCATTAACAGGCACGACCCAGTGAACATTAAAGTTCTTATCCACCCATTCCAGCGCCTGAAACCCGGGTAAATCATCTATATAAGCGCTGGCATCATGAATAAATGCTGCTTCTGGAGTACCACCTTGCTGCTGCCACCTAAGCGCCATTCTTTCTAACGCTGGAACTCGGGTGCGAAGATCAGCCTTGATAAAATGACTATATTCTTGCGCCTTGTCTTCTAATAAATTGCGCAGGATCTCAGTCCGTCGTCCATCAAGAAGCGACCATAAAGAAAAAACCAGGGCGAATAATACGACACCCACCAGGACAGGTACTATCTTAATCATTAAAAAATCCACCACCTTTTTCATATTCTTATCTCTTAACTTTTATCCCTGATATAAAATTTAATGGCGATAGTTTTGAACTGAACTGAATTTCAGCATCCTTTGTAAATATACTTAGCCACTACTCCTATTGGTAACCGTCGCAAGAGCAGCTCATTTCCTGATGTGTAATCGGTTAATTTTAATGGCACTATAAATTAGCATTCTTATGTTTATACGCCACCTGTTTTCAGCATTTTATGCGGGCTCTATATCTACCTTCAAATCCCGTTTCCAATGTAATTTTTTTTCAATCGACGAAATAATCATTCCTGCAATATCTTTTCCAGTTGCTGCTTCAATACCTTCAAGCCCAGGGGATGAATTCACTTCCAGTAAAAGCGGGCCTGATTTTGATCGTATAATATCCACACCCGCCACCTGAAGACCCAGTACTTTTGCCGCTTTAACGGCTAACAATCTTTCATCAGGTGTTATTTTAACAACCGCAGCCGTTCCACCCTGATGTAAATTGGCGCGAAACTCGCCTGGCGCGGCCGTTCTTTCTATGGAAGCGACCACTTTGCCATCTATAACGAAGCACCTCAAGTCTTTACCGTGAGCTTCCTTAATAAACTGTTGAACGAGCAAATTCGCACTAAGTGATTTAAAGGCATTAATAACGCTTTCAGCGGCTTTTTTTGTTTCCGCCAATACCACTCCCCGCCCCTGAGAACCTTCTAACAGTTTTACAATTAACGGCGCACCTCCCACCATTTCAATAAGGTCATTGGTATCCATCGGCGAATTGGCAAAGCCCGTTGTGGGTATATTAATACCGCTTTTTAACATCAGCTGTAGAGCAAATAATTTATCTCTTGATTGTGTAATAGCCGAAGACGTGTTGGTGGTATAAATACCCATACTTTCAAACTGACGCGCCAGCGCAGTACCATAAAAAGTAACACTCGGTTTAATTCTGGTTATAACGGCGTCTAAATGGTTTAGGACTTTACCACCGCGATAATGCGCTTCAGGTTCCAGCGCATCTAACTTCATATAGCATTGCTGCGCATTTAAAAAAAACATCTCGTGGCCACGCTCATCGCCAGCTTCTAACAGCCTTCGGTTACTATACAATTCCTCGTTACTGGCTAATAAGCCAATTTTAAGACCATTTTTTTTGTCTTCTTTTTTGCCATAATAGGCGGCGAGTTGATCATTTGTTGTTTCACCTAATGTGCACACCAGTGATGTGTCTACGATCAGGCGACCATTCATTGCTTCACGGCCTAATAACATGCGGAAGCCCATCGAATCGCGATTCGCCAGGGTCAGTTCAATATCCCAGATAAGACCGCCCAGTTTTAATGGAACACTAATAACGTATCGCGTTTCAGCTATTCCACTTGAGCTTTTAACCAGCCGTTTATCCACCAGCTGCTTCTCGCACCTGACGACTGTTCGGCGGTTATTTTGTAGCGGATGAATTTCAAAACTAACCCAGGACTCGCCGTTACGGCGAAACGGATGAATATTGAAAGCGTGGATGGAGGAAGTTTTAGCCCCTGAGTCGACTCTTGCCTTAATAGCAAAAACGCCAAGTTCTGGAAATGAACACCATTCTTCACTTCCAATTATAATTTTTTTGTCACTGATCGTCATTTAATAATTCTCGTTACCCATAAAGTACGTATCAAGGGTCAACAGGAAGCATCCTTTGGCCTTTAAAAATTCGATTATATAACGCTTATCGTTTAGATAGCCCCAGTCAGGTATTTTTATTAGTCATTTAGCATTAATAAAATAGCGATTCAGAAAAGCAGTGCTTTAAACCCCTCTTTTGCGATCATTCAGACGCATCAGCATTCGTTTTTCTTCGGTATATAACGTGATAAACAAGACCCACCAATGCGCTGCCGCCTACCAGGTTACCTAAAATAACCGGCATTAAATTAGTCAGCAGTCCCAACCACGACACCGCATCGCTCGTTACCCCAGTACTGCCAAAGGTTTTAATTAATATCGCCAGGGGAATAAAATACATATTAGCAATACTGTGTTCGAACCCTGCCGCCACAAAGGCAGAGATAGGAAAGATGATCGCTAAAATCTTATCTGTCACCGTTCGGCCTGCAAACGCCATCCATACGGCGATGCAAACCAGCACGTTGCAAAGCACTCCCTTAAAAAAGGCGTTCCAAAACGGCAACGTGCATTTGGCTTCGGCGATCATCACGTATTTATCAGCAATCGCGCCGTTATTCATATCGGTATGCCCGGATAAAAACACCAGCACGGCCAGGCCGAACGCGCCTATAAAATTGGCGAAACAAACAATCAGCCAATTCCTCAATAACTCACGCGTTGTAATTTGCTTATCGGCCCACGCCATCGCGAGCAAATTATTGCCGGTGAATAATTCGGCACCCGCCACGACGACTAGTATAAGCCCTAAGGAAAACGTTAAGCCACCGAGTAGTTGGCTGCTGGCAAAACCAAGCGAAGCGTCTGATTTAACGATAACAAAGTACAGTCCGCCCAAACCAATAAATGCACCGGCTAAAACACCCAGCAACAACATCGATAAAAAAGGTAAGCGCGCCTTGCTGACGCCAATTGTTTCAATTTTAGCCGCTATTTCCTTTGGTGAAAAAGCATCAAAGCCAAATACCTCAGACATCGTAACCTCCTGTTAGTTAATCAAACATATTTCATCGAGCATCTAAACCAGCAAATACACTACTCGCGTAAAAGTATTTTATTGGAGTATAAAACAGGCTTCGTTAACGCGTAACGAGCTAGATCAGTAAAGCTAAAAAGAGCTTAAATGCCTGGCTTTATTTCATTAAAAAACCACGGCGCGCGAGAAAGTCACGCATATGCGGACGTGACTCCTTGCCGACCAAGGCACGCATTTCTTCGCTCCAGCAGCTGTCTTTTTTACCACCGGTGCGGGATCTATAATACGCGCGGATATGCTCGTCATATAGCTGGATGCCTGACAAATCAGACGGCTGATAATAGGTTTCTTCTTTCAGCACCGTCGATAAGGGTAAACGCGGTTTAACCTCTGGGTTCTGATCGGGGTAACCCAAACACAAACCAAAAACCGGGTACACCTGATCCGGTAATTCAAGCAGTTCGGACACCTCCTGCGGGTTATTGCGCAGCCCACCGATATAACAAATACCCAAACCTAAGGATTCCGCTGCGACCACGCAGTTTTGCGCAAACAGAGCCACGTCTACCGTAGCGATAATAAAGTGCTCGGTCATCCCTTCGCTAAAGTCACCAGCTTGTAATTCACAAGCCAGTTTCGAGCGATGTAAATCGGCACAAAATACTAAAAAAGCACCCGCGCTAGCGACATAGGGCTGACCACCCGCCAGCTCGGCCAGTTTTGTACGCTTCTCGCCATCACGTACGCGAATAACCGTGGTCGCCTGAACGTTACTCGAACTCGCCGCGGCCTGGCCGCAGGCAACTATCTCATTAATCAGCTCATCACTAACGGCTTGATCGGTAAATTTCCGAATAGATCGGTGGGATTTTAATAATTCAGTCACATCATTCATTACTTTTCCTATAGGGCCATAAATTCGTTGTTTACATCGCGTATTAATATTATTTTTACCATTCTAACCTCGAAAAATAAAACAGGAGGTGTGCCAGTACGAACATTTAGAAAGTGGATAGCCTACGAGTGCGAAAACTGTATTATTTCTAACATCAAATCGGTTCACACTTTGATTCCTTTCCCTTAAGAGCCTTTAGTTCATCCACTTCACACACCCAATATCGTCATGGTTGTATTGGGCCGCGCCATTTTCAGCCAGCCGTGCCAGCCCAATTCAAATGCCTTTAAACCACCAGGGTAATACTGGTTAATAAATTTCACCGTATCAAAGCTATGGCAGTTATTAACCGCCAAATTATCCAACATGTACCTCAACAAATCACGCCCTTGAGTCGAGCGCATCATGTAAAAAACTAATGACCAATCTACTGCATAGTTCAAGTCACTTTTGCTATCATCGTGCCATTGTTGGTGTGTTTGTAAAAAATGCTCACTTAACGAAGGTAAACGCGACGAACGAAGTTTATTTAAATGCTCATTAATTACTGAGTAAGAATATACATCCTTCCCCGTGATAACCGTTTTTTCAAAAAAACTGGCCAATCCCTCATTCAACCAGGTTGGTGTACCTCCGAACATCGCCGCCACAATCGCATGAGTCGACTCATGCAAGGCAATACGCGTCAAGTGGTCACGATCACCAACAGCCCAAATCGTCGCTTCATTTAAGCGATCCGTATAAAACCCAGTGGTTTTGTAACTAGTATCTGATGCCTCTCTCATGCGATAAGCGTGAAACTGCCGCTCATCACTAATAAATTTCAACTTTAAACTAGTCGTTCTTACCTCGGCGACCTTAACCACATTAACTAAATTTTTATATATTTTTTTGACGCCAGTTTGAATATGCCTGTGCGTGAATGCCGGAAGCCTCGCATGTGCGTTATCAATAGATAATTTAAAAAAATTATCTACATGAAGATTCTTAATACGTAATTTTGCATAGCCACTGCTAGGGCGTTTGTCGCTGATTTGTTTCCGGCCGTTTAAATCTTCCCATTCGTACACCGTATAACGATTATCCACAGGCAAACTATTGGCGCGATCACATCGGCCTTTAACCCGTCGTTTAATGTTTTCTGCTTCCCTCGGCTTTTTGTCTTTAATTTGGGGCGATACTTTCACAATATCGACAAGTTTCTCAGGTGGAACATTCAACCATTGAATCATTAATTTTCGTTGCTCAGCAGTTGAAAACAATACGAACAGGCCACTTAAAATCACTAATGAAACAATCAGTCGTATAAACATCTTCATGAAATTAAGGGAACAACTCTTTTTGTCTCGAAAAATCAGACTCTTGAATGTCCTTACAATCACCCGCCTGACTCATTTGCTGCTTTATCTTGAGCAATGAAGCATAACACTCATCACCCCGGTATTTTGCAAGCAGGCTATCAATACCCACGCGGGTATAAGCCATAGATTCACCATCTCTTCGTATGATGGCTATTGGCCCTTCCTCTCCGAAGTATCTCAGTGCTTCAAGTACGTACAAATTTCCCTTCCAGCTTTCTCTCTAAAACGCTTATTTTAGCCTAAATTTATGATATTTATATCTAATGGGGTAAAGGTTAAACAGAAGAAATTAACGCCTTCTCGACAGCGCGGCAATACTCAATTAATTCACGATTATTATTTGAGCATTAAGTTCGAATCCAAGCCTATTTATAGATAAGCCCTCCCTCTCAACCACATTCATTGCTTACCTAATACGATAAATTATTTTTTTATATCCAGAACATAAAAACTTTAATAAACTACCGCCTCGCGATCGGGCTATCTTATCCGTCGCCATTTTTAATGAGAACCTTAACGATGAATAACCAAACGATAGTTGAACGTTTTGCCGAAGAATCCCATCCTGACGTACTGGAGCTGTTTGACCGCGCCAGCCTGGAAGAACTGGTTGCTAAACACGAAACCCCCTTTATGGTGCTCGATTTAAGTGAAGTCGAATATCAATATATGTCATTACAGGCAGCGTTGCCGGGGGTTAAGCTTTTTTATGCATTAAAAGCACTATCGCACCCCGCGTTGATCAAACGCCTGAAAAGCCTCGGCAGTTATTTCGACCTGGCAACCATCGGTGAAGTGGAACTGGTCGAGTCACTCGGTATCAGCAGTGATCGCTGCCTTCATTCACACCCGATTAAAAAAGACAAAGAAATCAAACGTTCGCTTGCCTTTGGTTGCAACCGATTTGTGGTAGATAACATCGAAGAACTGAAAAAATTTATCCCTTACGCCGGTCAGGTGGAATTGATAATGCGGGTTAGTTTCCGTAGTAAACAGGCGGTCGTTGATCTATCGCGCAAATTCGGCTGTTCACTAGAAGAATTGCCCGTTATGGTCGAACTGGCTCAAAAACATGGCATCGAGGTAGTTGGCTTATCATTTCACGTCGGCTCACAATCACTGTCACCGATGACTCAGGCGAATGCCATTCGCGCCAGTATTGCGGCGATCAAAGTGATGAATAGCGTCAACTGGAAGTTCCTCGACATCGGCGGCAGTTTTCCGGTTTCTTACCAGGAAGAAATACTACCTATTGAAGACTTCTGCGCACCCTTGATGGAGGCATTAAGTGAACTGCCAGAAGGTATAGAAGTGTTTGCAGAACCGGGCCGCTTTATCGCCGCACCGTCGATGATCGAAGTCGTTTCAATTGTCGGTAAAGCAACACGCGGCGCAAAAACCTGGTATTACCTGGATGACGGCGTTTATGGCGGATTCAGCGGTCAAATGTTCGACCATGCTACTTACCCATTAGCGCCATTAAAACCTTTCGATCCAAGCGGTGAGTTTTATTCCAGTGTATTAGCCGGCCCTACTTGTGACAGCATCGATGTAGTCGCTGAAGATATTGAACTGCCAGACATGCAGATCGGAGACATCCTAATTGGAAAACAAATGGGCGCCTACACAATCGCATCCGCTACTGAGTTTAACTATTACCCAAAACCACTAGTAGTTGTAGTAGAAGATATTTTTGACCCCGAAAGTAGTGAGTTTGAAAGCATACCAAGCGATTAAAAAGTAATCAGGGGCTTAGATCAGGCTAGTTGGCCCTTGATTTGTGTAAGTTGTTTCACCGAGCTACTGTTTTGTTTTCAGCAACATAGCTGAGCCAAACAGTTTTATCGTTTGTGCGGTAACTTGTGCCCTCGGGTGCAAAAGAGTAACTCGCCTGTGGGCGCGAGAGCCCGTGCTTTTCCAACAATAAAGCTCATTAACCACATGATTTAGTTAACCTTCTAATAGAGTATTTATTTTACTCTGACCCTAAGTATTGCGTTGATGACTAAAAGAAAAAAGGGCGGCTCTGTTAAGAAGCCGCCCTACGAGGATTAAATAAACGGAGGTATTAGTAACTTAATAATTTAACGCCTTTAGCCATCATCAGCTTGCCAGGCATTCCAGCTGTTACCCCGGGTAATAAGTCGGCTGTATTAACAGCATGACCGCCAAGACACATTGCACAAACCATTATTTTGCCACCGGCTTCCATAAAAGCTTCCATGTGTTGGTGTACATTTTGACCTCTAAGCGATAGCATTTTTGCAATTGGATAGTCTTTATCTGTAAAAGGGGTTGTGCCTAGACTCATGTAGACAGTCACAGGTACATCTTGACTTGTCCTAAGCATGGTTCCAACCGTAAATGCACGGTGTATTTTGAAAATATCTGGGCTTGAAAGGTCAATGAAAACGCCCTTCGGTTTGGCTGATGCTGTTCCAGAAACAAACGCAAGTCCAAGTACAATAGCAATTAAAATTAGTTTAGTTTTTTTCATCATTTAGTCTCCTTTGGGTTAATGATGGAGTTAGTGTATGATCGAAAAAGTTGTGAATCCTTGATAATTGTCAATCCGGTAATTATTTTTTCTCCAGCCCAGTTATAACAACGCAAGCCTTTAAAAATCGAGTGTGAATGGAACAACGTGACATAAATAAAGCATGGACGTCCGGCTCAAAATGCGAGCAATGTGCGATTCGAGGGTTGGTTTTATTTGCTGATTTAACAAAGAGTGATTTCGACCTTATTCATCGTCCCATAAATGATTTTTGGTTGATGGTGGGTGATACTTTATACAATCAGGGCGATCAGCCAGATGCCATTTTTACACTCAGATCAGGTTTGGTGAAGCTAGTTAGTTATCTTGCCGATGGCGCGGTAAGAATTGTTCGGGTGATTAAGCCGGGCGATGTTGTAGGTTTAGAAGCGCTAGACAATAAGAAATACTTTCACCGTGCCATTGTGCTGGAAGATGCATCGTTTTGCCGTATTCCAGTTAGTCAGATTAAAATACTCAATGAAAGCTCGCCACACTTAGCGAAGCAGTTAACCGCGCGTTGGCAGCGCGTTATGTCCGATGCGGATCTTTGGCTCTCACAATTGTCGAGCGGTTTTGCGAAACGCCGCGTAGCCTACCTATTACTTTATTTGTCTGAAGAAAATGAGGCGAATGAGTGCTATCTACCTTCAAGAGAAGATATGGGAGCGATGTTGGCCATTACGACGGAGACTGCTAGTAGGATCGTTGCAAGGTTTAAACGGAATGGGTTGATTAAATTGGTATCGCCTCACCGAGTGGCGCTGGATAAAGAAAAATTGATCGATTATTGCGAACAATAATTAAAACCCTTCCGGCAGTTTTAATTGTCGGTTGTCGTTAGATCGTATTGATAACGAGGGATACGATTTAACTATTGCTTAAAAGTTGCGTGACAACTTACACATGAATTCATTGTGGTTTTGAGAGCTCGTAAGGAGGCTTTAATATTGCCTTCTTTTAATGTTATCGCAAGCTTGTCAGCGCTTTTATGAAAAGCTAGTCCCATAGTTTTGAAATCTTCATTTTCAAAACTATTGCACATCTTCATCATTTTTTCATTTGACCCTAGCTGTTCACTGGCTATTTTAGATGCTGCTGCAAAGTCTTCTTCAGATAATGATGCGATGATATTACGAACAGCTTCTAGGTGAGCTCGCATATTAGACAATTGATGTTGCTTCATCATAGGAGGTAGGTTAAGTGATATTCGACTATCGCTAAAACCAGCCATTTTCATTTCATGCATCATTTTATGATCCTGCATTTCAGCAGAAAAAACTGAATTGCTCATCAATAAAAGAATTCCCGTTATTAACGCTGCTTTCTTGATTATCATGTTTTAAACCTATCTGTATGAATGTAGTAAAAGCCTAACAGCCTTGCGCAGATTGAATATTGATAATTATCAATTTATTGCTTTATCAACAAATGTTGAGAACTTCAGTATGACTTAAAAATAATTGGGGTCAGAGTAAAATTAATTTTTATCTTCATCAACAAGCTTCATCTTCGGTCTACCCGGTTTTCGAGTGGTAACACGTTTTCGGTCAAGGCTTCAATCTGACGCGCGAATCTCTCATTACCCAAAGCCAGACCTTTATTAACGCTAGCCCTAATTTCTTTAAGTAAAAAAACCGACCAGTTACCAGCTTTTCCTTCCCTTTATCGCGCTAGCAATTAGTTGTTTTTCGGAATAGAGAGCGCGTTGTTTTAAAGCTCAATTGAAGTAGTTGTATCGTTTCAATGAAACTTATACCCTCAAGGGGCACTAGTGCCCTGTGGGTAGAGCGTAGCGAGTTTATAAGCACATGGATGTGCTGTGCACGCCTACAAGGACGTAGGAGGTAGAACGACTCAGGAGACAAAGTCGAGGTGCAATTGCCGAGCGCGAACCCGAAAAATGACTGATTGTTGCGATCAGGGTTGCCTTTTCATTGGTTCGTAGCTTTTAGTCGAATAGGCGGATATCTTTTATCCGCATCTATGAGCTTTATATCTTTAGGTGATGGGAAAGCAAAAGAAATGAACGCCCTCGCGGCAGCGAAAACACTCTATGCAATTACTGCCCGTCATTGAAGGAAAAATTCGGGTCTAATACTAATTCTTTTACAGTTGCTTGAATCAATCCAGTCTGACCACTTTAATTTTCTAACCCCTTGATTTAGTTAGCCTTCTAATAGAGATATTTGGAGATATTTGTGATATTTGGGGTCAGAGTAAAAACTCCCGGTTATTTGGCGATCCATCGTGTTCCTCCATGAACAAAATGTCTTATTGAATTAAACGATAATATAACTGATCTCAGACG
>JASJGO010000181.1:0-3180 GCA_033791505.1 Cycloclasticus sp.
GAGTTAACCAAGAACCCTAGTTCATCTTTTCGGTCCACCTCAAGTTTTTTCTCATAATCACCCTGCGCCACGGCCTGAGTGCCCTTCACCAGTTGTCGAATAGGCTCAACCAGCTCACGGGCAAAAACAAAAGCGGCCCAGCTGGCGACAAGCAAACTAAAGACAAGCACTAAAGCGAGTGTTAGGGTAAAGCTGAACTTCAAAGACTGCCTGAGATAGTTGAACTCCTGATACGCGGTGTACGCGCTCTCGACAGAACTGGCTAGCTCGCCCAGGTCTCGTGGAACGGTGTAGATGGCCTGAAGGTAACGTTTCGGGTTGGAGTTTTTGATTTCAACGAGGGTCCGCACGATTAGTCCCTCATGAGAGCTAGGCTCAATGCCGATAAATTCGCCGCTTTGCCTGACCAATAAAAGCATAGCGTCATCTGGCGTGTTAGGTATTAGCACGCTGGGGTCGAGGTTGGTGGTCGCGATGATTTGGCCCTGTTTTGAAAAAGCCGTTAATTCACTCGCGCTGGTTTGTTCGCGAAGGCTTGATAAAGTTAGCGATAGGAACATGTCAGATTCATTCTCTAGCGCCTCGGTCAGCTGCCGGGTTTCTTTCATTAAAGATCGGGTTCTATTATCGAGCGAACGCTGACTTAGTTTTAACGAGTTTTTCATCGCATCGTCTATTTGCACGTCAAACCAGCTGTCTACGCTCTGATGCAATAGTTGGCTTGAAAAATAAAAAACGACGCTGGTAGGGATGACAGAAATGGCAAAAAATAACAGCACAATTTTCAGAGTTATACGCGAACCCACTGCCTGTTTTTTAAACTGTTGCCAAAGCCAATGGATGTTTACTACTAGTAAGCCGAATAAGAAAACAGTGCCGATAATGTTTAATAAAATCAGTGACGAAAACAGTTCGTTAAATTGCGACGAAGATTGTGTCGCGTGACTCATCAGATACAGACTGAGCAGTAAGCTGAGCAAAACCCCTGCAGGGATGAGGAAGGCCCTTTTTCTTAAGGTCTTAGCGGCCATCGAAACGTATCGCTGTGTAAGTGCCAGCCTGGCGTTATATAAGCCATGGGCCGCATAGGCAGGGGAAGGGCTTCGATATTCAGGTACGCCTTTAACGAACCATCGAGGTTAACCTTATCGTGCATTGAAATCGTATTGACGGCAATCTCGCTGAGCGTGCCAATCGAGTGAAGTGCTGGTTCCAAGCGAGAGAAGTTGTGTTGCAGGTTATTTTTAGCATCTGTAACCTGGTATATTTGAGCCAGCGTATGGTACTTGACCTGGTATGACAGAAGGATGCTGCTGTGATGCTTATCCCATAACCAGTTCCTTGGTTCGATGATAGACAGCTCAACATTAAACGTTAAGGTAATACCATTATTAAGCGCTTTAAGCGCCTCTTCGCTTAAGGTGTAATCAATGCGCGCGCTTAATAGGTAAGTTTGTTCTTGCAGTGTTAGCTTTGCCGTTTTAATCGTTATGTTAACATCGTCGTTGGCGAGGCTTGGCTGGATAAAAAAAAGCGCTAAAAGAGTGAATATATAGGCTTTTTTTAAATGAGTTAAAGCGAGCATTAAATTTTTGTTAAGCAGGCGTAATAAAACCCGTCCATATCGTTATCGCCCGGTAGTATTTGTCGACCGTATCCACGCGACTGGCCCCAGTGGGCGTCGATATTGATTTCTTTAGCGTCGGTATGAGTAGCCATAAACGTTGCGATTTGTTCGCTATTCTCTGCTGCCAATATAGAACAGGTAGCATACAAAAGCACACCATTTTTATCGAGTAGTGGCCAGATGGCGGCGAGTAATTCTTTTTGAAGCCTAACCAGGCTAGGTATATCGGTTTGCTTGCGAAGTAATTTAATATCTGGGTGCCGACGAATAACCCCGGTGGCTGAGCAAGGCGCGTCGAGCAATATGCGCTGAAATAACCTGCCGTCAAACCATTGCTGAGGATGCAGACCGTCTGCGGTTAGCACCTGGGCGTTTAAATTAAGGCGCGCCAAGTTTTCCACCACCCGCTCGTTACGCTTTTCGTCAATATCAATCGCCAGTAAAGAGATATCATCGGCAAGGTTTTCTAGAATATGCGCCGTTTTGCCACCGGGTGCGGCGCATACATCTAATACGCGCTGGCCAGATTCAACCTTCAAAAGATCGGCAGCCAACTGGGCTGCGCTGTCCTGTACGGAACAGGATCCTTGCCAGAAGCCGGGTAATTGATCGACGTTAACGGCTTGCTGAAGCGTTAGTCCAACGGCGTTGAAAGGGTTGGCTGACGCGGTGATTTCATTCTCTTGCATCTGATCAATATAATCTTCACGAGAGACTACTTTTTGATTGACCCGTATCGACATGGGCGGGTGTTGGTTATTGGCTTGAAGAATACGACTAAGGTCTGCCCCCCAGTCTTTTTCAATTAGCTTGATGAGCCAGTCCGGGTGGGAGAATTGTTGCGCGGTTACAGCATCAACGGTGTTTTCAAGCGACTCTCTGTCGCGTAAAAAACTTCGTAATACGCCGTTTAACACGCCTTTTGCCCAGCTTTTTTTACCTTTTTCACAGACGCTAACCGTTTCGGATACGGCGGCATGATCGGGCGTACTAAGGTAAATAATTTGATACAAACCGAGCAATGCCAATACTTTGATATCAATATCTTTTGCTTTAAATGCTTTTTTTAATAATAAGCTGAGGATAGCCTCTAATCGGCTGTACCAACGGATGGTGCCGTAACAGAGTTCACGACAAAACGCGCGATCCCTGGGCTCTAGCTTGTCACACAGAGACAGAGCCTCTGTCAGAGATTTACCGTCTTGAACAACACTACGAATGACGCTGACGGCGGTTTGTCGAGCGGAGGCGGATGGTGCTTTAGCGTTCTCAGTCATATTAACCGAAGACAACGTTGTTTAAGGGGTGCGCAGATAAATATTCCTTGGCTGACATTCGACGTTTATTGGCGGGTTGCAACTCTGTAATCTCCAGGTAATTGTCTTTGCAGGCAACAAATAGTTGGTTCTTATCTGCTTTTATACTGCCGGGTTCATCGTTTGTACGATCAAAGGTGGTCTTGCTCTGCCAGATGCGTAATGAGTTATTGTTCAGTAAGGTATGAGCGACGGGCCATGGATTGTAACCCCGAATAGCCCTATGTACCTCTGCAG
>JASJGO010000182.1:0-7847 GCA_033791505.1 Cycloclasticus sp.
CCAAAAAACCAGAACAGGTGTTGGAACAAAATCGGGCTGCCCCCTGTGTAGTCAAGCTGCTCACCCATTGAAATAATCGCCGGCATAAAGAAACTCGTACCAATCAGCTTGTCTAGTAACATCATAATCGCGCTGACCAACAGCGCGGGGAAAGCCAGTAACGCGAGTATGGTGGCCATAAAAATACCCCAAATCGTCAACGGCATCCGCATTAATGTCATGCCGCGGGTGCGCGCTTGTAAAATCGTCACCACGTAATTCAGCCCACCCATGGTAAAACCAACGATAAACAGCGCCAACGAGATCAACATTAAAATAATACCCCCATCAGAACCCGGCGTGCCTTGTAGGATCGCCTGCGGTGGGTACAGGGTCCATCCAGCGCCGCTTGCACCACCTGGCACAAAGAAACTCGCTACCAAAATTAGCACCGCGATAAAATAAATCCAGAAACTGAGCATATTAACGAAGGGAAATACCATATCGCGGGCACCCACCATCAGCGGTATTAAGTAGTTACCAAAACCACCTAGAAAAAGTGCTGTCAGCAAGTAAACGACCATAATCATGCCGTGCATGGTGACTAACTGGATGTAGGCCGATGGGTCAATAAAGTCAAAAGCTCCCGGCCAGCCCAGCTGAACCCGCATCAACAGGGACATGACCAACGCGACCATGCCAATTGCAATCGCAGTGCAGGCGTATTGGATAGCGATAATCTTAGCGTCCTGGGAGAATACGTACTTACCAAGCCAGGTTTTAGGATGATACAGCTCCATTTCAGGAATTGCGGCGGGTGCGACAAACTCATTCGCGTCGTGAGTGACAATGGCCATCAGGTTATCCCCTTTACTCTATATTCATATGCTACTTTCATTAGTTAGAATCCCCTCCCAGGCCCTCTTTGGCAAAGGCCAGGAGCGCTTTCATCTCAGCATCGGTGAAACTGCCCGGCGGCATTATCGCTGGATACCCCGCCACAATTTTGGCGTTCGGATCAACAATAGATTCTATAAAATACGCGTCATCGACTAGCGCCGTCGTACCATCCGCCAAAGTTTCCGTTTTGCCGTACAGACCCAACCAGCCGGGGCCAATACTGGCGCTTCCATCAACGCTATGACAGGCAACGCACCCACGAGACTGAGCTAATTGTCTACCCTGTTCGACCAGGCTCACGCCGACTGCTGACGTCGGACCCGTGCCCGAGACGGTTTGTGCGTAAGTGGGATATGTTTTTAGCCAAGCCTTGTAATCGGCTTCTTCGTCCACGATAACGTGGCTGCGCATATTGTAGTGACCAATGCCACATAACTCTTCGCACAACACGTCATAGCTGCCCAACACAGTAGGCGTGAACCATAAGTAAGTTACGATCCCCGGCACCAAATCCATTTTGACTCGAAATTGTGCCACCGCGAAGTCGTGCAATACGTCCTGAGAGCGCAATAACATTTTGACTGGGCGACCGATGGGCAAATGCACGTCATCAGCCACGACGATGATATCGTCTTGCCCATTAGGGTCATTCGGGTTCATGCCTAAGGGGTTTTCGGCCGTGGTATGTCGTGTATCAACGGTTCCTAACATACCGTCTTCACCGGGGAAGCGATAACTCCATTGCCATTGTTTGCCGACAACTTCCATCACATCGGCGTCTTCAGGGGGAGTAACGAAGTCGGCCCAAACGTACAGGCCAGGTGCCAACATGGCCGCCACTCCAAGAGCCGTTAATCCGGTTAACCAAATTTCGAGTTTTTTGTTTTCAGGTTCGTAATCTGCTCGGGAACCCTTTTTCTGGCGAAACTTTATCACGCAAAAAGCCATGAACAGATTAACGGCTACAAACACAGCACCTGTAATCCAGAAAGTAATATTGATGGTGTCGTCTATGGTGCTCCAGTTAGAAGCTAGAGGAGTTAAATACCAGGGACTGAGAAAATGAAAGACAACCGAACCAATGACCAATAAGATCAACACTATTGCGAATACCATAATCTTCTACAGCTCCTTCTCCAGTTTTTACAACGGATTCAAAGATATACAAAAGTCTAGACGGCTCGACTGCTTATGATGGTATATTAAAATTTTGTTTGAGACCAAGTTTTTTTTCAGTCCGATAAAATTTATCGAACACGTCAGAGCTTTTAGCAAGCTAAATGGACATCATAAAAAACTGCACCGTGCTTGATGTTTAAACGCCTTGCAATTGAATTCAACTGTAATCGTTAGCCCGTTATTTTTTTGTCCCATTTTTTATTTTGCGCGCGGTCCGTAGGATAAATGCCGGCCCCATGCGCCAGAAAATTAACTGCGCGAGTATCAGCAAGGCGATAAAAACAGGTATATAGCCGTAATCAAAAGCACCTACGTGAAAATAAAACACCGCCCGGTAGGTTTCTTTCTTCTTGGGGTGCATTGCAGTCACAACACCGATATACCCCCCCGCCTGTTTAAAATCATAATTAGCTTTCAGTGCGCCATCGGCGTGTATTGTCGCAGGTAAATAAAAAATCGTTTGTTGCTCGATATTCTCAATGGCGGCAACGTCATCCCATTGAGCGAATTTTCCAATCTCGTTTACATCTTTGAGGATACGAAAATCGACCAGCATTTCCTTTAGGTAGTCATGTTGATAATCAATAACAAATATACTGTTCGCCACCTCGGGAATGTCCTCGCAAAACTCCTGCGAACCATCGTCGGTTTGCTGATAACCGATAAAATGCGCCTGCAAAAAGCCGATATTGATAACACATTTATCGTCTTCCATGCCAACGCCGCCATGCGCAATAACGTTTTGGCTCCACGCCATCAGGCTTAGTGAAAACAGTAAAATTTTGCTTATCGTCATCTATTTTATCAACTAGCAGTGCAGGTTAATATTACGTTGTTTTATTCATTAAAGGTAATATCAGCGAGCGCTATCATTTGCCAGCGCGATAGAAAACGGCTTAATCTGGATGAAGTGCGTGTACCTCACTTTGGTTTACGCTACCCACTAAATCCAGTACGCTAGACACTATCGGTTTATCAACAATTAACTTTAATGATGAATATTAAAGAAGTCCCTTCATTGCGCAGCGTAATCCACACCATAGGGCAAGTCATCGGCTTCTTATCCGCCATCGGCGTTACCTTACTGTGGACCTACGCCATGTGGGGGCCGAGCAGCATCCTATTATTGTCGAACACCAGTTTTTCCGGCGCATTTATCATGACGGTTATCGCCATCGTCGCGGTCATCGCCTCAATACACGGTCACGGCGTCATACTCTTGTTGATGTTCTTCCTTTCTTTTTGCCCGATCGGATTTTTCTTTCTGACTGAATCCCACTGGCTTAGCTGGACGGGGGTGCTAGACCTCGGCTTTCTTCTCGCTGGTGTCCTGCTATTAAAGACCAAACCCATATCAATAGCGGATAATACAAAAGACAACGAATCAACTGTATGAACGTTAAAAAAACGTTTCACGACTCAATTCAGTGGGTTTACACAGTAGAACGAGTTAACAAAATGGTGGTACCTTAAATAAACGCTAAATTCTTATCGACAAATACAACGTATTTGTGAAGTATTTTCTTACTAAATAAGTAACACTTTTACTTGTAATCCGAACTATCTCAATACAGTTAATAGATTTATTGGGATAAATTAATGCCCGTTCATTCAGGAACACATAGTACCTATGAAAACCGCCTACATTACTCATCCAGACTGTTTTAAACATGAAATGACACTAGGTCATCCAGAAAATCCACAACGCCTTTATGCCATTCAAGATCAGCTTAAATCTAAACTACTATGGGACCTTCTAGAACATATTGACGCGCCTAACGCCAATGAGGAAGCCTTATTACGAGTTCATAGCCAACAACATATTGATTATATCTTCAACAATGCGCCCCAAGCCGGTCAGCAACTTTTTCATGTCGATCCCGATACGTCCATGAACGAGTTCACGCTCAGTGCTGCCAAAAGAGCTGCTGGAGCAGGTATTAAGGCGGTCGACCTTATTATGAAAAAGCAAATTGATAATGCCTTTTGCGCTGTACGACCTCCCGGCCACCACGCGGAAAGAAATAGCCCAATGGGCTTTTGTTTTTTCAATAATATAGGCGTGGCTGTTGCGCATGCGCTAGAAACTTATGGGCTAGAACGCGTCGCTATTATCGATTTCGATGTGCACCAAGGCAATGGCACTGAAGATATTTTTAAGAACGATGCTCGCGTACTCGTTTGCTCAACGTATGAGCACCCGCTATATCCATTCTCTAATCACACGTCCATATCCGGTCATCTAGTCAACAGCCCCTTACATCGTGGCGCATCAGGGCTAGAATTCCGTGAAGCCGTTCGACGAGACTGGCTCCCTGAACTCAGCGCATTTAAACCACAGTTTGTTTTTATTTCAGCTGGTTTTGACGCGCACTGGGAGGACGATATAGCCCAATTACGATTTAGTGATGATGACTTCGCGTGGGTAACGCGGGAAATAGTCGAAATAGCCCGCAAACACGCCGATAACAGAATCGTTTCCATGCTTGAAGGTGGTTATGCACTGAATGCATTAGCCCGCAGCACCGAGCAACACATTCGAGTACTAATGGAGCTCGATTAAACAAATCTAATCTCACAGTATTAATTTAACATCCACAACGCCAGGTTCTTTGTAGTTGATTTTTAGCGTAAAGCCTTCTTTTTTGCACATATCCAGCATGACCTTGTTATCCACTAACACCGAACCATAAATTTCATCAAGTTGCCGAGTTTTTGCATACGCAATTATCCGTTTCAACAAAAGAGTACCCAGGCCCTGTCCGCCTACAACGTGATTAACGATTAAAGCAAACTCTGCCCGTGCAGCAAACGGTTCTGAAATCAAACGCACCACCGCATAGAGATTCCAGCCAGCTTTAGTAGGTAAATCCGTGACTACCAGAGCCATTTCACGATCATAATCAATTTGTGTGAAACGTGCAGCCATATGATGATCCATTTTTTTGATCGCATGGAAAAACCTAAACCATATTTCTTCCTTCGTTAGTTGTTCAAAATTTTTGATTAATGCTAGCTCATCTTCAGGCCTAATTGGCCTGAGCTTATAGGTTTTTCCAGAATCAAGACGTATTAACTCCTCAAGCTCTCTCGGGTAGGGATGAATGGCCAGCCGGTCTGCTTTAACGGTTTTTTTTGGTGAAATTCGTATCCGGGCGTCTAGTGCAATAACGCCGGCTTTATTCGCCAATAATGGATTAATGTCTAATTCTACTAATCGATCAAAATCCACCACTAATTGCGACAACTTAATTAACGTAAGTAGCAAGGCATCCATATCTATCGCGTCCTGCTCTCGATACCCTTGCAATAAGCGATACACTTTAGTCCTGGAAATCATATCTTTTGCGAGCTTCAAATTTAGAGGGGGCAATGCCAACGCCTTATCATCATAAATCTCAACCGCCGTACCGCCTTTACCAAATAACAGAACAGGCCCAAACGTAGGCTCTTCCAAAACACCCAATATAAGTTCGTGGGCGCCTTTAGTATCGACCATGTGTTGAACAGCAAAACCCTCTATTCTGGCGTTTGGTTGAATTTGTTTCGCCGTGTACTCAATATCCAATACGGCCTGTCGAACTGCTTCTGCACTAGCTAAATTAAGCGCCACACCACGAACATCGGATTTGTGCAGAATATCGGGGGAAAACACCTTTACGGCGACGGGAAAACCTAAGTCCTCAGCAAAAGCGACCGCTTCTTCTGCTGTTGAAGCTAATCGCGTAGTCACTGTTGGTATGCCATACGCGGCCAAAACATCCTTTGCTTCAAGCTCATTAAGCCATTCACGTCCTTGCGCTAACACTCGTTGAAAAATATCTCTGACTTTATCAACATCAAAAACCAGGTCTTCTGATCTCGCAGGAGGCGTTTCCATCAAAATTTTCTGGTTTTGTCTATAACGCACTAAATACATGAACGCACTAACCGCTGCTTCCGGTGTCTCATAGTTTGGAATGCCACGCTCAGCGAGTATCGCCCTGCTCTTTTCCGCTGTTGCGCTGCCAACCCAACTGGCAAGAATGCATTTATCACTGCTCTGTGCCGCCTCCGAAATCGCCTCTGCCACCTCTACACTCGAGGCAACTGCGGTCGGGCAGTTCAGCACCAAAATAGCACCCACACTCTCATCTTGCTGCAGAATAGTCAGCGCATCTACATATCGTTGGGGACCCGCATCGCCAATAATATCAACTGGGTTCGCATGAGACCAGCTGTCAGGCAACACCTTATTTAGTTTCTGTATTGTCTCTTTCGATAAATTCGCCAGCAAGCCACCTTCCTCGACCAGAGCATCCGTGGCTAATACACCCATACCCCCACCATTGGTCAAGATAGCTAAGTGATCGACCTCAACCGGCCCAATAGACGTGAGTGAGGCCGCGGCATAAAACAATTCACGCATACCTGGCACTCTAAGCAAACCAGACCGATCAAAAGCTGCTTGATACACATCGTCTGAGCCTGCTAGCGCACCCGTATGGGAGGCAGCTGCACGACTTCCTGCAACAGAACGCCCCACCTTCAGAACCACCACGGGTTTAGTACGAGAAGCCGATCGCGCTGCTGAGATAAAACGACGAGCATTATGAATCGACTCCATATATATCAAGATCGCTTCCGTCTCCGGGTCAGAGGACATAAAATCAAGCGCCTCAGCAAAACCAATATCAGCCATATTGCCAAATGAAACCAGGTGAGAAAAACCAATCCCACGACCGCAGGCCCAGTCAATAATAGACGTCAGCATGGCGCCTGATTGAGAGATAACGCCAATATTGCCTTTGTTAGGCATTAAGTGGCTGAAACTTGCATTTAAACCACTGATAGGCGAAATAATACCCAAGCAATTAGGCCCGACAATTCGCATATTATATCGTCGAGCGTTGTTCAACATCTTGTCTTCTAAGAGCTTGCCTTGTTCGTTATTTCCCTCTGAAAAACCAGCACTTATAACAATAACGCTTCTTGATCCTCTTTTACCCAACTCTGCAATTAACTTGGGAACGGTAACCGCAGGTGAAACAATAACGGCCAAATCTGGTACGTGTGGTATATCAGCCACTGTTGAGTAACAAATAATATCAAGTACGTTGGAGTACTTTGGATTAACAACGCATAATTTGTCCGCTTCCACCCCAGCTGAAAGAAGGTTTTTCATGATAATTTGGCCAAGCGAGCCTTCGCGAGAACTAGCCCCAATAACCACAATGCTTTGTGGAGAAATAAAATTTGAAATTTTGTTTTCAATCATAATAAAATCCTTTTACACAGAGCAAACACCAAAGTCACCTAATTCCTTTCGCGAAGACATTACAGAATAAAATACAACGCAACACCGCGTTCATTATCGATACACCCTACTCTAAAGCTAACTTTGCCGCAACGCAGCATTTGTATTGTATTCTGGTTTTATGTCGCATACATGACGAAATTATGCTTGCCATCAGTCTATTAAGCCTTAGTATTAGACCAACAACCCTATTTTTTTAAATTATTAACAACTGTGCATTGAAGTAACACTGTTTCTAATACACTATCTTACAAACAAACCCAAATTTCTAATACGCCCTTAATAAAGGGTGTCATAAAAAACGAATGGATTAACAATGGCCCAATATATTTACACCATGAACCGCGTTAGCAAAGTTGTACCGCCTAAACGCCAAATTTTAACCGACATTTCCCTGTCATTTTTCCCCGGCGCAAAAATTGGCGTACTGGGTTATAACGGCGCAGGTAAATCAACATTGCTACGAATAATGGCTGGTGTTGATACCGACTTT
>JASJGO010000183.1:0-41566 GCA_033791505.1 Cycloclasticus sp.
CTATGTACCTCTGCAGCGGGCATATGCCAGTCAATTCGGGCTTCTTGTTTGCTGAGCTTATGGGCATACGTAACGCCAGATGTTGGCTGAGCTTTGGGCGTTAATTGTTGCCGTTCAATATCGGCCAAGAGTTTAATTAAAGTCTCGGCGCCGAGTAGGGAAAGTTTGTCGTGTAAAGTGCTGGACGTGTCGTCTTGCTCTATAGGACAAATAGACTTACTCAACATATCGCCGGTATCCAGACCAGCGTCCATTTGCATTAGGGTCACGCCGGTTTCATTATCACCGGTCTAATTGGCGCGCTGTATGGGAGCCTACCCTCGCCAGCGAGGCAATAGTGTGGCGTGAATATTGATTCAACCATAGCGGGGCGTGGTTATCACCTCGATGGGTAAAATAATGCCATAGGCAACAACGACCATTAAGTCAGCCTGGTAGTGTTTCAGTCTCTCAAGCGCCTGCGAAAATTTAAAGTTAACGGGTTGCTCGATGGGAATACCGTTATCTGAAGCAAGCTGTTTGACGGCGCTTATTTGAACCTTTCTCCCCCTGCCTGCGGGTCTGTCAGGCTGGGTATAAACGGCGCAAACCCGATGTTCGCTAGCAATTAAAGCCTGTAGGCTAGAGATTGAAAATGCTGGCGTGCCTGCAAAGATGATATTCATTGGAATCGCCTGAAAAAACTGGATTATAGCGTGGAAGCGGGTCGAGACGGTTGATTGCTCTGTTCTTTTTCCATGCGTTCAAGTTTCTTTCTTATTCTATTGCGTTTTAAAGGAGATATATAATCGACAAATAGCTTGCCGTCCAGGTGGTCGATTTCATGTTGTATACAGACGGCCAACAAGCCATCGGTCGTTAATTCGAAGGCGACGCCCTGTTCATCGAGAGCTTTAACACAGATGCTCTCGGCCCTTTCGACGTCTTCATAAAACCCGGGCACGGACAGGCAGCCTTCTTGCATGACTTCAACGCCTTCCTTATGGGTAATAACCGGGTTAATAAAGCATAACGGCTGGTCCTTTTCTTCGGATACATCAATCACCATTAACCGTTTGTGGAAGTTAACCTGCGATGCGGCAAGTCCTATACCCGGCGCGTCGTACATGGTTTCAAACATGTCGTCGATAAACAGACGGAGGGCGTCATCGATTAAATCAATCTCCTCCGCTTTGGTACGGAGTCGCTTGTCAGGAAAGTGAAGAATGTCTAGTTTAGCCATGATGTTTGTGTGAAATGTGCGTTGCTGCTCAATTGTTTAGGGTGAAGTTTAACTAATTAACGTTAAACTTTGAATAGTTAATATTTTAGGCTAGACTTGCAATTATCTTTATTTGCCCATAAAAAGGAAGATCATGGCTATGAAAAAATTACTAGGCTTACTCGTTGGTGCGTTGTTTTGTTGCAGTGTATTGGCCAACAATGTTGAGTTGAATCCCTCGCACCCTGATCGTTACGTCGTTGTAAAAGGCGACACCTTATGGGATATTTCTGCGCGTTTTTTGAATACACCGTGGCGTTGGCCTGATGTTTGGCACGCGAACGAACAAATCGCCAATCCACATCTAATTTACCCAGGAGATATTATTGAGCTTTCTTTTATTGATGGGCAGCCAAGGCTCAGCTTAAAAAGAGGCGATGGAAAATTATCACCGTCTATTCGTCGTTCTGATTTAAAAGATGCAATACCGAGCATTCCATTAGACGCGATCGCAGCGTTTCTGAATAGCCCAAGGGTAATGACACAAAATGAATATGACGCGGCGCCTTATATCGTAGCGTTTGACGATGAGCATATTTTGGGGAGTCCTGGTTACAAGGCGTATGTTCGTTCGTTAGATGCAAGTGCCGATAGTGGCTACAGTGTCGTGCGTCAGGGTGAAGAATATAAAGACGGGGAAACGGGTGAATCGCTAGGTTTTGAATCGACGTTTGTTGCCGAGTCTGCAGTACAGCTGGTTGGCGACCCTGCCACCGTTATGCTCGATAAGACAACGCAGGAAGTCCGTAAAGGCGATCGTTTACTGCCGGCAATAGAAGGACCGATAGTGCAAAATTATTACCCACATGCACCCGACAACCAGATTAAAGGGCGTATCGTTGGCGTAGTAGATGGTGTTACTCAAATTGGTGAATTTGCTATCGTGGTTATAGATCGCGGTCTGCAAGATGGCGTCGAGGTGGGTCATGTTCTGCAAATAGATCAGGCGGGTGAAACGGTTAGAGATGTTGTCGCGGGTAAAGGGGCCGAAGTGACCTTGCCGGACGAAAAAGCGGGTGTGCTAATGGTGTTCCGCGTTTTTGACCGCGTTAGTTACGCCCTGGTCATGGAAGCTACACGCGCCATGCACCGCCTGGATGTTGTAAGAACGCCTTATTGAGTGATATCAGGATTGATGAGGAGGGCTCGCCAAGCCTTTCTATTGATGAAATAAGTTTTTGGCTGGCTTTGTGGCGGGTTAAAGGCGTCGGAGCAAGAACATATATAACCCTGCTGGAAACGTTTTCTAGCCCTTCTCAGGTCTTTGCTTCTTCGACTGCTGAGTTGAAACAAGCAGGCTTGTCGGACGACGTAGCTGGGCAAATAAAGCGCTTCGACTTTTCGGCCATCGAGCAGGATTTGAGCTGGCTCGGAAAAGACGGTTGCCACGTCATGTGCTGGAGTGATGCAGACTACCCCCTTCTGTTGAAAGAGATTCCTGACCCACCACCTATTTTGTTTATACGCGGAGAAC
Organism: Cycloclasticus sp.; assembly: GCA_033791505.1. Taxonomy (GTDB): domain Bacteria; phylum Pseudomonadota; class Gammaproteobacteria; order Methylococcales; family Cycloclasticaceae; genus Cycloclasticus. The sequence continues at coordinate 2,736 of JASJGO010000183.1, forward strand.
GCTCAATTTTAAACTCACTACAGATCGCCGTAGTGGGGACTAGAACCCCATCTCCCCTGGCCTTAGAAACGACGCACGCCTTTGCGAAAAATTTTGCAGCTTTTGGCTTAACCGTCACCAGTGGTCTAGCGTTAGGTATAGACCAGGCTGCCCATCGAGGCGCATTAGATGCGACAGGAAAAACCATTGCGGTGGCCGCAACGGGCTTAGATAGGGTGTATCCAGCGAGTCATAAGTCGTTGGCGGAGAAAATAATCAAAACGGGTGCGTTGGTGTCAGAGTTTCCCTGTGGCACAGAGCCGAAACCGGGCTATTTCCCCCGACGAAACCGTATTATCAGTGGTTTGAGCCTGGGGGTGCTGGTGGTTGAGGCAGCGATAAAAAGTGGCACATTAGTGACAGCGAAGCACGCTATGGAACAGGGCCGCGAGGTATTTGCCATGCCAGGCTCCATCCATAATCCTTTGGCCAAAGGCTGTCACCATTTGATACGCCAGGGCGCAAAATTAGTAGAAACAGCCGAGGATGTATTAGAAGACCTGGGGAATCTGTCCCTGGTAGCGCTGGGGGATATTTCCAACGCAGGTAAAAAGAATGTGCCGAAAATCTCTTCCCTAGGAGGAGATTATCTTGTGTTGCTTGAAAAAATTGCCTTTGACCCCACTTCAGTAGATGATCTAATAGCGCTAACTGATTTTACAGCGGAAGAAATTTCGTCTATGTTATTGGTATTGGAGCTGCAAGGTTTAGTATCATCCGCACCTGGTGGTCTTTTCTATCGGTGTTCTATCGAATAAATAGAGATAATTTGGGAAAAATGAAAGAAACTATTTTTGAAGTACTCGTGTACCTGTTCGAACATTACATCGACGTATCTGACGACGATCAGGTTATCGAGCAGGACAAATTAAAGACGGAGTTGTTAGAAGCAGGGTTTACGGAGAACTACGTAGATCGCGCTTTCGACTGGATGGACGAACTGACTAAACAGCCCGCGATGGCGGTAGAAAATCATATTGAACAAAGCTCTATTAGAATTCATTCGCCCGAAGAACGTCAGCGTTTTGACGTAGACGCGCAGGGCTTTTTGTTGTTTTTAGAGCAGGCAGGGATTATCGATTCAACCCGTCGCGAGCTGATTATTGATAGAGCGATGGCGTTAGGCGACACAGTGCTTTCTGTGGACCACATTAAATGGGTGGCCCTTATGGTGTTATTTAGTCAGTCCGGTATGGAAGGGCACTACTCGCAAATGGAAGACTTAGTGTACGGCGATATTCCATTTGAGCTTCACTGAACCGCGTCATGTCTAATTTAGTTATTGTAGAGTCGCCTGCGAAGGCAAAAACGATCGAGAAGTATCTTGGCAAGGGGTTTAAGGTGCTTGCTTCATACGGACACGTTCGAGACCTAATCCCGAAAGAAGGAGCGGTCGATACCGAGAACGATTTTGCCATGAAATACACATTGGTAGAGCGAAATCAGAAACACGTTCAAGCTATTACCAAAGAGATGAAAAAAGCAGATACGCTGTATCTCGCGACCGATCCAGATCGCGAGGGTGAGGCGATATCCTGGCATATAGCAGAATTGTTAAAAGAAAAAAAATTACTCAAAGATAAGCCAATTTATCGAGTTGTTTTTCACGAGATCACCAAAAAAGCCATTCAGGCAGCCATCCGGCAACCGCGTGAGTTGTCGATGGATATGGTGGATGCGCAACAAGCCAGACGCGCTCTGGATTACCTGGTAGGTTTTAATTTATCGCCTTTATTGTGGAAAAAGATCAGGCGCGGCTTATCCGCCGGCAGAGTTCAAAGTCCAGCGTTACGCCTCATAGTAGAACGCGAGCTGGAAATTGAAGCGTTTAAAAGCCGTGAATATTGGACTATCGAATCAGCGGTATCGGCCAGTAAGCAGGCGTTTAAGGCAAAGTTAACGTATTTTGAGAACGAGAAACTCACCCAGTTTAGCGTCGATAATGCGCAGCGCGCGAATGAAATAAAAAGCAATGTTGAGTCGGTTGCGGCCGGTAAATTACTGGTTAAATCGTTGCAAAAGAAACAGCGAAAACGCAATCCAGCGCCCCCTTTTACTACCTCGACCTTGCAGCAAGAGGCGGCAAGAAAGCTAGGCTTTACGACTAAAAGAACCATGCAGGTGGCGCAACAGCTTTACGAAGGAATTACCATTGGCTCAGAATCAGTCGGTTTAATTACCTATATGAGAACAGATTCGGTGAATCTATCAGAGGACGCGGTGAGTGATATTCGCCAGCTGATTGAAAAGCGTTATGGTAAAGAAAATGTACCCGCAGCCCCAATCGTTTATAAAACCAAGTCGAAAAATGCTCAGGAAGCTCACGAGGCCGTACGGCCGAGTTCTGTAGGCAGAATCCCAGAAGAAATACGCGGTTCCCTATCGAGCGATCAATACAAGTTATATTTGCTGATCTGGAAACGGGCTGTCGCTTGTCAAATGGCGCACGCCGTTATTGATATGGTCAGCGCTGACTTGACCTGTGGTGAGGGACACGTTTTTCGCGCAACGGGTTCAACGGTTAATAAACCAGGGTTTATGTCGGTTTACCTGGAAGGTAAAGACGACAGTAAAGAGGATGAGGATAACAAGGAAAACTTACTGCCTCCGATGAAAGAAGGTGAGTTAATAGACTTGCTAGAGGTTCTTCCAAATCAGCACTTTACCGAACCGCCACCTAGATACGGTGAGGCCAGCCTGGTGAAATCGCTGGAAGAATACGGTATTGGTCGCCCATCTACCTATGCCTCGATTATTTCTACCCTGCAAAATCGTGAATACGTAGAAATAGAGCAGAAACGTTTTTATCCAACCGATGTAGGTCGTATCGTTAATAAGTTTCTAACCGATCACTTTACCAACTACGTTGATTACGATTTTACGGCTAAGCTAGAAGACGACCTGGACGCGGTATCAAGGGGAGAAATGAAATGGTTGCCGCTAATGAAAAAGTTCTGGCAACCATTCAAAGCACTCTGTGATGATAAGGAAGTTAGCGTTCAGCGCAGTGATGTAACGCAAGAAGCGATGGACGAAAAGTGCCCAGAATGTGGCAAGCAACTGTCTATTCGTTTAGGGCGAAATGGTCGGTTTATAGGTTGTACCGATTACCCAGAATGTAGCTATACCCGAAACCTTAATGATGATGCGGCATCCGCTGAGCCAGAGGTGGTAGAAGGCAGGCAGTGTCCTAAATGCGAATCGAACCTTATTATCCGCTCGGGCCGTTACGGCAAATTCATTGGTTGTAGCGCCTATCCGGACTGCAAGCATATGGAACCGCTTGAGAAGCCAAAAGATACCAATGTCGTTTGCCCCGAGTGTAAAAAAGGCACGGTACTCGAACGTAAATCGCGTAAAGGTAAAATCTTTTATTCCTGTTCAAATTACCCAAAGTGCAAATATGCACTTTGGAATGAGCCAATTAATGAGCCCTGCCCTAATTGCCATTGGCCCATATTGACAGTTAAAATAACAAAAACTAGAGGCGCTGAAAAAGTATGTCCACAGCAGGAATGTTCATACATTACGCCTTGTGAAGAAATGGCTAAACCAGACTAGAAAAGAAATTAATATGACACAAAAAAAGAATGTATTTGTAGCAGTTCTAATGGGTTCGGATTCTGACTTTCCCGTGATGCAGAGCGCTTTGGATGTACTTAAGACGCTAGATATTCCTTACGAGGTGAGAATAACATCTGCGCACAGAACGCCGGCGGAGACGCACGCATACGTGACAGACGCTGACCAGCGAGGCTGTGGGGTATTTATTGCCGCAGCAGGTTTGGCTGCTCACCTGGCGGGCGCGGTAGCGGCCAATACGGTAAAACCAGTGATTGGCGTACCATTGGACGCGGGTTCCTTGCAGGGTATTGATGCGTTGTTGTCTACCGTGCAAATGCCGGGCGGTATTCCAGTTGCCAGCGTGGCGATAGGCAAACCGGGGGCAAAAAATGCGGCTTATTTAGCAGCGCAAATCCTGGCTTTAGCCGATACGGATCTGGCGCAACGTGTAGTGTCTGAAAGACAAGCCGCGGGAGCAGCGGTGATTAAGAAAAATCGCGAGCTGCAAGAAAAACTATAGTTCGTATACGTTACGACACCGTTGTGCCGTCGGCCTGGCAAAAAAGAAGATTTATTGAGCACCTCCATCAAGGTGAGCTGGTGGCGTATCCAACCGAGGCCGTGTTTGGTTTAGGTTGTGACCCATTAAATCAACGGGCGGTGTTTGATTTACTGGCATTAAAAAGAAGGTCCTGGCGTAAAGGGTTGATTTTAATTGCGGCAGATTTTTCTCAACTTGAACCTTATTTAGAGAAGTTACCATCGTCTATTATTGCAAAAATAAATGCTCCAACTCAGCAAGCGACGACGTGGTTATTGCCAGCCAAAAAAAATGTACCTAAATGGCTAACCGGCGCGAATGAAACTATCGCGGTACGGCTCGTTCAACACCCCTTAGCGCGCGAGCTTTGCTCGCTTGCAAAAATGGCTATTGTATCAACCAGTGCAAATTTTTCTGCTCGCGAACCCTTAAAAACGGCGCATAAAACGCGTTTAGATTTTAAAGTAAAGGGTGTGTTCACCATCGGTTCAAAGGCAGGAGGCGCTGAAGAGCCAAGCCGCATCATCGATCCATTTTCAAATAGACAACTGCGTTAAGCGCTGAGATTATTAGTTATGTCAGTACCCAATATACAATCGGTTAAAGATTACCTGCTCGCGTTACAGGACTCTATTTGTGGCTCACTTGAAAAGCTCGAAGAAGAGGTCGTGTTTGTCGAGGACCTCTGGGAGCGAGGCGGTGATACGGGTGGTGGTCGAACGCGCGTATTAGAAAATGGACAAACATTCGAACAAGCGGGAGTTAATTTTTCACACGTCCGAGGAGGTTCTATGCCCGCTTCGGCGACCCAAAACCGTCCAGAACTGGCGGGGCGTAATTTTGAAGCATTAGGCGTCTCCTTAGTCATTCATCCGCGTAATCCATACGTACCTACTTCACATGCCAATGTGCGGTTTTTTATCGCTGAAAAAGACGGTGAAAAACCCATTTGGTGGTTTGGCGGAGGCTTTGATTTAACGCCATATTATGGCTTTGAAGAAGACGCCGTTCACTGGCACCAACAGGCCAAAGAAGCCTGTGATCCGTTCGGTGAAGAACTGTATTCAGGGTATAAAAAATGGTGCGATGATTACTTTTACATAAAGCACCGAAATGAGCCGCGTGGGATTGGCGGTTTATTTTTTGATGATTTAAATGAAGGCGGTTTTGATCGTTGTTTTGCACTAATGAATAGCGTGGCTGAGCACTTTGTCCCTGCGTACGTGCCGATCGTCGAGCGCCGTAAAGCCTTGCCATTTACGCAAAAGGAAAAGGATTTTCAGTGTTATCGTCGTGGGCGTTACGTCGAGTTTAATCTAGTCTACGACCGTGGAACGCTGTTCGGCCTGCAAACAGGAGGGCGTACTGAATCGATCTTGATGTCATTACCGCCGCAAGTCAGCTGGCGATACAATTGGCAACCCGAGCTTGGCTCCGCCGAGAGCGAGTTATATGAGGTGTTCTTAAAACCTAAAGACTGGCTAGCACTGGGTAAATAAGCCGCTTAAGAACTAGTAGTTGGCGCTGTCAATGCGAGGGAACTCGTTTTAGACTGCTCATTTTTTTCTATTAATGCCTTAATGACGTTGTCCAGCCCACCGCTATTTTTAATACTAGTGGCAAAACTTCCTTTGTAGTTTGTCACCATACTAATGCCTTCGATGATGACGTCGTAGGCTTTCCAGTCGCCGCTTTTGTTTAATGCCATACGGTAATCAACGGCAACTGGAGGGCGAGAAGGTTGAATAATTTCAGTTTTGACGATCACTCTATTGTCATCAGCAGCCATCGACATTGGTAAGAAATGAACCGTCCATTCTTCAAACTCGGTAAAAGCCGTTGCATAGGTATTGACGAGTAAGCCTTTGAATTCTTTCTGGAAATCTGTTTTTTGTTTGTCAGTTGCCGTGCGCCAGTATTTGCCCAGTACGAGTTTAGAAATTTTGTCTAAATCGACGCGTGGCTCTATGACCTCATCGACGAGTTTAAAAATATACGCGCGATCATTGAGTTTAGCCTGATCGTTTTTGACGATGCTATAAAGTAAGTTAGACGTTTCTTGAATGACTTTTTGTGGGTCATTGAGTTCGTCTGCCGCAACGGTGACGTGTACGGCTGATAAAACGAAGAAAAGTCCCGTTAAAAAAATTCCGTTTATTTTATTCATAACAAATATTCCTAAAGTATGTTTTTATTTTTTAGTAACCAGCTTATTAGACCCTAAAAGGGAGAAGTTAATTACAGTAATTACTTTTTACCTGATGAGTGGGTCAACTTCGTATAAAACGGTTAAAGAAGACGCCTTCATTTAATCAAAGTTTGCTTGTAACAGATAATATAACGCTTAACATGAACGTTCAATGGTTGTTAACGTTAATATATCTACAGCCCTTTACTCATTAAGTGGTTAAAATTAACGACTTAATTATAGCTCAAAATGGAAAATAAAAATGAAAGCCGATAAATCTAATGCCATTCTTTCAATTCGACCTAGACGGATGCGGTCGGACGATTTTAGCCGTCGCTTGATGCGAGAAACAGTGTTGACTGTAGATGACTTGATCTATCCAATCTTCGTGATCGATGGTGAGCACCAGCGTCAAGCGGTAGAGTCGATGCCCGGCGTGGAACGATTAAGCATAGATTTATTACTGCAGGAGGCGAAAGAAGTTTCACGACTGGGCGTGCCAGCGATAGCGCTTTTTCCAGTGCCACTGGCAAACACCAAAACGGACGACGCGGCCGAGGCGTGGAACCCGCAAGGCTTGCTGCAAAGAACGGTCAGAGATTTAAAAAAAGCATTGCCAGAGTTGGGCGTTATTACCGACGTGGCCTTAGACCCATTTACCACGCACGGTCAGGACGGTCTAGTCGATGAGAATGGCTACGTTTTAAATGATGAAACGGTTGAGGCCTTAGTTAAACAAGCCGTTTCTCACGCACAGGCGGGTGCGGATATCGTTGCTCCTTCCGATATGATGGACGGACGGGTCGGCGCTATTCGAGATGCGCTTGAAGTAGCCGGTTTTACGAATACGAAAATTTTGGCCTACTCTGCCAAGTACGCATCAAGTTTTTATGGTCCATTTAGGGAGGCCGTAGGGTCTGCCGCGCAATTGGGTGGAGGTAATAAGTACAGTTATCAGATGGATTGTGCAAACAGCGATGAAGCCCTGGTTGAAGTAGGGCTGGATATTGAAGAAGGGGCCGATATGGTGATGATTAAGCCGGGCATGCCTTATCTCGACATCGTTAGACGCGTGAGTGATGAGTTTGGAATTCCGGTGTTTGCTTATCAGGTCAGTGGCGAATACGCGATGCTTAAGGCGGCGGCACAAAATGGTTGGCTGGATGAAAAGCCAACGGTACTGGAATCGCTATTAGCGTTTAAACGCGCAGGGGCTGATGGCATATTGACGTATTTTGCTAAAGACGTTGCTGGCTGGTTGTCAGCGCGGGACCGGGGCGATTATTGATGGATCGATACGCAGTTTTAGGATTTCCTGTAGGCCACAGTATATCGCCCTTTATTCATTTGCAGTTTGCAAAGCAAACCGCTCAGCAACTGAGTTATGAGGCGTTAGAGGTAAAGCCAGAGGCCTTTGATGAAGTGATTGTCGATTTTTTTCAATCTGCTGGCAAGGGTGTCAATTGCACCGTGCCGCTGAAGGAACTAGCCTTTGAAAAAGCGGATCAGTTAACCGCGCGCGCGCAATTTAGCGGCGCCGTTAATACGCTTAAATTAATGCAGGACGGTAGCCTGCTTGGCGATAATACCGATGGTATTGGTCTTATAACTGATTTGCGCGAGAACCTGGGCCTATCGTTGCAAGGAAAACGCATACTGGTATTAGGCGCGGGTGGCGCGGCACGAGGCATATTAGGCCCATTACTAGAAGCAACCCCGTCGGAACTTTGGTTGGCTAATAGAACCGTTGAAAAAGCGCAGGCGCTGGCGAGGGTTTTTTTATCAAAAGGTCGCGTTCAGGCCTGTGGCTATGAAGCACTAGCGGGAGAGAGCTTTGATTTAATCATCAACGCGACCTCTATGAGCCTTAGTGGAAGTTTGCCTCCCTTGCCTAAAAATATATTGTCTAGTGGAGCGGTTTGTTACGACCTGGCGTATAGCAAACAAACAACGGCTTTTACCGCGTGGGGAAAAAAAGAAGGTGCCGCGTTATCTGTTGATGGTTTAGGAATGCTCGTTGAGCAGGCGGCGCAGGCGTTTTATATATGGCGTGGTGTAATGCCTGAGACTAAAAAATTACTCAATAAACTTAGAAGGGATTAGCGCGGATTCAATTTAGTGAAGGTTTTGTTTTCTAGTGAACTTGAGTAATTCTTTAATCGTGTTAAATGAACTGTTGTCTAGTTCGGAAAAGGCTAGGCCAATGCCATCGGCTTTTGTATAAGCGATATTGGCTTTTAGAATATGTTTTTTCTCTCTATTATCCTGCGAAAGAGAAAACTTGATTTTCGTTTCTGCACCTACCGTGAGAAGCGTGTTATCTAATTCTAAGCACATCCCTCCCAAGCTGAAGTCTCTCGTTGTGCAATTAATTTCTTTGCCCTCGAAAGCTATGGTGATTGGAAGCTTCAATGGGGACCTTAGGCAAGATCTAAGTTCCATCTATTTCTCCTTTTAAAAAGATTAACTTACCATATATTTTTTGACTTGCAAAAATTATAAATTTAGAGCATTTATAAAATTTTTGTTTTCGAATTGGTGCGTATGTTTTATGGGGTTATCAATGGCCTAACAGCAATGGATCAGGGGAATTGAAATTGGACAAACTTTAACGTTAAGTACCAAATGCACCCAAAACTTCGTCGGCCCACTGACAGGCTTCGAGGTAAGTGCCTGCAACATCAACGGTGTTTGGTGGGGAGCGTTGAGCTTCGTATTCAGTGATAGCGGTTAAGGTGTCGCCCATGATGCCCTGCCGCTTTATTAAGGCAGCGCTAATGTCAGACGATAATGACATAGATGGAATGGTCGCTTCCATTGTCGAGTCGAGCAAGGCATCTATCGTAGATAAGAGTCCAGCCAGAAAAAAGCCGCTAGTGTTTGGGACTTTGTTTTTTACGGCGATTAATTCTGCAATCTTAGCTCTTACCAAGGAGAGTCTTAACAGCTCAGACGGTTTGCTAGACATATTGCGCAACGTGATCAAGGTGGCCCATTTCTTTACATTCTCTAAACCGAGAAAAATGAGGGCTTGTTTGATGGACTCAATACGCTTAGAAAAAGCAAAATGCGCCGAGTTTAAATACTTCAAAAGCATATAGGTCGTTGTTGGATCTTGCTTAATGGCTTTTTCCAGCTCTTCAAAAGAAATATTAGGCTGATTGATAGTGGCTAGTAGCTGGACTTTAGAGTTACTACTAGCGGTGGTGGCTTTGCCTTGAATGTGCTCGGGTTTGCAAAAAAAATACCCCTGGAATAACTGGCAACCGATATCTCGATACGCTTTAAAGTCTTCATAGGTCTCTACTTTTTCGGCTAGAAAGCTTATATTTTGTGTACGCAGTTTTTGTATAAGCGCTTTATTTTCCATCAAGGTGGTGGTCGTTAAATCAAATTTAATGATAGCGGCCATTTCAATTAATGGATCCCAAGCGGGCGTATAGATAAAATCATCGAGTGCAAAAGTGAAGCCTTTCTCGTATAGCGACCTAATGCGCTGAATGAATTCGGGGTCGGGCTTAATGTCTTCCAGTAATTCTAAAATAAGCCTGTCTGCTGGCAATGATTCAACGTGTTTACTCATAACGTCTTCATACGACATATTGATAAAGGCGAGCTTGTCGTCAGACGCTTTATCTAGTCCTAAATCGATGATCGATGAGGCAAGAACTTCTGAGGTAATTGAGTGAGAGTTTTCACAAGCTTGTTCGGTCGGTCTATACAAAAACTCGTAGCCATATACTTTCAAATCCATACCTAGAATAGGCTGGCGAGCAAAAGAAAAATCATGCATAAGCGAGAGTTAATTTTTTTACAAATTTTATTGAGTCTAGTTGAAAAATTTTCGCCTATCGAAATATTTAGCCTTTTAAGTACTTATTTTTCAAGCGGACGTAATTTTGTGGTGAATAGCTTAAAAACAGCGCCTCTTTTTCATTGATAGGACGCACTTTTTTGACCGGCGAGCCGACGTATAAAAAGCCACTGTCCAATATTTTTCTCGGTGGCACAAGGCTGCCAGCACCGATCATCACACGGTTATTTACAACGGCTCCATCCATCACTATGGCGCCCATACCAATAAGAGATTGGTTACCAATAGTGCAGCCGTGTAAGGTGACGTTATGGCCGACGGTAACGTCTTCTCCAATCGTTAGCGGATAGCCTCCAGGGTTAAAATCACTGGCGTGCGTCACGTGTAAGACGCTGCCGTCCTGGATATTGGAACGCGCGCCAATTTTAATGTAATGGATATCACCTCGGACAACGGCTAGCGGCCAAATAGAAACGTCGGGCCCCAGTTCAACATCACCAATCACAACGGCCGTTTCATGGACAAACGAAGTGGCGTGAATGGACGGCGTTTTAGAGTCGAAAGATTTAACGTGCATGATCAGTATCCTGTTTTATACTCTTAACGAGTCATTGTTAATGGGAGAATAATTATGAGTGTAGCAGGATTTATTGTGTTGGCCGTCATCGTCGTATTAGCGGGCTATGGGGTTGCCTTGTATAACAGCTTGGTTAGCTTAAAGCATAGCGTCACAAAAGCGTGGTCGAATATTGATGTGTTGTTAAAGCAGCGACACGACGAACTGCCCAAGCTAGTTGAAACCTGTAAGCAATATATGAAACACGAGCAGCAGACCTTAGAAAAGGTCATGCAGGCGCGTTCTGGTGTTTCAAGTGCGCTGGGCGAGTCTGATGTAGCCGCGCTAGGCCAGGCAGAAACTAAAATGCGCCAGGGGCTGATGAACCTTTTTGCGGTTGCTGAGGCCTATCCGGACCTCAAAGCAAATGAGTCTTTCCAGGCTTTACAGCAACGCATCAGTCAGCTTGAAAACAATATTGCGGACAGGCGTGAGTTTTATAACGCGAGTGTTAACCTGAATAATGTACGCATCGAGCAGTTCCCCGATCTTTTAATCGCCGGTTTTTTTAATTTCAAATCGTTCGACTTGCTCGAGTTCGAAGAAGCGGCTATCAGCGACGTTAGCGTAAAAGAACTGTTTGAATGATTGAAGATTTTTCCCGCGTCATTTTGCAGCTACCAAAGAATGAGTTTTGGCTGTTGTTCGCAATGGCCTGCGTCTTAGCGGCGTCATGTTTTTATTTCGCGTTCCGTTATTTTTGGCGTTATCGGATGATGCAGGATATGCCAACGGCCTTGTTGCGCTCGGCGGCTCAGGGCTATAACGAATTTAAAGGTAAAGCGAGCCTGTTGCCAGGCGAGCCCATTATCGCGCCGCTCACAAAACTAAGCTGTGTTTGGTATGAATATACGGTGGAGGAAAAGCAGTCACACCATGTTCGGGGTCGAAGTCGTACCCGTTGGCGAGTATACGAAACGGGCGTAAGTGACGGCGTATTTGCCTTGCTGGGGGAAACGGGTAAAGCCATTGTCGATCCTGATGATGCGGAAGTCGTACACTCCATGTCGGATACCTGGTACGGCAGTACGCCCTATCCAAGCGCCGGCCCAAGAGGTTTTAGCTCAACCAGCGTGCCGTTCGGTAAACGTTACCGCTACAGCGAAAAGCGTATTCACGAAGATGATTTTTTATATGTTTTAGGGCACTTTTCAACATTTAGGGAAATAGAATTATCCAGCGAAGATGAATCGTTAGCAATACTGCTCAGGAGTTGGAAAAATAACCCAGAGGAGTTGTTAAGGCGATTTGATGAAAACAAAGACAGTCAACTCGATCCAGCAGAATGGCAAAAAGCGGTATGGTTAGCAAAGAAAATACTAGCCGAAACTGCCCCGCTTGATGTCGATAATCAGATAGATAATATGATTAAAAACCCCACCGATAGCCGCAAGCCTTTTTTAATATCCACTCAGGAGGAATCCTTACTGGTTCGTAACTTCCAGTATAAATCGTGGGCGGCTTTATTTTTATTCTTTGCGCTCGGCACGTTGAGCGTCTGGGCGTTTAATATACGTTTTTGATATGTCTTTTATACGCTCGCATCGTAGCTCGTGGTAAATAAAACAGTATAAAAATTTGCAACCTATGAAGGTATATTCAACTTTAAGACCTTGGATGGGAGCCTTAAGCGTGCGAAGATATATTTTTTTGAATTAGCTAAAACGAATGAGCAACCCATTATTAGACGAGTTTGAACTACCACCTTTTTCGAGCTTTAAAGCGGAAGATATTATTCCCGCTATTGATCAGCTGTTACAGGAAAGTCGCGAAAAAATAACCGACTTACTCGACGCCGAAAAGCCCCCAAGCTGGCAAACGCTGGTTCATCCAATGGAACAAATCGATGACAGATTGAGCCGAGTCTGGTCGCCGGTAGGGCATATGAATTCAGTAATGAATAACGACAAGTGGCGCGAGGCATATTCTGCGTGCTTGCCAAAACTCAGTGAATACTCTACCGAAATTGGACAAAACAAAGCCTTATATCAAGCGTATCGCGCCATTAAAGAGGGGGCTGAATTCACACAGTTAGAACGAGCGCAGCAAAAAATTATTGATAACGCCCTGCGTGACTTTGAGTTGTCAGGCGTCGCTTTATCGGAGGATAAAAAACAGCGTTATATGGACATATCCCAACAATTATCCAGCTTAAGCAATCAGTTCGAAGAAAACCTAATGGATGCGACTAACGCCTGGAGCAAATTGATAGTCGATGGCGCCGAATTAGACGGTTTGCCCGACTCAGCAATGGATTTATTACGCCAAACAGCAGAGCAAAAAGGTCAAACGGGCTGGGTGCTGACGCTTGAATTTCCTTGTTATATGGCGCTTATGACGTATGCAGGTAATCGCCAGTTGCGTTATGAAATCCACCACGCTTTTGTGACCAGAGCATCGGATCAGAGTATTGACGGAGCAAAGTGGGATAACGCAGGCCTGATGGAGCAGATCGTCGCCTTGCGCCACGAAGAAGCGCAATTACTCGGTTTTGCTAATTATGCTGAACTATCCTTGGCGACTAAAATGGCTGAGACGCCAGCCGATGTGCTTGATTTTTTAAATCAACTGGCCGAATGTTCATTACCGATGGCTAAAGTAGACTTTGAAACCCTGAGTCGCTTTGCGCAAGAAGAGGGTCATATAGGAGAGCTTGAGTCGTGGGATATAGCCTATTACACAGAAAAATTAAGCCAGCAGCGTTATCAATTCTCGCAAGAAGAAGTAAAGCCATACTTCCCTGTAAACCGTGTGCTATCTGGAATGTTTACCGTGGTAGAACGGCTTTATGGGATAAAAATTGCTGAAATTGACGGTGTAGACACGTGGCATAAAGACGTACAGTTTTTTGAAATAACGGACGATACGGGCACGCGACGCGGCCGTTTTTACATAGACCTATACGCTCGCCCGCATAAGCGAGGCGGCGCCTGGATGGATGAATGCATGACTCGATTTAAACAGGCAAATAACACCCAGTCGCCAGTGGCTTACTTGACGTGTAATTTCACGCCACCGATAGGCGACGCGCCGTCTTTATTAACGCATGGTGAGGTGGAAACCTTATTTCATGAATTTGGCCACGGATTGCATCATATGCTGACAAAGGTTGATTATTTAAGCGTCTCTGGCATTCATGGTGTGGAGTGGGATGCGGTCGAATTACCCAGTCAATTTATGGAAAATTGGTGCTGGCAAGCGGACGTTATGCCGCTGATTTCTGCACACTATAAAACCGGGGAGTCATTGCCGGATGAGCTGTTTAAAAAAATGCTGGCGGCGAAAAATTTTCAATCCGGCATGCAAATGGTCAGGCAGTTAGAGTTTTCTTTATTCGATTTTCGCGTTCATCTGGAATATGACCAGCGCACTGGCGCAAAAATTTATGCCATATTGCAGCAAGTTAGAAAAGACGTGAGCGTTGTTAAAACACCAGAATTCAACCGATTCCCGAATGGTTTTTCTCATATATTCGCTGGCGGTTACGGCGCCGGTTCTTACAGTTACAAATGGGCCGAAGTGTTATCGAGTGATGCCTTTTCAATGTTTGAAGAAAATGGTGTGTTTGATGAAAAAACGGGCCGTTCCTTTTTGCATAATGTATTGGAAAAAGGCGGCAGTGACGATGCGTTGGCACTATTTACTGCCTTTAGAGGAAGAAAACCAAGCATTGATGCCTTATTAAAACATTCGGGTATAGCGGCTTAAATGGCCAGGCTGTTATTGTTAATACTGCTGATGTTATCGCCGGTTATGGCATATACGGCACATATAACAGATAAATTATTAGCGGGTATGTATTCAACGCCTGATAATTCACAACAGCCTGTCCAGCTACTTCCCAGTGGTACGCCCGTTGAGTTAATAAACGAGAAAAACGGCTTTGTTCAGGTCCAATTAGTAGATGGTAAAACGGGCTGGGTAGAGAAACGTTTTTTATCAGAAGAAAAGCCGGCTAACGTAAGGCTATTAGCACTGCAAAGCAAATACAGGCAATTACAGGAAAAGCTAGATAGCGCTGAGCAACAGTTGAGTATGCTGACAAGCCCTCAAGAGCAACAGCAAGTGAATGCGTTGCAAACCGCTTTAGCTACTGCAGAAAAGACGATTGTGAGCCTGGAAGAAGACGTTAAGCAGCTTGCCGAGACAAAAAATAAAACCACTGGGTCAGATGATGCGGCGGCTGTACAACTATCGACTCCAAAAAGTGAGCAACAAGTTGCTGACAGTTACTGGTGGGTCGTTTTGCTGGTAGCTGCGGGTGCAATAATAACGGGCGCTTGCACTGGGATACGGATACAGGACCGGCGCCAACGAAACAGGCACGGCGGATTCAGAGTCTAATCGGCAAGCCCAGGTAGATGTTTGTTAACTTATAAATGGCCGGCAATACTTAGGCCGATTTTATATAAAAATAGTGAATGCCATCTATCCGCTCGTGGAAAAGAATTTGGTGCTTTGATTTATCAATAAACACCCCAACATCAAGGTGGACAGCGGGATCTGTCGCGATCATTTTTATCACCTCTTCGCTCTTAACGTTAGATAACAGCTGCTTTAACCTAAGCAGCGGCAGAGGGCAGTTTAAGCCTTTTACATCAAGAACTACGTCGTATTGCATATCTTAGTTTTACTATAAATGGTATTTTGTAGGCTAAATTTAGTGAGCGTTATAAGGCAAAGAATGAATTATAAAGACCTACGTGATTTTATCTCAAAACTTGAAGAGTTAGGTGAGTTAAAGCGAATTTCTGAAGAGGTAGATCCACACCTTGAAATGACCGAGATTTGTGAGCGCGTTTTGCGCCGACAAGGCCCGGCGCTATTGTTTGAAAATCCGAAAGGTTATTCAGTGCCGGTTTTGGCTAATTTGTTTGGCACACCAAAGCGGGTGGCATTGGGCATGGGGCAAGATAGTGTCGACGCCTTATCAGAAGTGGGTGAGGTGTTAGCGGCGCTAAAAGAGCCGGAGCCGCCTGAAGGAATGAAGGACGCCTGGGAAAAATTACCGGTCTACAAGCAAGTGCTAAACATGGCGCCCAGGTTAGTTAAAAAGCCAAATTGTCAGCAGGTGGTTATAGCGGCAGACGACGTAGATTTGGCGGCGTTTCCGATACAAACCTGCTGGCCGGATGATGCGGGTCCGCTGATTACTTGGCCACTGGTTATCACAAAAGGTCCCACGGCAAAACGGCAAAACCTGGGTATTTATCGCCAGCAGGTGGTAGCGCGTAATAAGGTCATTATGCGCTGGTTGGCACACCGTGGTGGCGCGCTTGATTTTAAGGCATGGCAGGAAACCCATCCCGGTGAACCATTTCCCGTTGCCGTCGCATTAGGGGCAGATCCGGCGACGATATTGGCGGCGGTAACGCCGGTTCCCGACCCGTTGTCAGAATTTGCCTTTGCAGGTTTGTTACGAGGCTCGAAGACCGAAGTCGCAACTTGCCTGACGCATGATCTGCAGGTTCCTGCTAGTGCCGAAATAGTGCTCGAAGGCTACATTTATCCTGACGAAGTGGCCGCTGAAGGGCCTTTTGGTGATCATACGGGCTACTACAACGAAGTGGAACAGTTCCCGGTGTTTACCATTGAGCGAATAACGCATCGAAAAGACCCGATTTATCATTCAACGTACACTGGCAAGCCAACGGATGAGCCAGCCGTATTGGGTGTGTCGTTGAATGAGGCGTTCATACCGATTCTTAAAAAACAATTTCCTGAAATCGTCGATTTTTATTTACCGCCAGAAGGTTGTTCTTACCGCCTAGCGATTGTCAGTATCAAGAAGCAATACCCGGGTCACGCAAAACGAATCATGTTTGGTATCTGGTCGTATTTACGCCAGTTTATGTATACCAAGTTTGTGATTGTTACCGATGATGATGTCGACGTGCGGGACTGGCAGTCGGTTATTTGGGCGATAACAACGCGGATGGACCCCGCTCGAGATACCACGATGATAGAAAACACGCCGATTGATTACTTAGATTTTGCATCGCCCGTATCGGGCCTCGGTTCGAAGATGGGCCTCGATGCGACGAACAAATGGCAGGGTGAAACGAGCCGACAGTGGGGTAAACCTATCGTTATGGATTCAGCCGTTAAGCAAAAGGTAGATGAACTCTGGCCATCACTGGGGCTGGATTAAATTTCTACCTGCTCCAGATTTTATAATAACTGGATTGCGGTCGACTGATTGAGTTTAAGCGCGTCTTTATAGTAGGCATTCACTTTTTCCAGCGGCTCACCTTGCGCTTCAAGAAGTTGCCCCATTAAAAAGTAAGCCGGGCCGTTCGCTTGAATAGCGATGCATTGTTCAAGGTAGGTTTTTGTTTTACCCCATAATTCTTTTTGCAGGCAAAGCTCGGCGAGCGCATTGAGTAGCTCGATATTTGAGGCTGAGTTTTTCAACCACTTCTCTAGTTGTTTGATTTTTTTATCGGTTTCAATATCTAGCTGGCAATAGAGGGCCAATAAGCCATTGTCTGTTTGAAAGCCCAGTCCATTTCTTAGCGCCTCTTCGGCGAGTTGCGTATTAGCGGTTGAGATTAAGTGAATGGCGTAAGGCTTTATATATTCGGCTTCTAGCTTTTGCTTGCGGTCTAAATTTTTCCAGATGTCATCCATATCGTACTGTTTGTTATCGACCGTATTATTGAATAAATGGAGTAAGGTTCTTTGTTCAAGTGTTTGCCAGTCTTCAATTGCTATCTTGCGATTCTTCTTGATCGAAGGCAGTAACTCATATAAAGCGTTCCAGTCTTTTAATTGCGCGTAGGTTTTCATCAGCAAGGTTAAAACAACAGGGTGCTTTGGGGTTGCTGTTTTGAGTTGTTGAAGCGTTGCTAAGGCTTGTTCAAATTGGCCGGCTGATAGTTGTAATTTTGCTCGCGTTAAGTGAATCGCGTGAATGTGTTCGGGTAGCGCTTCACCTGCTTTGAAGAGGTAGTCGTCCCGACGATCAAAGGCGCCTTGTGATTGGGCAGCGTGTGCGGCGCTTAAATAATTCAATAGAGGCGCGTCACTTTGTTGGGCGTGTTTCATCAGTAATTTTTCAGAACGCTGCCAGTTCCCTTCGGCAGAATCAATTAAGCCCTTATTGAGCTCTTTTTTCGACCGGTTTAGTTTGCGCTGGCTATTCCAGACGCCGAGGCTCTTTGGCGCGCGCTTGAGCGTTAACAAGGTGCGCAAGACAAAATAAAAGCCAATAAAAGCAATCAAGCCGAGAAATAACAAAATGGCTAACGAGGTTTCAACTGACCACGCGCCATACACAAAGAGTACGTAGCCAGGGTCGAGGTGTACCTGCTGCGCTAGTCCAGCAGCCAGAACAAGTGCCAATATGATGATAAGTATTAGTTTCATAGCGGCGCCTACTTAGTTTTTATTTAAAGCGTCGGTGGTTTTTTCAGCAGTTTTTTCGACCGCAGTAGTGCCGGGTTGCGGCAGCTCAGTGGCTTGCTGAGGAATCGCTAATATCGGAATATCGCGCAGCATTTTAAGGGATAAACCGATCGACGGCAGAGTGGCCTTGATCGGCGTGTTTTTGAGTTCGTTGAGCTGTTCGAGGGCCGATATAACAGAGGTATTGCTGGCGTCAAAATAGTCCTTTAGCCACTGCATCGTAATATTAATACTGGCGCTGTACAGTTCTTCGTTTTGGTTAATCAGCGCGAGTCGCGCCGCTTCAAGTTTGAGTGCCAGGTTTTTCCGAATTGACTCAACCTGTTCCGGCGTCATCAAGGCTGCCATCGGTTTGTCATGCCTGCGGACGACCACTAATTTACTGAAATTCTCCCAGGCGTCATTGAGCGTTTGCTGGATATTTTCAGGGGCTGGAGCGGAGTCGCTTTTTCCAATTTCTGGCGCTTGCGCCGTGCCTGCATGGGGCTCATTTACGGTCATTTGAGCTACCGCGGTTTCAAGCGCTAATAGTTGTGATGAAATACCCACGATATCGGGTAATTCGGTGCTTTTAAGCGCATTGATTTCTTTTGCTAATTGTTCCCGTACGGCGAACGTCATCGGGTCACCATTTTCTTTAAGCCGTTGATCTGCCGCTTGCAATGCAATGATGGCGGTTGATACGTCTCCAGCCAGTTGCAATCGATTATTAGCCAGGCTGGCCAGATATTCCGCTTCAGCTATTAACCACTGCCGCCTGTTTTTACCCACTTGTTTTTGTAATAAATCTATTTTTTCAGAGGTTTGCTGGTGGTTACTTTCTAGTTGCTGAGATAAGGCTGAAATCTCAATGCCCTGGCTGTTTGTTTTAGAATGAAAGGTTTGTGACAGCTCGACGGTACTGCTCTCAATAGAGCCGGTATTGCCAGATAGCCGGTCTATTTGCTGTTGCAGCTGGGTGTACACGAAAAACCCAGCAACAGCCGAAACAAGGACTAAAATTAAAGCAAGCCAGGCGACACCTGTCCCTTTTTTTTGTTTTGGTGTGGCGGGATTATTGGCTTTATTGACGGGTTTTTCAGTAGTAGCCGGCGTTTTTTTAGGCGCTGAATCGTCACTGGTTTGAACGGTCTTTTTTTGTTTATCTGTCATTACTGATATCCGTAAGAGTTAGAAATGAGTCTAGCTAAAACAATAACCCATTTCATATAAACTAGGGCCAGTTTCCATAGTATATCCTTGGCGCCTTAAATGTATATTAAAAAACTTACCGTTGGCTTGACTCGACGATGGCCGATATTAGCCCTGAGTCACTCGCTTCGGGGCTGATCAGTACCTGTTGGCAGCCTAAAGCTTTAGCGCGCTCGGCAATACGTTGGCTGAATACCACGAAGATACTCTGTTGTTTTAATTCATTTAGCCATGGCTGTAGCAGTAAAAATAAATTCTCAAGTGCCAGCTGGCTGGTGATGGTGATGTAATGAAGCGGTTGATTTGAAATGTCACTAGAGTTCGTGGGTAAACCGCGTTTATAGACGTCAGCATGATCTACCCGCATGCCGCGTTGGCGTAATTGTTCGCTTAATAAATCTCGTCCGCCTTCGCCTTTTATGATTAAAGCACGCTTGCCCGTGAGCAGTTCGGGGAATTGCCTTAACAGTCGTTCTGAATCGAATGGTTTGCTGGCGATAATGCTTGGGGTCAAACCAATGCTGTTGAGTGTCGCGGCAGTTTGCGGCCCAATGGCAACTACGGTGGCATCTGACTGGCTCCACGGTAGGTCAATCAGTTTGTCAGCGCGTAAAGCGGCATTGGCGCTAACGAAAATAAGGTAATCGTACTCCCCGATCTGTTGTAATTTACGCCTGACGAAGGGTTGATCGGCGATGGCTTGAATTTCAATGGTAGGAAAACGAATGGCTTGAAAGCCTTGCTCGCTAAGATGCTGACAAAGATTAGTCGACTGATGCGCCGGCCGGGTGACTAAAACATTCGTAATGGGTTCATTCGTCTGCATGCTGGTAGAGTCTGTCTAAAATCTCTTTGGCGCCAGCCGCTAACAGGCGATTGGCTACCGTGGTGCCGATCTTCTCCGCGTCTTCTATGCGGCCTTCGAGTTGTTCTTTAATCACCAGGCTACCATCGGGTTCGGCCACTAAGCCGTGTAAGCGTAAAATATCGCCTTTAATTCTTGCATGGCCAGCGATAGGTGCCTGACAACCACCTTTTAAGGTGAAGTTCATAGCACGTTCGGCGCTGATCCTGCTAGCCGTTGGCGCATCATGCAGGCATGCGATGAGTGCCTGTGTTGCTTGATCATTGCTGCGACACTCGATACCTATTGCGCCTTGCCCAACAGCCGCTAACATCGTGTTGACCGGTATGGCCGTTTTAATCCGTTTTTCAAAGCCTATTCGGATTAATCCAGCGGCGGCAAGAATAATGGCGTCGTATTCGCCGTCGTCCAGCTTTTTTAAGCGCGTATTAACGTTGCCGCGCAGGAACTTTATTTGTAAATCGGGGCGCATATCTAATAGCTGGCTTTGGCGTCTAAGGCTAGACGTTCCTACCACTGCGCCATTGGGGAGTTGCTCAATGCTATCAAAGTTATTGGAAACAAAAGCGTCTCGCGGGTCTTCTCGGCAAAGGATAGCGCTAATTTTTAATCCTTTCGGTAGTTGAGCCGGTACGTCTTTCATTGAGTGGACGGCTATATCGGCCTCGTCATTCAGCATGCCTTGTTCGAGTTCTTTGACAAACAGCCCTTTGCCGCCGATTTTTGCCAGCGGAGTATCCAGAATTTTGTCACCCTTGGTGACCATTTTTACCAGTTCAATTTTCAGCTCGGGGTGCGAGGCGGTTAATAACTTGGCTACATGTTCGGCTTGCCATAGAGCAAGTGGGCTGCGGCGGGTTGCGATTCTAATCAGTTGCATGGGATGACTTAAAGTGTTGAGTTGCGATAATTATAGCAGCCGTTTGAGCTGTTGTTTTTGCTGCTTATGATTGTTGACGAAGAAACTTGTTTAACTCGGCGCGGTGGCGACGGCTGATGATCAGTGTTTCATCGATGCCGTGCAGGTGTAAATTAAACTGTCCCGACGGCGTTTTTGTAATGGCTTTCATGGCGCGGGTGTTAACCAGCGCATTGCGATGAACGCGAAAAAATAACGAGCCGAACTCCTCTTCTAATGTTTTAAGTGATTCGTCCAGCAATAGCGAATCGTTAATAGTACTAGCCAGTACGTATTTATTGTCGGCTTTAAAGTAAATAATATCGCTTAGTCTGAGCACTTTAAGCCCATTATGGTCGTGGGCGCATAGGTGTTGGCGCGGACGTAACAGTGATTGAGTCGCTCGCTTTAGATCACCAGCCGAGGCATTCAGTTGGTTAATTTTGACTAAGCTTTGTTCAAGGCGGTTTTTTTTAACCGGCTTAAGCAGGTAATCGATAGCGTTTTTGTTAAACGCTTCTAAGGCGTATTCATCATAAGCCGTGACAAATACGATATGGGTGTCTAATTTGGCCTTGAGTATTTCCGTTGCGGCTTGTAAGCCATCCATTTTCGGCATGCGTATATCGAGAAATGCGATGTGCGGTTGTAGTTTTATGCATTGTTCGAGCGCTTCCAGGCCATTAGCAGCGTCGGCGACTACCTCGTCATTCGGGTTTATTTCTTCGACTAATCGCTTTAAACGTTGTCTCGCCAGGGCCTCATCATCTGCGATTAAAATTTTCATGTTTGGCTCGTCTGGTAGGGAAAACTGAGTTGAGCCTGAAATACATTATCGCTTGCGCTGATCAATAGGCTACTTTGTTCGGGAAAGCAGCTTTGCATGCGTAAGCGGATATTGTCTATCGCCATATTGTTTCCCGTTCTGGCGCTGACGTGTAGCTGATCGCTAATGGGGTTTCTAATCAACAGCGTGATTTTGTCTTTTTCAATACGGCCAGAGATGTGCAGGGTGCCGCCTGGTTCGCCAGGCTCTATTCCGTGATATACCGCGTTTTCAATCAGCGGCTGAATGCTTAATGGTGGTATCAACGCGTCATCGGGAACGTCGCTAAGGTCTAAATCGATGGTCAAGCGCTCGGCTAATCGCGTTTTCTCTATATTTAAATACTGTTGGATCAAAGCTAATTCTTGCTTGAAGGGCACGAGTCGCTTTGAAGTTTGCATATTGGCTCTAAATAATTCAGCCAGATCTTCTGTGAGAGTTTCAGCCAGTGGTGGGTTAATACGCGTTAAGCTGGCAATCGTATTTAAACTATTGAATAAAAAATGTGGGCGAATTCGCGCTTGCAAAGCGTCAAGTCTGGCCTCAGCTTCTGCTCTGGTTTGTTTTTCCCATTCAAACTGAATATACAGAAAACGAAGCAGCACGGCACTCACGATGATGCTAATACCGATATTCTTGAGATACACGTTTATGTGACCTTGAGTGGGCAAAGAAAATAATTCAAGCTGCGGCAATAAATACGTAACGAGCCAGGTAATCAAAACAGTTACGGCGTTAATGCTGAAGAAAATAAAGAGGCTAATTTTTATAGCTCGCCATTGGTTTATTTGCTGTTTAAAGGCGCAAAAAATGGCGGCACAGGTATAAGCGACCCATAAAATAAATAAAGAATTAAGGCTCAGGGCAGACCAGAAGTCACCTACGAGAAAAGTAGTATTTAGCGCTAATATAACGGCCAATAATTGAGCAATCAGGGTGAGATATAAAACGTTTTTTGCCCGGCAGGTATCGGGTAAAAAGTATTGCCGATCGTTCAGAGCTCTGTTGTCCATCCTGGGTACGCTCGCTTGATGTCTATTCGCTATAAATTAAGCCAATCTATATTAGCCATAAATTAAGCCAATCTTAAATGATATACTAGCCAATAATTCACTTTTATCCGTAAATCATGTCACAAGATAAGCAAAATAAACTATGGGGCGGTCGCTTTACAGAAAGCACCGATGCATTCGTTCAGGCGTTTACAGCATCCGTCAATTTTGATCAACGTCTGGCGCGTTATGATATTCAAGGTTCGATAGCGCACGCGAAAATGCTGTCACACGTGGGTGTTTTAAGCGAACAGGAATGCGAGCAAATCATAGTGGGTTTAGGCGACGTATTAGCGAGTATAGATGCGGGCGAATTTGTCTGGTCAATCGAGCTCGAAGACGTGCATATGAATATTGAAGCGGCTTTGACCGAACGTATTGGTATCGCGGGTAAAAAATTGCACACCGGGCGTTCGCGCAATGATCAGGTGGCGACCGATATTCGTCTTTTTCTGCGCGATCAGTTAGAACTTATTCAGTCTGAATTGGCTCGTTTGCAAACCGGCCTGGTTGGCTTGGCTGAACAACACGCAGACACCATTATGCCCGGCTTTACGCACTTGCAAGTGGCGCAACCGGTTACCTTTGGACACCATTTAATGGCCTGGTTTGAAATGCTTAAACGCGATGCCGAACGTTTTGCCGATTGCGCTAAACGCGTCAACGTTATGCCATTAGGTTCTGCGGCGTTGGCCGGCACGAGTTACCCGATTGACCGTTTGATGACCGCAGGGCTATTAGGCTTTTCGCACCCCTGCGCGAACTCGCTTGACGGTGTAAGCGACCGCGACTTTGCGATTGAGTTTTGTGCCGCATCGGCGTTATTAATGACGCATCTATCGCGCTTCTCAGAAGAGATCGTGTTGTGGACGAGCGCGCAATTTAACTTTATTCACCTGCCGGACGCCTTTTGCACAGGTTCGTCGATTATGCCGCAGAAGAAAAACCCAGACGTGCCAGAGTTGGTGCGAGGTAAAACGGGCCGCGTGAATGGTAATCTGGTGGCATTATTAACGTTAATGAAGTCGCAACCGCTAGCCTATAACAAAGATAATCAAGAAGATAAAGAACCGCTGTTTGATACCGTTGATACCGTACGGGGTTCGCTTAGGGCGTTTGCCGATATGGTGCCGAATATAGTGCCCATTAAAGAGTCGATGTTAAAAGCGGCGAAACAGGGCTTTTCAACCGCCACAGATCTGGCCGATTACTTAGTAGGCAAGGGCATTCCGTTCAGAGATGCGCACGAAGTGGTGGGTTTGGCCGTACGTTTAGGTACCGATACAGCACGCGATTTATCAGAATTGTCGCTAGATGAGCTGCAAAGCTTTTCAAAAGAAATTAGCGAAGACGTGTTTGCTGTGTTGACGCTGGAAGGTTCAGTTGCCGCGCGTAACCACGTAGGTGGCACGGCACCAGAACAGGTTCGTCTGGCGGTTGCTGAAGCAAAAGCTTTTTTAGCTGATAGAAAGTAAAGCGCTGGTATTCTCCAGTGCGTTTTTCTAAGCCTTGAGTATTGGCGGCTACGCTTTGAACGTCGGCAGCACTAATACGCGAGTGTTAGAAATTCTTGCACTTCGTCCATATGTACAGGCCGAACCAAACGAGCGATTTCCCTGCCCGATTCGAGCAAAATTAAAGTAGGCCAAAGCCTCACCTTAAACGAACGCCCTAGGGTTTTTCCTTTTCCATCAAGCACTTTGATATGTGGCAGCGCTTTGCCCGAGAATGCCTGCCGTACCGCAGGTATTGCCGCTATACAGTGCTCGCACCAGTTTGTGCCGAATTCGAGAACAGCAAAACCGATCATTTCACCCACTTCGTCTATTGTCGGGGCTTCTTCTTGATATGTTGGGTTAAAATCTTTCTGGTACGATTTCATGATTTTCCTATATGTTTGATTCGGCGTTCAAAAATAGTCAATATACGGTAGTGGGACTTGATAACTTATTTATTAAGGGGAATAAAATACCCCGTTATTCTTAAATACAGTGGGCATAAAGTTCCTGTTCATACAAAAATAAAGCTCAAATATGAAATTATTTATTGCGCGTCAAAATAATAAAGCAGAGCCGAAAATTAACTATTTTTATTTTTTTTGGTTTAACGATATGCCCTATTGCTTACCGCGTCTATATTAACTGAGCGGCCCAATGCAAAAGCATTTATAACGAGGAAAAGATCGGCCGACAAAAAAACCAATATTTTTTCTAAAATAGACAATACTTAGGGTAATTTAAAAATAACCGTTTGTTACGAAAATGCTCGAGTCAATGTCAGGAGGTTGGGGTCAGGAAGCGCTTGAAGTCGCCGACTTTGGTGTGCTCGTTCTTGAAGATCGTCGAACGCAGTGGATTAACCCTTATCTTTTATCGTTACTTCAATTAAATGAAAACGACGTGGCGGGTAGCGTTGTTTCAGAAAATGATCGTTTGGCGACCCTTTTGTTGGGCTCGGATAATCCCTTTCTCCTTACGGTTAAAAAAGATAATGAAGTGTGGCTCAGACGTAAGCATATTAAAACAACAGGATGCGACATTTATTTTTTCTATGACTGTTCAGATTTGGTCGTCATTGGTAATGAATGCCGTCGATTACAGTACGATTTAACGGATTTGAACCCTAAAGACCCTGTCACCGGCATGATGAATTATGAGGTAATCGTGGAATTGCTTGATGGTCATATTAGTCGAAGTCGGCGTTACGATAATCCCTTGTCTTTACTACGAATTAGTTACACGTTTCCTGCTCAAATGGAAGAGCCTTTATTTGCACGTTGTATAAAACGGATTGCTTTTTTTCTGAAAGATCAACTGCGTTGGGCGGACCAAATTGGCATGCTGGATAAACACACGTTTATCGTTATATTGCCTGAAACTAATTATTCATCAGCTGTGACTCTATTAAAGAAATTTAATGGCGAGCCTCACCTATCGCTTTTTTCTAAAGGTGACGGGCGGCCGCTCTTTTTTTCGGTGGGTTTAACCGAGTGGTCAAAGGGGAATACGACAAAAACAATGCTACAAAATATTCGGCAGGATATTGATTTAACGATGACGGTTTAGGGCGTGATTGATCCAATAAAAGCGCCACAACGGGCTCGTAGCTTAAAAAAAATTCAGCTTATTAGCGCCGAAGGGGATATTAGCAAACAAGATTTAAGGGTCGTTAAACAGCGATTTCTAAACCTGCATAAAGTTAAAATGCAACGTGCATTAGACGCCGTTACGGATCGCCAAAAAATATTTCTAGAGCTGTTATCTCTGCTTTTTCACGTTAATCATCCTGTTTTGCCGGGTTATGTTTCTGGTAAAACCCCCGCGGGTATCGCCGACTATACGCCGAGTAAGTTATCTATTGATAAGGCGAAGAAACTGGGTAATGGGTTTGTTTATAGCAAAAGAGCGAGGCGCACTTTTGGTATAGAGGCGATTTTTTTGATGGGCAGTGTCGGTAGTATTGCTTACGCAAAAGGGAGCGATATGGACTTGTGGCTTTGCCACGCGCCTACACTGTCTTCGAAAGAAATCGAGTTATTGCAGGAAAAGGCAACGGAGATCGAAAAATGGGCCATGACATTAGGTCTGGAAGCACATTTTTTTCTGATCGACGCGGAAAAGTTTAAAGCTGGCGTCGCCACGCCATTATCGTCTGAAAGCAGCGGTAGTACTCAACACCATTTGTTGTTGGAAGAGTTCTATCGTACAGCGCTTTATGTCGCGGGTCGTTACCCCGTTTGGTGGTTGGTGCCTCCTGAGTCGGAAAACAATTATCAGGCGTTTGTGGATAAACTGCTTATGCAGCGGTTTATTAATCGAAATGAAGTTATTGACTTTGGAGGCCTTGAAGCCGTGCCAGCGGAGGAGTTTTTGGGTGCTTCGCTTTGGCATTTATATAAAGCTATTGATTCACCGTATAAATCGTTATTGAAACTGATGTTGATGGAGTTATACGTCGACCAATATCCAAATTCCGACTGGTCGGCATTACGGATGAAAAAACTGATTTATTCGGGAGAGTCTGACCCGAATAAACTCGATGCCTATTTAATTTTATACGCCGCTCTGGAAGATTATTTTGTAGAGAAAAAAGAACCCGAACGGCTCAATCTAATGCGTTACTGTTTTTTTAATAAATTAAATGAAAATGGCCTCGTAGCGGCTAAGCGTTTAAAAAAAGATTGGCGACAGGAAGTCTTTAGTGACATGTTGAGTAGCTGGGCACCATTACCCGATTACCTGGCAAATGCGCTAGATAATCAAGGGTGGGATATTTCGCAAGTGCTGCAGGAAAAAGAACGTTTAACTCATGAGCTGACGCAGAGTTATCAGTTACTGATGAAGTTTGCAAAAGAGCGCATAGAGCACTCCAGGCGTGATAATGAAGAGTTGACTTTACTGGGAAGAAAGCTAAGCGCTACGCTTGAGAAAAGGCCAGGTAAATTAGAGCGTTCAACGATAAAGAATTCACGAATTCAACAAGAGAATAAGGTGGTTTTGAAGCAGTTTTCGCCTCAAGATGGCCAGTCTGGTTGGGTCTTAAATAGGTTGGACATAAACAATCAGGAACGACTTATTCGACAAACGCCCAGTTTAATTGGTTTATTGGCCTGGTGTGTCGACTACGGCGTGCTTGGAGAAAAAACGAAGATTGCCCTCCATCCAGGCACCAGTGACATAAGCTCGCGTGAGGTAGCTCAAACCTTACAAAGCGTGTCGGATTTTTTCACTACGCTGCCAAAAACCCCTACAGACCTTGAGGCCTACCGTTACATACCAACGATTACCAACGTTATGCTGGTTATTAATTCAGGCATGGATGCTATGAGCGACTATACCGAGCAGGGCATTAATCTAATTAGCGAGCGTTCGGATGCATTGAGTTTTGGCTCTCAACGGCGTAATTTGGTGCTGACGGTGGACGTGATATTTCGCAACTCCTGGAATGAAATTATTGTTAGAAAATATGAAGCGATGGACGGCTTAATGGCCTGTTTGTGCGAAATATTTAGCTATAAAGCCCTGGGCGTAAGGCAACAGTTACCGACGTGGGATTGTACGAGTTTTAATTCAACACGGGCGAAGAGCGTGTCGAAAAGAATACAGAGTCTTATCGTAGAAGTGGCTTCTGTATTTAAAAATTATAGTGACTCGGTATCACCACGTCTGGTGATCCAATCTGCTCGGTCATTTTATATCCTGCAGGTGAATGATCGAAAAATGACCGCAGTGGCGGTAGTAGAAAAAGATTTGTTAGGTGTTTTATCAGAGCCACAGCCAATATTTAGCCCCATTCAGTTCGATGGATTTAAAGAGCAACAGGATTTATTGCCGGTGATTTGTAAACATCACCAAGCGGGATTGATACGGATCTATTATCATCAAATATCAGAAGGTGTCGCTCAAATTTATATTCTGGATGAAAAAGGCTCTGTTTTTTCTAAGCAGAGGCCATTTGCCAGTGAGCAAACTTTGCTAAACTCCTATAAAGCCTTCTTGGAAGGAACCTTGCAAAGGCGTCGTTTGATCGCATATGGGCAAGATGTCAGAGAACTTGATTTGGAAATTGAGTGCTATCGAGTAGAAAAAAAACAGCGCCAATGGGTGTTAAAAGCAGTATCGTTGAACGACGGCTTTTCTAAAAGCGGTATGAGCGTTCGTGTGGCGAATGAAGATCAGACTGGGGAGCTGCATATTTACTGTAATGAGCAGACATTTTCGAGTCTTGAGTATGGAGAAAATATTTATACTGAGGCCGCAAACTATATTCGTAGAAAAAGAAGAGCGACAGAAGATTATCCCGTTTATATCACCGATATTGACGTGTCGCTAGAGGAGCTCGGGGCCGTGAATGGCATAGAGCCACAAACCGCACACTTTCTGCAATTTATGCAAAGCATTGAAGAAAAGCTGAATGTTTAGAGCCCAGCTAGGTATTAAGATAGAACGCTCGATAGCCAGATTTTTAAATGCGCAATTTCTTTTGCGCAAACCGAATGCTCCATCGGGTAGCTGTGCCATTCAACCGTATAGCCAGACTCTTCAAGAAAGCGCCTTGACGACTCTGCCTGATCTATCGGGATAACCGGGTCGTACTGGCCGTGGCCGTAAAAAATTGAAATATCGCCGTGACCACTTTGTGTTGCATCAGGCAGAGAATCGCGCATTGGTACGTAGGTCGATAAAGCCATAATACCAGCGAGCCGATCAGGAAAACGAATGCCCACGTCGATGGCAATAACGCCACCCTGAGAAAATCCGGCGATAACGATATTTGCCGGGTCGATACCTGCGGCGATCTCATCATTAATTATTTGCGTAATAATGGTGCTCGATTGAGTGATGCCAGAGCTGTCGGCGCGGCGCATTAAATCCATTTGAGTAATGTCGTACCAGGCCGGCATAACGGCACCACCATTGACGGTCACCGGCATCGTCGGTGCGTGTGGAAAAATAAAACGAATACCTAGTTCATCCTGGATGCCTAACTCGGGCACGATAGGGGCAAAGTCGTTGCCGTCAGCGCCTAGGCCGTGAAGCCAGATAACCGAGTTGCGAACGGGCGTATTGGGATTAGAAATAATAGACGGCAGACGAGTGATGGGCATGTTTTATTGGCTGTAGGGTGGTGAAAATTGATTAGAGTATGCCAAAAAAGAGCAAACGTTTATACTGCTAATTATTGAATGAATAACAGGGTGCCGAGATGATGCGTTTTTTAAGAGTAGTGCTAATATTAAGTTTTATCGTAGTATCAACAGCTTGTGGGCAAAAAGGTAGTTTATATCTGCCGAGTGAGCGCGTAGCAAATCAACTGGGTTTGTAAATGGACCACTTTGAGTACCGTGATAATCGGCTACACGCTGAAGATGTAGCCGTTGACGCTATCGCCGAGCAATTTTCTACGCCAGCTTATATTTATTCTAGAGCAACGCTAGAGCGTCACTGGAACGCCTTTGACCAGGCATTTGAAGGGCGTCCGCATCTTATTTGTTACGCCGTTAAGGCAAATTCTAATATCGCAGTTTTAAACATCCTCGCACGCTTGGGTTCGGGCTTTGATATCGTCTCAGTCGGTGAGCTTGAACGCGTGTTGGCGGCCGGAGGGCAGCCTGAAAAAATAGTATTTTCTGGCGTCGGCAAACGGCCAGACGAAATTCGACGTGCGCTTGACGTTGGGATTCGATGTTTTAACGTTGAAGTGTCTACTGAGCTTGATCGTATCAATCAGATCGCTGGTGAAATGGGCCTTATTGCGCCTATATCCATTCGCGTTAATCCTGATGTAGACGCGCAAACGCACCCGTATATTTCCACTGGCTTAAAAGAAAATAAATTTGGTTTGGCTATAGACACGGCGTTTACTGAATATCTGCGTGCCAGCGACATGCCGAATTTAAAAGTAGTCGGTTTAGATTGTCATATCGGCTCTCAATTGACCGACGTGCAACCTTTTGTGGACGCTTTAGACCGCGCACTCAGTTTGCTGCAGCGATTAAAAGAAAAGGGTGTTGAGGTTCAGCACCTGGATTTAGGCGGCGGCTTGGGTATTCGTTATCGTGACGAAACCCCGCCCGTTCCAGCGGATTACGTTAAAGCACTGAATCAAAAACTGGGTGATCTACCGTACGAGATCATTTTAGAGCCGGGTCGTGCAATCGCAGGCAACGCGGGTATTTTGGTCACCAAAGTGGAATACATTAAAGCGACCGAAGATAAAAACTTTGCCATCGTAGACGCGGCGATGAATGATTTAATGCGCCCCGCTTTGTATCAGGCTTGGCAGGAAATTATTCCTTTGAACCTGAACGCTAAAGCACAAGCGACCCAGTACGATATCGTTGGTCCGGTGTGTGAAACAGGCGATTTTTTGGGTAAAGATAGATTGTTGGCGTTACAGGAAGGCGATTTATTAGCGATTCGCTCAGCGGGTGCGTATGGCTTTAGTATGAGTTCAAATTATAATTCGCGCCCTCGCGTGGCCGAAGTGATGGTCGATGGCGATCAGGTGCATTTAATTGGTGCTCGTCAAAGCGTGGAAAGCCAGTGGCAAAACGAATCCTTATTGCCTAATGAAAACGAGGAAGTAGGTTGTTAATTAACTTCAGCAAAATGCACGGACTCGGCAACGATTTTGTCGTTATCGATGCGATTAATCAGTCGATTGACTTAAGCGAAGAACAAATTAAGTGGATGGCTGATCGTCATTACGGTATTGGTTTCGATCAGCTATTGCTGGTGCGGGAGGCTAAGGGTGATGCTGACTTTCATTATGTGATTTATAACGCCGACGGCAGTGAAGTGTCCCAATGCGGCAATGGCGCGCGCTGTTTTGCCTTATTCGTAAAGCAAAAAGGCCTTACGGATAAAAATAGTATTCGGGTTGAAACGGCAGCTGGTGAACTGGTTTTAGATATTAACGACGACAATTTGGTGACCGTTAATATGGGTCAGCCACGATTCTTACCAGAGAGTATTCCTTTGCTCAGCGAACAGCAACAGCTGCTTTATAACGTTGAAGTGGCTGGCGAGACGATTGAGTTTTCGGCGCTTT
Organism: Cycloclasticus sp.; assembly: GCA_033791505.1. GTDB lineage: Bacteria > Pseudomonadota > Gammaproteobacteria > Methylococcales > Cycloclasticaceae > Cycloclasticus. The sequence goes on from JASJGO010000183.1 coordinate 34,290, forward strand.
CTATGGGTAACCCACACGCCGTTATTCAAGTCGATAACATTGAAACCGCGGCGGTAGAATCGGTTGGTGCAGCACTCGAGAGCCACGCGCTATTTCCTGAGCGAGTAAACGTAGGCTTTAGCGAAATAATCGGGCCATCGACTATTAAATTGCGCGTTTTTGAGCGCGGCGCAGGAGAAACGCTGGCGTGTGGAAGTGGTGCTTGTGCGGCGGTTGTTGCGGCTATCAGGTTAGCTAAGGTCGTTACGCCTGTTAGCGTTGAGCTGCCAGGTGGCGTGCTAAGTATTGATTGGCAAGGGGATGGGTGTCCAGTAAAAATGACCGGTCCTGCAACATTTATTTTTGATGGTATGATTAGATTATGAGTCAGCAACATAACGCAGAGGAAAGCAGCCCTTTAACGGCTGATCAGGTTCGTGAGTATTTGCTAGCCAGCCCTGAGTTCTTTAACCAGAACCCAGATTTACTGGAAATGATTGAAGTGAATGATGGCCGAGCTGGGGTGGTCTCGCTAACCATGCGCCAATTAGCGTTGCTGCGTGAAAAAAACAATAAATCGCAGCAGCAGCTCGAGGTTTTGTTAGCCATTGCACGTGAAAACGACGCCTTATTTGGCCGTATGCAGAAGTTGACCACTGCGTTGATTGACGCGCGTTGTGTCGAAGATGTTTTTGCAACGCTGGACGATATGTTACGGGATTGTTTTGGAGCCGATTTTTTTGCTATTCGTATTGTCGTTGACGATGGCGATCCGAACTTCCCGATTACCGATGTCGTATGGCCGCGGGATTCAGAAAAGCTGGAGAGCTTTCGGCGTATCTTAGATTCACAAAAAATTAAATGTGGGCACCCAACACACGATCAAGCGGCGGTCCTATTTGAAGAGGACGCGAATAGTGTTCAATCGGTGGCGTTTATTCCGTTGAAAATAAATGAGCAGGACGCCTTATTAGCGATTGGCAGCAAAGACGCCGACCGTTTTCATCCGACCATGGGCAGCTTGTTTCTGGCGCACCTGGGCGAGCTGGTAGCAAAACGTCTGGCTTCATTGCAACAAATAGATAAAGCTTAGCCGTGGACCAGATCGCTGTTGATGTTTGTCAGCAGTTTTTAGAAGTGCTGAGGGTCGAACGTCGATTATCTCCAAACACCTTAAAAGCCTACCAGCGCGACTTGCAGCAACTTACCCTTTTTTGTGAGCAACAAGCATTAACTGACTGGTCGGAGCTGACGAGTCATCAGCTTCGCCGATTCATCGCTGAGCGGCACCGTGAAGGTTTGGGCAGTCGCAGCTTGCAACGCGAATTATCCGCCTGCCGTAGCTTTTTTAACTACCTGATTAAAATCCAACGATTGCCAAATAATCCTGCCGCTGGAATCCGTGCGCCGAAATCACCAAAAGCTTTACCGCACGTATTAGACGTCGACCAGGTGAATGCGCTGCTGGAAGCGGTGCCCAAGGATGCATTAGAGACGCGAGATTTAGCCATGTGGGAATTACTGTACTCCTCTGGACTACGCGTTAGTGAACTGGCCAATGTCAATTTAATGGATATGGATTTGAGAGGGCGTACCGTTCACGTGGTCAGCGGCAAGGGTCAGAAATCCAGATTATTGCCCTTGGGGCAAAAAGCAGCAGAAGCCATTCGTGCGTGGCTTCTGGAGAGGGCGAACATTGTTAAAACCGACGAAATGGCGTTATTTACTGGTAAAACAGGCCGCCGTCTCACTACTAGAAGTATCCAGCTACGGCTAGAGCGCTGGAGAAAACGTCAGGGTTTGCAGGGGCGTTTATACCCGCATATGTTAAGGCACTCGTTCGCCAGTCATATGCTGGAATCTAGTAGAGATTTACGCGCCGTGCAGGAGCTGTTGGGCCACAGTAATATTGCTACCACGCAGGTTTATACGCACCTGGATTTTCAGCACCTCGCTTCAGTGTACGATCAGGCGCACCCAAGGGCCAGGCAAAAAAAGAAGCCCTAATCCGGTCGTGGTAATTTGTCGCTTGATACAGGCTTGGAAAAATCCTCATCGTCGCTAGACCAGCCGAATAAGCGGCCTAAGAATTTAAACACGCGTTTAATACCGCGCCATAATTTGGGTAAAGCCCAAACCATCAGTAAAATAAATAGGACGATAGCGACTATAAAAAAGGCGGGGTGCTGAATAGATGCCCATACGCCGGCAAAAACGGCAATATCTTCAGCGATAGAGGCGGTCCAGTTGGTAAAAGGTTCAGGCGAGGTGTTGATGAGGACGCGAGTGCCCGCCTTAGTGGCGTGCGTTGCAGCGGCTAAACTACCGCCCACCAGCGCTGCGGCAATTTCTGCGGCGGGCCCTATATCGCCAATAGCACCAGCGGCTAACATTGCGCCAGCGGGGATGCGAATAAAGGTATGCAAGGTATCCCATGCGGTATCAACCCCAGGCACTTTGTCAGCAAAAAACTCAATGACGTACATAAGGCCGGCGGCCGTCATGACCAATGGATCGGCGACAATCATCAGGTCGGGAGGTAAGTCTATTTGCCCATTGTGAGCGAGTAAACCAATCATTAGCAAGGTCGCGTATAAATTAATTCCGCTACCCCAGGCTGCGCCCATGCTAAGAGCAAGCGTTTGAGAAATCTGATTTAATTCATCCACGGTAAGCACTCCCTGTTTTTAATCAGTATAAAGAATATCATAAGTAGTATGAATAGTGCCTAAACGAGTTAGGCAAGCACGCTTAGGCGTGATTATTGTGTAAAATATCAAGTCTTGATTCAAAGAGAGAGGTAACCGTGGATTTTAGAGGAACGACAATTGTTTCAGTACGGCGTGGTAATAGCGTTGTGATTGGTGGTGATGGCCAGGTAACGCTTGGTAATACCATTATGAAAGGCAATGCAAGAAAGGTTCGCAGACTGGGTAGTGGTAATGTGATAGCGGGTTTCGCAGGGGCAACGGCGGACGCTTTTACCTTGTTTGAACGTTTCGAAGGTATGCTCGAAAAGCACCATGGCAACTTAACGCGCGCGGCGGTAGAAATGGCGAAAGATTGGCGCACGGATCGTATGCTGCGTAAGTTAGAAGCCTTATTGGCCATTGCCGATAGCAAAGATTCTTTAATTATTTCTGGTAACGGTGACGTTATTCAGCCAGAACAAGATTTAATAGCGATTGGTTCCGGTGGCCCGTTTGCACAATCAGCAGCTAAAGCATTATTAGAAAATACCGAATTGAGTGCACGCGAAATCGTTGAAAAATCGTTGGGCATCGCTGGCGATATTTGTATTTACACTAACCACAATCAAACGATTGAAGAGTTAACGTCCGAGGAACAAAAGTAATATGAGCGAAATGACACCGAAAGAAATCGTGCATGAGCTAGACAAGCATATTGTCGGGCAAAATGCCGCCAAAAGAGCTGTCGCCATCGCATTAAGAAATCGCTGGAGACGCTCGCAAGTGAATGAGGGCCTACGCGCCGAAATCACACCTAAAAATATTTTAATGATAGGCCCAACAGGGGTTGGTAAAACAGAAATCGCGCGTCGTCTGGCGCGCCTGGCAAAAGCCCCTTTTATAAAAGTGGAGGCTACTAAATTTACCGAAGTTGGTTATGTTGGTCGCGATGTTGACTCTATTATACGTGATCTTGCAGATATCGCCGTTAAAATGACGCGTGAAGTCGAAGTTGAAAAAGTTAAGCGTAAAGCTGAAGACGCGGCGGAAGAAAAAATTCTCGACATTTTATTGCCGCGTGCTCAAAGCGTCAGTCAGGAAGAAAGCGCCGGTGATGCTACGCGGCAAAAATTCCGTAAGAAATTACGCGAAGGCGATTTGGACGATAAAGAAATTGAAATAGAAGTGAATGCGCCGAGTGTCGGGGTTGAAATTATGGCGCCCCCCGGTATGGAAGAAATGACCAACCAGTTGCAGGGGATGTTCCAGAACATTTCTGGCAGCAAAAAGAATAAGCGCAAAATGAGCATCAAGAATGCGCTGCTGGCATTAACCGAAGATGAAGCTGGAAAACTGATTAACGAAGAAGAGTTGAAGCAAAAGGCGATAGAAAACCTGGAGCAAACGGGTATCGTTTTTCTAGATGAATTAGATAAAGTTTGTAAGCGCGGTGATAGTGGTGGTGCCGATGTATCAAGAGATGGCGTACAGCGCGATTTATTGCCCTTAGTAGAGGGCTGCACCGTGACGACTAAATATGGTTCGGTAAAAACAGACCATATTTTATTTATCGCCTCAGGCGCATTTCACGTCGCTAAACCGTCAGATTTAATTCCTGAACTTCAGGGTCGCTTCCCCATTCGAGTCGAGTTGGATGCTTTGGTAGCAGCCGATTTTGTTCGTATTCTGACCGAGCCAGATGCGTCATTAACGGAGCAATATGTCGCCTTATTAGCAACAGAAAACGTTAATTTAACGTTTACTGATGACGGTATTGCCCGCATCGCTGAAATGGCGTGGCAGGTGAATGAAGGCACCGAAAATATAGGTGCCCGTCGTTTACACACCATTTTGGAACGCTTACTCGATGAGATTTCATTCAAAGCGCCAGCGGGTGCTGAATTGAATGAAGTGATTGATGCCTCCTACGTTGACGAACAACTCGCCGCGCTGACCTCAAATGAAGATTTATCACGTTATATTTTATAGGTAAAAAAATGCTATCGATAACAGATTTGGCCTTAGACCAACAGAGCAGAACCCTGTCGCTGAGTTTTGACGATGGCAGCACGACGGAGCTGAGTTGTGAATACTTGCGCGTGCATTCGCCTTCAGCGGAAGTGCGAGGCCACGGCCCTGGGCAAGAAGTGCTGCAAACGGGTAAAGAAATGGTCAATATTGACGCAATAGAACCGGTGGGTAATTACGCGGTTCGGCTGGTATTTAGTGATGGTCACGACACGGGGCTTTACGCGTGGAATTTTTTGATCGAATTGGCGGCCAATAAAGACGATAATTGGCAAAAGTATTTAGCCAGACTAGAAGCAGCGGGCCACCAACGAGACGCCTAGGCGTCTCGTTGATTAGATGGCAAAAATCGGAGAAAGGTTTGCATGGTAGATAAAACGACAACGCATTTTGGTTTTAAAGACGTTCCCGTAGAAGAAAAGGTCGGCAAAGTTCGCGACGTTTTCGACTCCGTCGCGCCATCGTACGACATTATGAATGACCTTATGTCGATGGGTATTCATCGACTTTGGAAGCGCTTTACCGTTGAAATTGCCAATATAAAACCGGGTCACGTGGTGTTAGATTTGGCGGGCGGTACGGGCGATTTGTCGGCCTTATTTGCCAAGCGCGTTGGCCCAACGGGCAAGGTCGTATTGGCGGATATTAACGAAGCGATGTTGCGCGTGGGTCGTGACCGTATGATCGACAAAGGGCACATCAACACGATCACTTATAATTTAGCGAATGCTGAATGCTTGCCGTACGCCTCGAATCAATTTGACCGTGTTTGTATTGGCTTTGGTTTAAGAAATGTCACCGATAAAGATGCAGCCCTGCGTTCGATGTTTGACGTGCTCAAACCCGGCGGTCGTGTATTGATTTTGGAATTTTCAAAGCCGACTAATCCGGTGTTGGATAAGATTTACGACTTTTACTCCTTCAAATTATTACCCAAAATAGGTGAACTAATCGCCAAAGATGCCGATAGTTATCAATATCTGGCGGAGTCCATTCGCATGCACCCGGATCAGGAAACGCTCAAGGGTATGATGGAAGACGCGGGCTTTGAACGTTGCCAGGTGAATAATCTAAGCGGTGGTATCGTGGCGGTTCATACGGGTTATAAGCTTTAATTCGAGATGTCTGCGATTTCGCCTTTGGTAAAACCTCTGCAAATAGCGATTAATCGTTATCTGGACTACGACCCAGAAGTACCAAAGCAACTGGCAAAAATGCAAGGTAAGGTCGTGGAGCTGCACTTTCGTGCGCTCGAGCTGAGTTTGTATCTTATTATCAGTGCTGATGGTCTGGATATTCGCGATGAATTCACAGAACAGGTCGACACTAAAATCTCAGGCTCTCCGATAGCGTTAGCGATGATGGGGCTGCAAGCATCGTCGGTTAGCAGTCTTTTTTCGGGCGAAGTGAGCATAGAAGGCGATACTGAACTAGGCAATCAATTTCAGCGGTTTTTAGAGAATATCGAGGTCGATTGGGAAGAGCCTTTGTCTCAAATAACAGGTGATGTGATAGCCAGTCAATTATCTGGCTTAGCGCGCGACTTTTCGGGTTGGATGCAGGAAACGTCTAAAACGAATGCGCTAAATGCGGCCGAATATTTTCGTGAAGAGAAAAACATGTTGCCATCTCGGTTTGAAGTAGAGCGGTTCAAAACCGACGTAGATACACTCCGCTTGGCGACTGATCGATTAGAAGCAAAAATTAAGCGACTCATCGTGAGCAAACAAACAGAGGCGAATGGGCCGAGCGAGGAAACAGAGTGATTAACCCTGCAACGGCTTTTAGACTGATTCGTATTCAGCGCGTGTTATTGCGCTATGGACTGGATGAGTTTGTTTTTAAGTTACACCTGTTTCGCCCCCTGCGATATTTGACTTACCTTTCACCCAGCTATTGGCTCGGCAGACGTAATGAGCCGCGTGGTGAGCGAATTCGCAAAGCGCTGGAAGACTTGGGTCCTATTTTTGTTAAATTTGGCCAAATACTCTCAACGCGTCAAGACTTACTACCCGCCGATATTGGTGAAGAACTGTCGAAGTTGCAGGATAACGTACCGCCGTTTGCCGATGAACTGGCGCGCCAAATTATCGAGAAATCGTTAGAACGCCCCATCGAAGAGGTGTTCGCCGAGTTTTCACAAAGCCCGCTAGCATCGGCTTCCGTTGCGCAGGTGCACACGGCTAAATTACACACCGGCGAAGACGTTGTCGTTAAAGTGCTGCGCCCGGGTATCGATAAAATTATTGATGCGGATGTAGCCCTGCTTTATACCCTGGCGGAACTGGCCAATAAGTACTGGAGCGAAGCCAAGCGTTTAAAGCCACTGGAAGTGGTACAGGAGTTTGATCATACCATTCACGACGAGCTTGATTTGGTACGTGAAGCGGCCAACGCCTCGCAATTACGCCGTAACTTTAAAAATTCCGACCAGCTTTATGTGCCCGATGTGTACTGGGATTACACGCGCCAAAACGTCATGGTGATGGAACGTATTTACGGTACACCGATTGGCAAAATTGAGGTACTGCGTGAAAGAGGCGTCGATTTAAAATTACTCGCCGAGCGCGGCGTAGAAAT